>CAILVY010000192.1 GCA_903837785.1 Candidatus Hydrogenedentota bacterium
CCTTCGCCCTCGCCCTCGCCCTCGCCCTCGCCCTCGCCCTCGCCTTCACCCTCGCCTTCGCCTTCACCCTCGCCTTCACCCTCACCCTCGCCTTCACCCTCGCCTTCGCCCTCGCCTTCACCTTCACCCTCGCCTTCGCCTTCGCCTTCACCCGGGATCTCGCAGATGCCCGGATCGGAGGTCACGAATTGGCCGCGGATGTCGCCGAGCGGATAGAGGGCCGAAGTGATCTGGACGTAGTAGTATCCAGCGGTCATTTCGGCGGCCTGGCCGTTGGTGAGCACTTTGGAGAAGCCGATGGCGCTTTGGCCGTCACCGAGGCTGAAGACCTGGGTGCCGTTCTCGCCCTCAAGGCCGCGGAACATGGCGGCGCTGGTCGGAGACACGACGAGGTGCGTGATGGACATGGACAGGGTGTAGTTGCCGGTGTAGGTGTTCAGCTTGAGCGAGCCGAAGCCGAAGCCGCTGGCGCCGCTGGCGCTTGGCGGCACGACTTGCTGCCCCGTCAGGTTGATGGTGACTGGCAGCCCGTTGGTGGGCGGCGCGGGCAGCATGGTCAGCGTGGCTTCCGCCGAATCGGTGCTGCGGACATCGTCCGTGGCGCGGCAGACGTACACGCCGCCGTCCGCGCACACGAGGTTGCTGATGCTCAGTGAGTTCGAGTCGGTGCCGACGGGCGCTCCGTCATGCAGCCACTGGTAGTGGATGGTGCCGAGGCCGCCGCTCGCCGAAACGCTGAAGACCGCGGCGCCGCCTTCGAAGCGGTAGCCGCTCTGCGGTTGTCCGGCGAAGGAGAGGGGATTCACGACCGCCAGGGTGCCCATGTTCGAGTTGACGGTTTCGAACTTGTCCTTGACGCGGCAGAAGTAGTTGCCGGCCGTCACACTGCTCGCGGACGAAACCGTGTAGGTGGGGTTGTGCGCATTCAGGTTGATGTCGATGGCGCCCTGACGCTTGAACCACGAGTATTCGATGGTCCCGAGGCCGCCGTGCATGTCAACGCTGAACGTAAAGGGGTCGCCGATGTAGACGGTGCCGCTCGGGGGCTGCGCATTGAACGAGAGGTGGTCGGCGACGCTCAGGATGGCCGGCACGCTCGTGTTGGACCCGTTCAGATCGTTCACGAGGCAGGTGTAGACGCCGGTATCGCCGGGAACCACGGACGCGATGGCGTAGCTCGGTTCGCTGGGAACGCCCAGCGGCGCGCCGTCCTTCCTCCAGGTGTAGGTGAACGGCGGGGTTCCGCCTTCCACCGCCACGGTGAAGGTATGGCTCGCGCCGGTGTACAGTTCCGCGCCCTGCGGCTGTTCCAGGAAGCTGAACGGCGGCGCCACCGACAGGTTGGCCGGCGGATCGGAGAGGATGTTCTCCCGGTCGTCCGAAACCTGGACGGTGTAGGCGCCCGCATCGGATTCAAGCACGGGATGCAGCGTGAGCGCCGCGGAATCCCCGCCCACGGGCGCGCCATCCTTCATCCACACATAGTGGAGAACCCCGAGGCCGCCGGCGACTTCGACGGTGTACGTAAACGTGCCGTCGAGCCATGCGAGGCTGTCCGTCGGAATGACGACGAAGGACATGTGCTCCGCGACCACGAGGGTGACGGGATTCGACGGGATGGTATAGACGTCGTCGAAGATGACGCAGCGGTAAGTGCCGTTGTCCGCCAAGGTGGTCACTTCGATGGTGAAGTCAGCGCTGGTGGCGCCGGGGATGTCTTCCCAGTCTCCGCCGAGTTTCTGCCATTGGAATCCGAGCGTTCCATTCACGTGCCCAATGGCCTGCGCGGAGAAGGTGAACGGTTCGTCCACATAGACGCCGCCGCCGGCGGGCTGTTGCGAGAAGCGGATCCGGTCGGTGACCGTGACCACGGCGTTGTCCGACTGGACCGTCGTTACGACGGGCCCGGAGTTCTGGCCCGTGGCGATGCAGTAGTAGGCGCCCGCGTCGGATTCCGCAACGTTGCTGAGGGGGAGCGTATTGGAGGTCGCGCCATTGACGAAGAGGCCGTCCTTATACCACTGGTACGTGGGAACGGACTCACCACCCTTGACGACGAAGGTCATCGAATAATTGTCGGAAACGAAGAGATCGGCGCCCGCGGGTTGGGTAACCGCCTGCAGCGGCACATAGTTGACCGTCAGCAGGGCCGGCGCTGAGCGCCGGGTCCACAGCGAATCGCACACCGTGACCGTGTACGGCGCCGCTCCGCCCGTCGGCAGCGGATAAGGATCGAAGTAGGTGGCGCCGGTGGAGACGATGCCCTTGGACTCGAAATCGCCGAGGTCCGTCAATTCCCATTTGTATTCGGGCGTGGCCCCGCTCAGACCGCCGGCAAGACCGACGCTCATTTCAAAGGCGACGCCGCTTTCCGTCGTCACCGAGTCCGGTTGGTCCACGATCTCGATCGGGGGGTCCACAATGCTTTCATTTTCCATGAATTGCTGGCGGTTGCCGCCCACCGCCTGGTAAGACTGGAGGTTGGTGAAACCGTCCCCGTTCAGGTCGCCATTCGCGCCCAGCAGTTCGGAGTGGCAGCCGCCGCCCGCCGCCGCGAAAGAAGCGCAGTTGAAGGCGCCCGAGAAGTTGTTGATGGTGCTCTGGATCTCGTTGCCATAGGCCCAGACTTCGACGCAGTCCACAACTTCGATGCCGCAGACCTTGACATAGATGGTTCCGTCGGCCCCGATGCTGAACGTGTCGATGGTGATGCTGCCGCCGCCGCCGCCCGCCAGGAGCGTGGGCACCAGGTCCTGAATCACACGGTTGATGATCACGCGCAGCAGGCTTTGAAGATGAGCCACGGAGCTGCTGTCGCCGGTGGTCAGATAGCAGCCGACCATGTTCATCAGGGCCGTCTTCAGCACCGGCACGGAATTGAGCAGGGCGTCATCGCCCACCCACAGACTCGGCACATCAAAAGTCTGGCCCATCACCGTGAGGGGCTGCCCGGTCACGACGTTCAGGTCCAGCTTCACCAGGCCGCCGAAGGCTTCGGCGTGCACGTTGTTGAGGGCGATCTCGAGGGTCTGCATGTGCGCAAGGTTCGCGTCGAAGGTGCTGCGGATCAGGCCCACATCGGCCGGGTCGAGGTTGGCCACGACCGACGGCGCGCCGTTGTACACCGCGCCCAGCAGATCAAACTGATCGTCGTCGTTAATGCCGTTGGCATCGTTGTCCGCATCGGCAAAATTCGGCCCGGCCTGGTACTGGACCTGCTGCCAGACGTTTTGCGCTGTCCAGGCCGGCAGCATGTCCGAGATCACCTGGTCCAAGGACTGGAAGGTGAAGTCAATGTCTATTTGGCTCTGGAAACATTGGGCTTGGGCCATGCCGGGACAGAGGAAACCGGCCATGGCTATTATTCCTAGAAAAGACAGAACTTGCTTCACGTTGGACACCCTTTCGTTAGCATACCCCGCGCACACAAAACTCCACACTCTACCCTCTGGGCGCGCCACCCCGTCTTGCGCCCGGCGGCACACCGAGGACCCCGGTCACACGTCTGTCACCCGCCTCTTGCAGGCGGAGTCCTCAGCTTAAGACTCAGAAAGCCCTACACTGTATAGATTGTAGCAGAATTACCACCAGTTGTCCAGAAACGCGCTCAAGAAATTGCGTCTCCTTTGCGTCCCAGGTACAGCGTGGCGATTCCCAAACTCAACGTAACACACTCGATATGCGCGAATCCCGCACGGGCCATCAACTTACAGAAGTTGCAGCCATAGGGGAACGACTCGACGGTCTGGTTCAGGTAACGGTAGGCGTTTGCATCGCCCGAGAGGAAGGAGCCCAGTCGGGGGAGCACATGGCGCAGGTAGAAGAGGTAGACGGGGCGGAAGATCCGGTTCGCGGGAATCGAGAATTCCATGATCATGGCCCTGCCCCCCGGCCGAAGCACCCGCAGCATCTCGCGGAGCGCGTCCTCGACCTGGGCAACGTTTCGGATGCCAAAAGAGATCGTTATTACATCAAAAATCGAGGATTGGAGGGCCAGCCGGGCAGCATCTCCCCGAATGAGCGGGAATCGTTCGTCCAGTCCTCGTGCGGCCAGCTTTGCCGCCGCGTAGCGCAACATACCCGCGGACATATCCAGCCCGGCGCCCGAGGCAACGCGTGGGTCGGCGGCCAGGGTCAGGAGGACATCACCGGTTCCCGTGGCCAAGTCCAGCACCCGCAGTCCCGGCCGCTCTGGAAGCCCCCGAAGGAAACGCTTGCGCCACGCGATGTCCCGGCCAAACGACAGGAGCCGGTTCAGCAGGTCGTAGCGGTGAGCGATATGGTCGAACATCTCGGCCACATGCTCTCGTGAAGGGACGGTCTTGGACGGTGTGGACAACACGCGCATTCCTCTGCACTCAGTGGGGACCTATCCTATGCAAACGCTTGCCAGAAGTCAACTTAACTCGGGCGCTCCAAAGACAAATATTGTTGACACACGCAATATATTGTGGTATGCTCGCGCCAACATGGGACTATATTGTGTTTTGTCGGAGATCCCCCGGATTCCGAAGCTTCGAGGCATGCCGTATGAACCTTGACAGCGTCATAGCCGTGGGACAGCAGGCGATGCTGATCACCCTGCTGGTGTCAGCGCCGATGCTGCTGTCCGGCCTGCTGGTTGGCCTCGTGATAGGCATTCTGCAATCGGTGACTCAGATTCAGGAGATCACCCTGACTTTTGTGCCGAAGATCGTGGTGGTGTTGCTGTCGTTTCTGATTTTTCTGCCCTGGATGACGGATGTGTTGATTACGTATTTTCAGGACGTGTTCCGGGGGATGAGTCAAGTGGTGAGATAGACTGCACATGGCCGAAGTGGAAATCTTCAAGTTGTTCCTGTTGGTCCTGGCCCGGGTGGGGGGGCTGATAGTTTCCGCGCCCATCCTCGGCTCGGGCAATTTTCCGGTCATGGGGAAAGTTGGACTGATCGGGCTCACGGCGATACTCCTGACGCCGACGCTGCCGGCGCTGGCGCAGCCGCTGCCGGCCGATGCGGTGCAGTTCGCCCTGGTCGGCGCGGAGGAAGTCCTCATTGGGCTGGCCATGGGTTTCGTGATGACCCTGGTCTTCGGGGCGATTCAGGTGGCGGGCCAGGTGATGGACCTCCAAACCGGCTTTGGCATGATGAACATTTTCAATCCGGCGATGGAAACACAGTTTCCGGTTTTCGGATTCTTTCTGTTCATCCTCGCCGTCATGTGTCTCCTGGTGACCGGAGGGCATCGAACGATGCTCCTGGCGCTTGCGAGCACATACGAGCATGTTCCGGTGGGCGGTTTCGTGGCGCGGCCCGCCCTGGCGTTCGAAGTGGCGCGGTGGGGGCGGGCGCTTTTTGCCGACGGCATCATGATTGCCGCGCCCGTGGCGGCGGCGATGTTGCTGGCCTATGTGATCATGGGCCTGTTGGGGCGCGTTGTGCCGCAGATCCAACTGTTCGTCGTGGGTTTTCCGGTCACGATCGCGACGAGCCTGTTCCTGATGGCCTTCATGATTGGCGCGTATGTCTACGTGCTGGATGGGATGTTTGAACGGATGTTCCGCAATGTCGAGACCCTGATTCGCGGAATGAGTTAGGACGCGCATGCCCGAAGACGTGGGTGGAGAGAAGACGCTTCCCGCGAGTCCGCAGAAGAAGATGCGGGCGCGCGAGGAAGGGAATGTGCCTCGCAGCCAGGACTTGAGTTCCGGAGCCGGGCTGGCAGTGGCGCTGCTGGCGTTGATGCTGCTCGCGGGGCACACGGGCCGGTCGATGCTCGCCGCGACCCAGTACTATCTTGGCGAAGCGGACCGGCTCACCCTGGACAAAGTGTCTTTCTCGGCGCTCGCCCTGCGGTCCTTCTATGATCTCGCGTTGTGCGCCCTGCCATTCATGATCGCCATGCTGGCGGCCGGTCTGGCGATCAACATCGCGCAGGTGGGCATTCTCTTCACGACGAAGCCGCTGCAGCCGCGCCTGGATCGCCTGAACATCGTCAGCGGGCTGGGCAAGTTCTTCTCGGTGCGAAGCCTGATGGAACTCGTGAAATCCATCCTGAAACTCGTTTTGGCGGGCTGGGTGGTCTGGCTGGCGATGCGCTCCCGCCTGCCCGATTTCGTGGCGCTCATGCAGATGAGCCCGCACAGCGTTGTCGGCGCCGTGACCGCCCTGGTCGTTGCCGTATGGTGGCGCGTGGCGCTGACGATGATTGTGATCGGCGTCTTCGACTACGGCTTTCAACGCTGGCAGTATGAGCGGGACCTGCGCATGAGCCGCGAAGAGGCGAAACAGGAGGTGAAGGAGCTGGAGGGCGACCCGCACATCAAGCGGCGCATCCGCCAGTTGCAGCGGCAGATCGCGATGCAGCGCATGATGGCCGAGGTGCCGAAGGCGGAGGTGGTCATCACGAATCCGACGGAATTCGCCGTGGCATTGCGCTACGATGTGGCGGTGATGAGCGCGCCGGTCGTCGTGGCGAAAGGCCAGCGGCTGATGGCGCAGCGCATACGCGACCTGGCGGCGGAACACGATGTGCCCGTGGTGCAGAAGCCGGAGCTCGCGCGGGCGCTCTACCGCATGGTGGACCTGAACGAAAGCATCCCCGGGACCTTGTTCCAGGCGGTTGCGGAGGTGCTGTCCTTTGTGTACAGCATAGATCGGCGCGCGGACAAGATACGGGAGCGGAATCAGTTTATGGAGAACATGCGAAAGGCGGTATAGGCACGGCGAAACGCAACAGCGAGGAATAGTGCGGCGCTGAATCCGGCGCCGCCCAACGAAAGAGAGCACTCACGAGTTAGGCATGGCAGCACCGCTACAGCAGGTCGAGCGTCTCGGACGCTTCTCGATTGCGCGGAACCAGGACATCCCCCTGGCCGTCTGCGTGATCGGCATTCTGCTCGTGCTCATCATTCCCGTGCCGACGTCGGTCCTTGACATCCTGCTGACGATCAACATCTCCTTGTCTGTCGTGGTGCTGCTCGCCACGCTCTATCTCCAGCGCCCCGTGGAATTCGCGGTGTTTCCGTCGCTGCTGCTCATCCTCACGCTCTACCGGCTGAGCCTGAACGTCGCCTCGACGCGGCTGATTCTGGCCCAGGCGAATGCCGGCCAGGTGATCCAGGCCTTTGGCGGCTTCGTTACGAGCGGGAACATGTTCGTGGGGATCGTGATCTTCACCATCCTCGTGGTGATTCAGTTTGTGGTCATCACCCGGGGCGCGACACGCATCTCGGAAGTGGCCGCGCGTTTCACTTTGGACGCAATGCCCGGCAAGCAGATGGGCGTGGATTCGGATCTCAATGCCGGCCTCATCACCGAGGACCAGGCGCGGCAGCGCCGCCGCGACATTGAACGCGAAGCCGATTTCTACGGGGCGATGGACGGCGCGACGAAGTTCGTCCGGGGGGACGCCATTGCCGGCATTGTCATCACGATCGTCAATATCGTATTCGGCCTGATCATCGGCGTGGCGATGCTCGGCATGAGCCTGGCCGATGCGGCCTCGACGTATACCCTGCTGACGATTGGCGACGGCCTCGTGTCACAGATTCCCTCGCTCATCGTCTCCACGGCCGCCGGCCTGATCGTGACGCGCACGGTTTCCGAGGATAATCTCGGCGCGGACTTCAGCAAGCAGCTCGGAAAGTATCCCCGGGCGCTGGGCGTGGCTTCCTTCATGCTGGCGCTCTTTGGCCTCGTGCCGGGCATGCCGACCGGTCCCTTCCTGGCCGTGGCGGGCGTGCTCGGGTTCATGGCATACACCGCACGGGAAACGCAGCGGCGCCTGCAATCCGAGGCGCATGCCAGGGAACGCGCGAAAGCCGCCGTGGAAGCCGAGAAGCCCGCCGTGCGCACGGAAGACCTGCTCACGATCGATCCGCTGAAAATCGAACTGGGCTATGGCCTGATCATGCTGGCGGACGCCAAGCAGGGCGGCGACCTCCTCAACCGCATCCAGATCATCCGCCAGCAGATCGCCACGAAGATGGGTTTCGTTGTGCCGGTCATCCGCATCGTGGACAACATGCGGCTGCGCCCCAATGAATACTGCGTGAAGATGCGCGAGTCCGTGATCGCCTCGTATGAGTTGATGCCGGATCACTTCCTCGCCATGAATCCCGGCCTCGTCGAGGAGGAGGTCGGCGGATTCCCGACGCGCGAACCGGCCTTCGGCCTCCAGGCCATGTGGGTCTCGCGCGAGGACCGGGATCGTGCCGAACGCCTGGGCTATACGATTGTGGAGCCTTCCGCCGTGCTGGCCACGCACCTCACGGAACTCATTTACGCGCACGCGGACGAACTGCTCACGCGCGAGGACGTGCAGAACCTCGTCAATCACCTGAAGGAGTCTTCGCCCACGGTGGTGAATGAACTTCTGCCCAACATCCTGACATACGGCGAACTGCAGAAAGTGCTGCATCACCTGCTGCGGGAACGGGTGTCCATCCGCAATCTCGAAATGGTCCTCGAAACGCTCTGCGATTACGGGCCGCGCACGAAGGACACAGAAGTGCTGGCGGAGTATTGCCGCCATGCGCTCGCGCGCGAGATCTGCGCGGGCTACGCCGACGAAAAAGGCGTGCTCCGCGTCGTGACGGTTTCGCCCGAACTCGAACAGGAAATCCTCAACGCCATCGCCCAGGCGGAAACCGGCGAGTACATTCCCGTGCCGCCCGCCCGTGCCGACGAACTCGCGGAACGCACGGCGCAGGCCGTGCAGCCGCTGGTGCTGTCGGGGCAGGAACCGGTCGTGCTGACGTCCGCGCCGGTGCGCCGCTACTTCAAGCGGATTGTGCAGCGGCGCATCCCGAAGATTGTCGTGTTGTCGTATCATGAGATCGACCCGGCGGTGCGGCTGGAAAGCGAAGGGCAAGTGAACGCATAACATGAGCCAGCGTTTCTACAAAATCCGCGGCGATACGCTCGAAGCGGCCTACCGCACGATGCGCGCAAAGTACGGCGCGGACGCGGTCGTGATGAGCACGCGCCAGGTCGCGGAGGGCGGGATCCTCGGCTGGTTCGCCCGAAAGCACGTCGAGATTACCGTTTCCGTGCCTCTGCCGGCGGCTGCCGCGCGCACGCCGAGCGCCGCCGAGCGGAAGTATGCGGAAAACAGCGCACTGCCAGGAAAGACGGCCACGCCGCGCACGCGCGAGGAATTCGAGCAGATTATCCGCGAGGCGCAGCGCAGGATGAACAGCCAGCCGGTACCGGCGCCTTCGGCCGGCGGCGCAAGCGCCGTGCTGGCCTTTCCCAAGCGGAAACCGGAAACGGATGCCGCGCCCGAGGAACTGCGCCGCGAGATGCAGGATATCCGCGAGATGCTTCAAGTGCTCTACGCGGAGCATCCCGGCGCCGGGCTGCCCCCCGAATTCGCGCCGCACTACCGCACGCTGCTGCACCGCGGCGTGGCCCGCAAGACCGCGGCGGCCCTGCTCGGCGCCGTGGTGAAAAACGCCGACCCCGCCATGCTCCGGGAGCCGCGCATCTTCACGGAACGCCTCCACATCGAGATCCGGCGGATGGTCAAGGTGACGGGGGGCATCGCGCTGCACGGCGGACAATGCCGGCTCGTCGCACTATGCGGTCCCACAGGTGTTGGCAAGACGACGAACCTGGCCAAGCTTGCGGCGCAGTTTGCGGTGCAGGAGCGCGCCCGGGTGGGGCTGCTCACCTGCGATACGTACCGCGTGGCCGCGGTCGAGCAGTTGCGCGTGTACGCCAACATCATCGGGCTGCCGATGCAGGTGGCCAATGATGCCGGGGAAGTTGCGGAGGCCCTGCGGGCTTTCCGAGGCTTCGATCTCGTGTTGATGGACACGCCCGGCGGCAGCCAGTTCAACCTGGAGCAGATCCATGAGCTGAAGGGCGTGCTGGGCGCGGCGCGGCCGCACGAAACGATCCTCGTCCTGAGCGCCCCGACCCAGGCGGACGACTTGCGCAGCGTGGTTTCGAACTTCAAGTGCCTCGAACCCACCTCGCTGCTTTTTACGAAATTGGACGAAACGCGGCAGTACGGAACCATCCTCAGCATCCTGGCGGAGGCCGGACTGCCCTTGAGTTACATGAGCGTGGGCCAGAATGTCCCCGATGACATTGCGGTGGCCACGCCGGGCATGATGGCCAACCTCGTGTTGGAAGGCAAGGATAGCCGTGGCTGATCAAGCACAGAATCTGCGCGAATTAGTGAAGCGCTCGCGGCAGCGGGCGCGGGTTCTCGCCGTGACGAGCGGCAAGGGCGGCGTGGGAAAAACGAGCACAAGCGTGAATCTCGCGATCACGCTGGCGCAACACGGCGGCCGGGTCGTGCTGCTCGATGCGGACCTCGGGCTCGCCAACGTTGAAGTGCTCATGGGGCTCACGTCCATCTACAACCTCGAACACGTGATCGACGGACAGAAGCGCCTCTCCGAAATCCTCGTGCGGGCGCCCGGCGGCATCGAGCTGATTCCCGGTTCGTCCGGGCTTTCGCAGATGGCCGACCTCTCGCCCGCGGGCCGCCAGCGGCTGCTCGACGGCGTCGAGGAACTCCAAAGTGAAACGGACTTCATCATCATTGACACGATGGCGGGCATCGGCCACAACGCCGTCTCCTTCGCGGCGGCGGCGGACGAGGTCCTGCTCGTCACCACGCCCGAGCCGTCCGCGATTGTGGACGCCTATGCCATGCTGAAGACGCTGCACAACGTGCGCAAGGAGGTCGTGATCCGGCTCCTCGTGAACATGGTGGGCACGCAGGAGCAGGCCAAGGCGGTCGCCACGAAACTGGCCAACGTCTCGCAGCAGTACCTCGGCCGCAACCTCTCGTATCTCGGCTGCCTTCCGCGCGACCCGCACGTGTCACAGGCGGTCATGCAAAGCCGCCCGTTCGTGATGCTGTATCCCAATGCGCCGGTCGCCAAGTACATGCAGGTGTTGGCCAGCCGGCTCATGCATCAGGAGGCGCCGGCCGGGCCGGCCCGCGAGAGTTTCCTCAAGCGTTTCGCACAGACGCTGGGTTTGGCCAGCAACGCATAGCGCCGGCCCGGAGGCCGTTTCGGCATTCACAGGAGATCTTTCCATGCGTCGAGTCCTCTTAGTGCTCGTCTTGGCCATCGCGCTCGTTGCGGGCGTTCTGTTGATTCGCTCGGCGCTGTTCCGTTCGCGCCAGGTCCCGGTCCAGGCGGCGGCGCCCATGGCCGTGGACGCGGCGGGCGCGGCCGGGCGCTTGGCCGGCGCCATTCCATTCAGGACGATCTCGTATCAGGACGCGGCACAGTTTCCGTCGGAAGAATTTGAGAAGTGCCGCCAATATCTGGCCGAGTCCTTCCCGAAGGTTCACGCCGCGCTGAAGCGGGAGATCATCAACGGCCATTCGCTGCTCTACACCTGGGCGGGCAGCGATCCGTCGCTCGCGCCCGTCCTGCTGCTGGCGCACTACGATGTGGTGCCCGTGGATCCGGGCAGCGAATCGAAATGGACGCATCCGCCCTTTGCAGGCGAAGTGGCCGACGGGTTTGTCTGGGGGCGCGGCACGTCGGACTTCAAGTGCGGCGTAGTGGGCCTGCTCGAGACATGCGAGACACTCCTGAGCGCCGGTTTTCAGCCCCGCCGCACGGTGCTGTTGGCGTTCGGCCATGACGAAGAACTGGGCGGCGTACGCGGCGCGCGAGCCGTCGCGAAGACGCTCAAGGAACGCGGGATCAAGGCCCAGTTCGCGCTTGACGAAGGCAGCGCCGTCACGCGCGGCATCCTTCCCGGCGTCACAAAGCCCGTGGGCATTATCTGCACGTCGGAGAAGGGCTACGTGAGCCTCGGACTTTCCGTGGACGGCCCCGGCGGGCATTCGTCGAGTCCGCCCCGCGAGAGCAACATCGGCATACTCGCCCGCGCGATCAACCGGCTCGAAGATCATCAGATGCCCGCGCGGCTGGACGGCCCCGTGCGGCAAATGCTCGAGTATGCCGGGCCGGAGATGTCGTTTCCGCTCCGTGTTGTGATGGCGAATTTGTGGGCGCTGAGCCCTGTGGTGAAATGGCAGTTGTCGAAGATCCCCACCGCGAATGCCGCGCTCCGCACGACCACCGCCCCGACGATTATCCAGGCGGGCAGCAAGGACAATGTCCTGCCCACCCATGCGTCCGCCGTGGTGAATTTCCGCATCATGCCGGAAGACAGCGTGGCAAGCGTGCTCGAACATGCAAAGCGCGTGGTCGCCGACCCCCGTGTGACGATTGCGCCGCTGTCCCCCGAGGAAGCGCGCGAGGCCGCGCCTGTCTCACAAGTGGACAGCCCCGCGTACAACCTCATTGCCGCCAGCGTGCGCGAAGTAATGCCCGAAGTTGCCATCGTGCCGGGACTGACCCTCGGCGGCACGGACGCGCGCAACTACACAGACGTGGCCGAGAACTGCTACCGCCTCCAACCCATGGTTTTCACCCTCGACGATCTTGCCCGCATCCACAGCACCGACGAGCGCGTTTCCGTCGAGAACTACCTGCGCGCCATTCAGATCTACGGGCGCGTCATCCAAAACGCCTGCAAGTAGGGCGGGTGAAGCGTTGGCGGAACCACCGCACTTCCTCCGCTGCACGTGTGAAAAGAGAATGCCTTACACGGAGAACACGGCGAAGACGGAGGAAGGACGCAAAGCAGGCTTGGGACCACCCGGCGCACTACCGAGGAATCCTCTCAGGAGTCTGACCACGGAGAGCACGGAGATCACGGAGCCTGCCTCGCTTCCATGGCTGATTCATCTTTCTTCGCGCCCCTGCCCTCCGTAGCTTCAGCGAAGGAGGGTCTGGTTCGCGTTCCGCGACTCTCGTTACTCCGCGCCTGTGCAGAAACCACCCTCCCCCTCGGCGCACGCGTGATACCCGCCGCCCCGGGTACCCGGCGGCCCCCAAGTCGAAGCGCTAGAAGTACGAGCGAACGCGCACGACCCTTCTTGCAACACGGGCTGGTGGGTAGCGCTGGCGCTTCCGCCACCCCACGTTTGTGCGCGTGGCTTGCCAAATTCCGGGCGGGGCTGCTAAGATTAGGTGTGTAAATGTGTTACGCACGGAGGTTGCCCCCATGCCCCTGTTTGCCTATCGCTGCGGCGACTGCGAGAAGACCAGTGAGCTTCTGGTGCGCGCCGAGGAGAAACCCGTGTGCCCGGCCTGTGGTTCCCGGCGCATGGAGAAGCAATTGAGCCATTTCGCGCCGATGCGCGGCGCCGAGACCGCCTCGGCCCCGATGCCTTCGTGCGCAAGCTGTTGCAGTTCGGGCGAAGGCTGCCCGTACAAGGGATGACGGATGGACTCGAGCGGTGAAGACCGGCCGATGCCCTCGCTTGGCGCCTATCTGTGGAAGGCGTTCCGCGAGGCACATGCCCGGCGCCCCGCGAGCTTCTATCTGTTGCTCTGCATTCCGCTCGTCATGCTGCTCGGACTGAAGATGCTGCTCGTCACGGAGAGCCCGAAACAGTTTGCGTTTATTCTTTCGCTGATGTTCGTGTTCTTCGGCGTTGTGGCGCTGCGCGCCCTCGTGGATGCCTTTGAGATCATCCGGAAACGGATCCGGGACGAGCGCCGGACTTTCCAGGAAACCCTCGGCGCGGAGGATTTCACCCGGAAACTGGGCGACCGCATCGGCCGGGGACGCAAGGAATGGTAGTGTCCTTCCTGCGCACACGCGAAACCCCAACCCCCGAAGCCAATCCATGACCCTTTCCCCGAACCCGCAACACATCCTCGTGCTCGCCCCGAACTGGCTGGGCGATGCCGCGATGTGCACCCCGGCCCTGCGCGCCCTCAAGCAGCGCTTCCCGGCGGCGGAACTGTGCGTGGCCGGCCAGCCGGGCATTTGCCAGTTGCTCGACGGGCTTCCGTGGATCGACCGGCTATATTCTCTGCCGAAACGACCCGGGTTTTTCCGCATGCTCGCGATGGCTTCGGCGCTTCGGCCGCTGTCGCGCGATCTGGCCGTGGTCTTCCCGCACTCGTTCCGCGCGGCGTGGCTCGCGTGGATGGCCGGGGCGCGGCGCCGCATCGGCTATGACCGCGGCGGGCGCGCCTGGCTCCTGACGGATCGCATCGCGCCGCATCGCGAGACCGGGCGCATCACGCCCATCTACATGGCCCGGGAGTATCTCGACCTCGTGGCGCCGCTGGGCTGCGAAGAGGACGGCCGCGGCCTCGAGTTGGCCGCGGACGCCGCCGCCGTCGAGAAAGTGCGGCGAAAGCTCGCGGGCAGCGGCCCGATTGTCGGCTTTGCGCCCGGCGCCGCCTTCGGCCCGAGCAAGCGCTGGCCCGCGGAACGCTATGCGCGCGTGGCGGACTTGCTTGCGGAGCGGGTGGGCGCACGCTGCGTGCTGATGACCGGTCCCGGCGAAGAAGACACGCGCGAGGCGGTGCTGCGTGCCGCAAGCACGCCGCTCATCGACTGCAACGAGGGCGCGCCGTCCATTGCCAGGCTCAAGGCGGTCATTTCGCAGTTGGACCTGCTCATCGGCAACGACAGCGGGCCGCGGCACATCGCCATCGCGTTTCAGAAGCCGGTGATCTGCATCATGGGCTCCACGTCGCCTAAATACACGGACAGCCCCTGGGAAAAAGGCCGCATCCTGCGGGTGGACGTCGATTGCGGCCCCTGCCAGAAGCCCACGTGCGCCACGGATCACCGCTGCATGACGCGGATCAGCCCCGAAGCCGTGGCGGCCGCCGCCCTCGAATTCCTGCCGCGCTGAGCCGCGGGCGCGGCTACTCCTGGCGCCAAAGAACCTCGGCGGGTTTTCGATCCGGCCACTGATGAAACGTGAACTTCGGGTACCCGATGGCGAGCCCGGCATAAACGCGATGCCCCGCGGGCACGCCCAAGAGCCGGCGGAGCTGCCGGAGATGTTCACAGCCGCCCACGAGATAGCCCGTGTAGAAGCTCGACAGTCCCAGGGTCACGCAGAGGAGCGCGGCATTCTGCACGGCGAGTTGGGCGCTCTTGTCGGGATAGGCGAGCCCCGGGTCGGCATGGAACAGCAGGAGGCAGGGCGCCCCCCGCAAGACTTTGTCCCCGCCCTGCTTCGCGGCGGCCTCCAGATGCTCGAAGTTCTCGAGCATGCCCATGGCGCTCTTGAGTTCGTGCTTCGCCACGAGGCCGTACAGCGTGCGAATGGCCGGATTGCGCAGGAGCCGGGCCGTCTTCCCGAGAAACGCCGCCGTCATGTCCGCGGCTTGCTTGAGGACCTGCCTGTCCTGCACTACGATGTATTGCGTGCCCTGATAGTTGTGCGCGGTCGGCGCCAGGCGCGCCGCTTCGATGACCTTCTCGAGCAGCGACCTCTCGACCGGCGTGTCCTTGAACGCCCGCGCGGAACGCCGCGCGCGCAGCAGCTCCATCAGGTTTGCCGGGCCCGGCATCAGTTCGAGCGTTATCGGATGCAGTGTGCGCGGGGGGAACTCCGCGTGCGCGACGGCATCGCTCCGGCACAGCGCAACGCAGTGTCCGCAGGCAATGCAGAGATGCTCGCGCAGCACTTCCGGAGCCGAAGCGGCGTCACGCTGTTCAAAAACCGTTTCCGGGCACTCGCGCACGCAGTTGCCACAGCGTTTGCAGCGCTCCGGGTCGATCATGATGCTGCTCATGTGACTTCCTTGTCTTGAAACCGCGAGCCATCGCGGTTCGTGGGCCAGTACGTTTCGAAGGCCGTGTCGCCGTGCTTCGTCATCCAGGCGCGCAGCTCGGCCGCCAGCGCTTCCTTCTTCTCCGCGAATTTCGGGTCGCGCGCCAGGTTCTTCAACTCATCGGGATCGTTCACGAGGTCGTAGAATTCCTCGCCGTGATCAATGTACCGGTTGTACTTGAACTCGCGTGTGCGGATCATCCGGATGGGATTCACCCACCGCTGTTTCCCGTAGTATTGACTGACCACGTAGTCGCGCGGTTGCGGCAGCGCCTTCCCCGTGAGCACCGGCCGAAGCGTGACGCCGTCCACGTCGCCGGCGTCTGCGCCCGCGAAGTCGCAGAAGGTCGGCAACACGTCGCACAGCGTGACGAGTTCGCCGCTCGCTCCGGGTGTGCCGCCCCATGCGCCCGGCACGCGAATCATCAGCGGCACACGCACGAGGTTCTCATACATGAACGGCCCCTTGAATATGAGCCGGTGATTCGTGTCCATGTCTCCGTGATCCGCCGTCAGCGCGACGATGGTTCGCTCCGCCAGCCCGGTTTCGTCCAGCCGCTTGAGGAGCCGCCCGATCTCCGCGTCCGCCAGGCGCACTTTCTCGCGATATACCGCGCGGTACATCTCCCAGTAGGAATCAGGCTTGCCCCAAAGGCACTTGCCTTGATCCTCCTCGGCGTAGCGCTTCTGCACCGCAGGCTTCCCCTCAAAGGTTTCCCGCCACGAAGCGGGATGCGGCACGGGAAACGCCGGCGCGCTGAACTTGCCCGTTTTCGCCAGGCCGCCGGCCTCGTAGATGTCGTGCGGATTGATGTAATTCACGCAGCAGCAGAACGGCCTTCCAGCGTCCCGGGCGCGTTCCGCGAGGTAAGCCCCGGCCTGATCCGTGGCGCCGGCGTGGCTGTCCCCGTCGAAGTTGGCGCGGTCGAAATGCTTCGAGAAGGCTTCGTGATTGCCCAAGTGCCACTTGCCGAAATACGCGGTGTTGTATCCGGCCGCGCGCAGACGGGATCCCAGGGTTTCGGCCGAGGCCGGGAGCGGTCCCTGCGGCGTGCCCAGATGCGTCGTGCTGTCGAGGTTGCCGATCACGGTCGTCTTGTGCGGATAGCGTCCCGTATACAGTGACGAACGGCTCGGCGAACACTGCGGCGTGGTGCAGAAGGCGCTTTGGAAGATCATTCCGCTGCGCGCCAGGGCATCCATCGCCGGAGTCTCGAAGAATGGACCCGCTGCGCCGAAGGCGCGCCAGTGCAGTTGATCCGTGGTGATCAGAAGCAGGTTGGGCCGGCCGGAAGATTCGGAACGCGCCGCGCCGCTCCACGCGAGCGCGCCCGCCGCCACTGCGCCCTTCAGAAAGGTTCGGCGTGTATGTTGGGGCATGGGTCCGTCTCCAGCATCGTCTGGAGAGGTTAGCACACTTCCGTTTGATTTTGCGCCCACACCGCGCTACGCTCGCCCGCGTCCACCGCTTGAAAGGGAATCGCGTGACACAGCACATCGCCTACATAGACTACGTCAACCGCGTCCACGGCTGCTGGCTGGGCAGATGCATTGCGGGCATGCTCGGCACGTCCCGCGAAGGAACAAGCCCATGTCCGGACAGCGTTTTCGATTCCCCGGAGCTCGAGTTGTTGCCCCCGTATGACGACCTGGATGTCGAAGCGTTATGGCTCGGCGTTCTCGAGCAGGAAGGCGTTCACGCAACGCAGGACAGTCTCGCCAAGGCCCTCGCGAAACAGAGACTACAAAGCGAGCCCTCAGCGGTTCCGCGCCACGCGCCGGTGCGGAGTGTTCAGCCCCAGGCGTTCCGGGCGGAACTCTGGGCGTGCATCGCACCGGGCCATCCCGAACTCGCCGCGGACCTGGCCACGAAGAGCGGCATCGCGGAACCCGCGGGTGATTTTATTGCGGCGGCCCGGTTTCTGGCCGCGGCCGAGTCGCTGGCATTCGTGGAACCCGATCTTGATGCCTGCCTGGACGCGGGCCTGGCGGCAATTCCCGCCGATTCGCGATTGTTCCGGCTTGTCCGGGAACTGCGCGGCTTGTGCGCCCAGGACACAGACTGGCGGGCGCACCGCGGGCGGCTCTTGCAGCCCCTTGCTGAGGAAGAGGGGGCGGGGGTTCTTCAGAATCTTGGCGGCACGCTCATCGCCCTCTTGTGCGGTGAATCTGACTTCCTCCAGACCACGGCGATCGCGATGTGCTGCGGCGCCGGCCCGGCCTGCGCGGGTGCGCTGCTGGGCATACATCACGCGGCCACCGGCCTGATGAACCGCTACGGCTTCCGCGATCAGGTCTTCACGCCGGGCGCCGGCGTGCAGCGCCGTTCCGATCGCCTTTGCGATCTCGCCGACGACGTGGCCATGATCGGGTTGGCCTTTCAGGAAATCAACAGAAGGACCGTCATCGCCGGCGGTGCGAAACACACGGTTATTCGCGCCCCGGAAAATGTGCCCGGCCAGGCGGCAAGCGGCGTGGAGTGATTCTGACACTCCCGGCAGTGCGTGTTACGGAACGGCCACCCAGGCCTCGGCCTTGCAGGATGCGCCCAGGCGTTGCCCGAGGGCGGAATCTTTGAGCGACTTGAAATCATCGCCCTCGTCGGGGAGCTGGAACACCTGGCCCGATTCGGCGCGGCGCAGCCGTTTCATGACGAAGAGCCGCTCCACGAAGGCCACGGACGTTCCGGGCGGAGCCCCGCTCTCCGCGACACGCCGGTAGAGGAGCTTCCGGTCCTTGTTTTCTTCGGCGAGCAGGCGCTGTGCGGCGTTGTGGGCGCTGAATCCCTTCACGCCATCGCACTTGCGCAATTCCAGGCGGCCCTTGTTGTTCTCCCCGAGGCAACCCAATTCCTTGAGCCTCGAGATCTCGGCCTGCCGCGGAGCAAAATGCGTGTCCTTCCAGGGCTCCTTTAGATTCCCGATGGCCGGCGGGTCCGAGGTCTTTCCCTCCACGTAATCCAGCAGGTTCTCCGCGAGGTCGCCCAGCCGGTGCATGCCGCTGGCCGCTTGCGCCTCAAGTTCACGCTGGGATCGCCAGAGACAACCCGACCCGGCCGACAAGAGTGCCGCCAAGACGAACACAATGAACCTGCGCATTGCGCCCCGCTCCTCTTTCACCGTTTGTTTGCCGTCCTGCGGTTTCTCTACCACATTCTCTCGAATTGGTCAATAGGCGCGGCGGGCTACTTTGCGGTCGGCGCGGCCGCATCGTCCGGCAGGACCTCAATCTTGAGGTTTCCGATAATAGGGATGAGTTTGGCCTGCTTGAGGAGATCCCCTTCCGCGAGCTTGATATGGGTGACGTCGGCCAGCGCCTGATCGAAGGTGGGGTCCACCTCGATCCACTTGCCCACCCAGACTTTGGCCCACTGATGGAAATAGAATCCGGGTTGGCCGCCCGCGACGTAGATCAGGCCGGCCACTTCCTGCGCGGGCAACCCGATGGCCCGGGCCAGGCCGATGAACAGAATGCTGTGCTCCGTGCAGTCCCCTTCCATGCTGGAAAGCACCTCGAGCGCATTTGTCAGGCGCGCAGAGAACGTGCTGCGCATGTTTTCATTCACCCAGGCGCACAGTTTCCTCGATATCGCCATCGAGTCGGTTTCGTCTCCGACGATTTCCTTCGCTTTCGCGATCAACTTGGGATCGTCGCTCTGAACAAAGACTGTCGGCTTCGTCCAGCGGAGCAACTGCTCGTCCTGAATGGGTAGTTTCGCCGTCGCGAAGCCGTCCATGCGGATGCGCGTGGCGTGGAAGTCAAAGGCGTCACCGGCAGCGGCGATGGACTGGCGATCGTCGTTGAAAAGATGATCGGGGCCGAGCGGGCCGTGCAGGCGCAAATGGATGGACGCGCGGTCGCGCGGCTTTTCTATCGGCTTGTCGATCATGGCCGCATTGGACACAATCACGTCGTTCTTATAGTCGACGTCCTTGGCGCGCACCTCAGGTTCGATGCGCATGGTTATGTTGCCCGCGATGTTGTCTTCGAGTTTCGTTCCGTTCTCGGCCACATAGCTGATCGAGTCGATGCCGATGAGATCCATCGAGGTCTTGATCTTGTAGACTTTCGAGGGGATGCCGTCGAGAACGCGCTCCTCGATGGCGACAATGTGGCTGACGCCCGAAATCTCGCGCTGATACATGGGCTCAAACGTGGTGAAATTGAGCATGTCGCCGACTTGCGGCTTGCCGCGCACCCAGCGGGCGTGCTTGACGGCGTCCGCCAGTGATTCCTGCGGTTTGGGCAACCGTTGCTCGCGCGTATTGCCGCCCACAGTGCTTATCAGCACGAGGCCGTCGCCTTCGACATGGGCGTTGAACTCAGACTGGCCCGCATGCTCGGTCACTTTGGACTCGATGGAGACCAGGCCGCCTTCCGGCGCATACGTGCGCCTCGAGAAGATGTGGATGTCCTGTTTCACCCCGGACATGTTGACCTGGAATCGGGCGTCCTCGATGTGGAGTATGGCGCCTTGGCTGTCCTTCTGCAGCGATTCCATGGCGTAACCGGCCTTCTGGCCATTGAGGTACACGCCGTACCAGTTGTCGCCGAGGAGCGGCTCGATGTTGAGGTCCTGCGCCACCAGCAGGCGTGGAAACAGGGACAGGGTAACCATGAGAATCACTCGCCTCATTCGTTTGATCTCCGAAAGTGTGCTGCGTTTTGCCCGGCGGCACGCATGGAGCGAACCCGTGAAACGGCGCGGCGCCGTTGTCACAAGCGCTTGAGCCAGGCCTGAAGCTCCGGCGCGCGCGTATCATTGTGCATCGTCTGCATTTTGTTTGCCAGGATGCGCGCCTCGCGGATACGGCCCAGCTTGCCCAGGCACCGGACCCGCCCGTAGAGAATGTCGGGATGATTGGGATAGGCCTGATCCAACTCTTCGAGCAAGCGGTCCGCCTCGGCAATACGTCCATCCTTGAACAATTGCTTGGCACGGCTGTATTTATCACGAATGTCGGCGTCAAACATGGCGCATACCCACTGCCCCCATTTATACGCGAAGCGGCCGATCAGTTTCCAGATTGCGCAGCCAATGCTCGAAGATCAGCACGCTCCAGAGGGCGTGTCCCAGGTCTTCCCGGCCGGAGACGTGCCGGGTGAGCAGCACCTCGAGGGAATCGCGTTTCAGATGGGAAACGCATCGCGCCTGGGCGCCGAGCACGGCCTCCCGGAAGTGGCCGCAAAGCGCCTCCCGAAACCAGCGCTGGATGGGAACAGCAAAACCCTGTTTGCGTTGTGCGAGCAGTTCCGGCGGGAGCAACCCGCGCAAGGCATGCTTGGCCAGGCGTTTGGAAACCCCGGCCGCGCATTTGAGCGCGAACGGCACCGTGGCCGCGAATTCGACCGCCCGGTGATCCAGCAGGGGCACGCGCACCTCCAGGCCGTGTGCCATGCTCATGCGGTCCACTTTTGTCAGGATGTCGTCGGGGAGGTACATGGACGTATCGACGTACAGCATGCGGTCCGCTTCGCCGAGGCCGGCGGCCCGGGCATAGTGTTCGGCATAGCGGTCGAGCGGCCCGGCATTCACGGCGGCCTGAAATTCCGGCGTGTAAAGGCCCGCGCGCACGTCCGGCGCCAGGCACGTCAGGCGCCGCCGAAAACTCTCTTGTGGAGACAAGAAGCTGTCCGCATGGAAACGCCGGAGTTTGTTAAAGCGGGGCGACTCAGGCAGGCAGTCCAATCCCGCCTGTGCCAGGCGGCGCAACGCATACGGCACGCGCCGATACTGGGCCACTTGAAGATTCCGGTGGGCCCATGAGTAGCCCGCGAAGAGTTCGTCGCCTCCATCGCCTGACAGTGCCACAGTAACCGACTGCCGGGCCACCTGCGACACAAGCCACGTGGGCAAAGCCGAAGAATCGGCGAACGGCTCGCCGAAGTGGGCCGAGAAACGGGCGGCCAGATCCGCCATCTCGGGACGGAGCATGCACTCCGTGTGGTCCGTGGCAAAGCGGGCCGCGGCAATGCGCGCATAGCGGAGTTCGTCAGCATGGGCATCGTCGAACCCGATGCTGAAGGTCTTGATCGGCCGCGCGGATTGGCGCGCCAGCATTCCGACCACGGCCGAAGAATCGAGCCCGCCGCTCAGGAAAGCCCCCAAGGGCACATCGCTCACCTGCTGCAGCCGGACGGCGTCTTCGAGCAGTGCCCGCCACGCTTCCGCGGCGGTTTCGAGACGCCATCCGGGGTCCACGGCATACTCCAGACGCCAGTAGCGCTCGCGGGAAACGACGCCATCTTCGACCACGAGCTGTTCGCCGGGCAGCAACTTGAAGACGTCTTTGAACGCCGTGTCCGGCGCCGGAATGTAGAGATAGGCGAAGAACGCGTCAAGCGCGGCGGGATTCAACTCGCCGGGGATGAACCCGGCGCGGCGCAGCGCGTTCAATTCCGAGGCGAAGGCGAATGTCCCGTTGTGGCGGGTATAGAAGAGCGGCTTGATGCCCAGGCGGTCGCGGACAAGCAACAGACGCCGGCGCTCCGTATCGTACAGCGCATAGGCGAACATGCCGTTGAAGCGCTGGACGGCGCGGTCGCCCCACCGGCGGTGGGCTTCCAGCAGCACCTCCGTGTCGCATTGCGTCAGAAACTTGGCGCCGAGCGCGGCCAATTCAGCGCGCAGTTCACGGAAGTTGTATAGCTCGCCGTTGAACGACACCACGAAGCGGCCGTCGGCGCTTTGCATGGGCTGATGGCCCGCCGGCGTCGGATCGAGGATGCTGAGGCGGCGGTGGGCAAGCCCGGCCGGGCCCTGATGCCACATCCCCGCGTCGTCCGGCCCGCGGTGCGCGAGGGCGGCCTGGAGATTCTCGAGCACGCCGGGATTCGCGGGGCGCTCCGGATCGAGGTGGATGAATCCGCCGATGCCGCACATGGCTCAGACCCGCCGTGGCCGTTTACGTTCAAGCAACTCCAGATACAGATCGCGATGGCGTCTTACCAGGGCGTCCAGCGGGAGGTTCTCGCGCACCCAGCGCGCGGCCGCGCTTCCCACGCGTCGGCATGCTTCAGGATTTTCAAGAAACCACCCGACTGCGCCCGCAAACGCTCTTGGATCGCGCGAGGTCACGAGCTTGCCCGTTTCCCCGTCGCGGATGAGTTCCTTGATGCCGCCGACGGCCGGCGCCACCACCGGTTTGCCCGCGGCCATCGATTCGATCAGAGCGTTCGGAAATCCTTCCATCTTCGACGTGAGCACGGAAACGTCCATGGCGCCGTAGAGTTCCGCCATCTCACTGGCCGTGGAGAAGCGATGAAAATGCGTTTCCAGCCCGCGCCGGATCACCATCTCGCCGATATGCTCGAGCAACGGCCCATTGCCGATCAGAAAGAAATGAACGTCGTGCCCGCGCTCGATCAACATACCCGCCATATTCACGAACAGCGCATGATCCTTCACTGGACTGAAATTGGCAACCATCCCGACGATGTGTCCCTTGGAAGGCAGGGCGAAGCGGCGGCGCAGTTCCGGATTCGGCGCGGGACACGCGAACGCGCGGGCATCAATCCCGTTGGGAATAACCCGGAAGAGCGACGGCTCCGTGCCCTCCTGCCGGAGGGCATATTCCGCGACGGCGCGGCTGTTGGCGACGATGCAGTCCACGTGTCTGTTCCCCAGCCGCTGCATGTAGCGGTGCCGCCGGCGCTGCCAGGTCGCGAGTTCACGACGGCTCGAGACGATCACGGGGACGCCCGCGCGTTTTGCCGCCCGGTGCGCAAAATAGTCGAAGCCGAAGAGAAACGTGTGCACGATTTGCGGGCGATGTCCCCGGAAAAACTCGAAGAGGCGCCGGCCCACCCGGAAATCCCATCCGCTTCGCGCGTCAAGAATGTGGACGCGGGAGCAGATCCGGCGTGCCTCTCCGATCAAGGCGCCGCTGCTCCGCGTGCAAATCAGGGATATCTCGAACTCGTCGGCCAGGCCGCCCATGAGGTGAATCAACTGGCGCTCCGTCCCGCCCACTTTCATGGTGGGAATCACAAAGGCGATATGTGCCCGCACGCTCATGACAACTCCCGGAGCCATGCGAGCAGCCGCGGCGCGGCCGCGCGCAGGGAATAGCGTTCCTCGACTGTGGCGCGGGCCGCTTCGCCGATCCGAGTTCGGAGTCCCGGCTCCCGCAACCGCTCGATGGCCGCCTGCCATTCTTCCGGGCCCTCCGCCAGGAAGCCGTTTTCCCCGTCACGAATAAAATCGAGCACCGCGCCGAACGGCGTGGCAATGCAGGGAACGCCACAGGCCATGCAAAGCAACGCCTTGAGGGCGCACTTGCCGCGTGTCCAGTCATCCTTGAACTGCGGCACGAGCCCCACGGAGAAGCGGCGGATTTCATCCACTTCCGTTTCGAACGTCCACGGGCGGACCGCATCCTGCCGGACACGAAGCTGGGCGGGATCCGCGCCGATCAGCGACAGGTCGCCGTTCGGGCAGGACTCAAGCACGCCGGCGATCAGGTTCAGCGAAGGCGTCGTGCCGGGCGAGCCGATCCAGCCGATCCGGAAGGATTCGGATGTATCCGCGGGCGGGGAGAATCGCTCCGTGTCCACCACCGTGGGAAAGCACTCGACTCGCCCCGCAAACCGCCGGGCCTGGGCGCTCAGCCAGGGATTGCCCGCGAGAACAAGATCCGCCGCCGACAGAATCCGCTCGATCTGGCCGCGGTCTTCCAGGAGGCGCCACGGTGGCCGGAGCGGGTGGGGCGGCGCGAGATGCATCGCATCATCCACGTCATAGATCAATCGGCGGGCGCTGCACCGCAGCAATCCCGGCATGCCGCGCAGATAGGCGGTCATAATGGCCTTCTGAAGGAACACGGCATCGTAGCGCCGGCCGGAGAGTATCTGCATCAGCCGCCGGGGGGTTTCGTGGGCGTGATACCAGAACGGGCGCCGGCTCCGTTGCGGCCCGGTGAACGACTGCCACTCCGTCTCGTTCAACGGAGCGGCAACCGTGCAGTGCACGCCATTCGCCTGGAGGAAGGGCAGAAACTGCAGCACACGATAGCGGGGGCTCGCCGCATTCCCGGGATAAAGCGTCAGGAACAATACACGCATCGGATCAGTCCCGCGGCATGGCTCGTGTCACGCCAGTCATCGTTTTTTGCCCGGTGCTGCCTTCTTCGCCGGCGGCTTCTTCGGAAGGGGGGCAGGTTTCATCTTCGCATTCTTCTTGGCTGGCGCAGCCTTGCGTGCCGGCTTCCCGGCAGCCGCTTTGGACGGCGGCTTCTTCTCCGCGGGCGCGCCGTTGGCAGTGGCACGGGCGTACGACTTGCCGGACAGGATGCTCGCGCGCTGTTTCTCGCTGAGGGGCGCGCGATACCCGGAATCATCGTCGTCATGCGCGATTGTCGCGAACCGCTCGCGAATCGGGTGGGCCTCGAACCATCGGAGCATGGGCTCGCATACTTCGCGCGCGCCCTCGCGGCTGAACGCGAGGTCGCAATGATCATAGTCTTCGACACAGCCGTTGTCCTTGGACAGGACCAGGATGCGCTTGTCGTCGTGCGGCAGCATGTCGATGAACTGCTGGCCGCGCGCGGACGGCACGAAGGGGTCGCGCTTTGCGAAGATCGCCAGCAGCGGCGTGCGCAGCCGCGACAGCGAGGCCGCGACGTCCAACTGGTCGTTCTTCACCCGGAAGACCTGATGATTGAGGCAGAAGGCGATCTCCGAGAGAACGCGGGGCGGCGGGTTTTCGAGCATGCTGACGTAATGGCCCGTGTTCAGTTTCGGATGCGCGTTGGCCAGATTGATTGGAAAGAGCGCCAGTCCGACATGGAACAGGCGGGCAATGGGCACGAAACCGCGCATGAGATTGCCCGCAGCCTGCGGGAACAGCCGTGCAAAGGCCGCAACCACCGCGGGAACGCGCGCGGTGGCGCCTTCAAATCCGATGGGCGCGCCAAGCGTCACCCCGCTCTCGATATATGCGCCGCCATGTTCGAGTTCATAGGCATAGAGCAAAAGGCCGCCCAGCGAATGGCCCACCCAATGGACGCGGGTGTATCCCGTAGCCCTGCGAATGTACTGGATGGCGTCGGGGACGTCCCGCAGCAAGTAGTCGTCGATGGATACATCGGCGAAGCTCTTCTCGAAAGGCGGGACCGAGGAGCGTGTTCCCCGGAGGTCGATAGTCCAGCAGTCGTATCCCCGTTCCCGGAAATAGTCGACCATGCTGTGATCGTCGGGACAGAGGAAGTTGTTCTGGTTGGAGTTGAATCCATGCACAAAGAGAATGGGCTCTCCTTCGGTCCGTCCCTTGCGGTAGCGGCAGAGGCGCAGCCGCCACAAGTCGCGCGTGATCAGCGTGTGCACCTCGTTCGTGCGCAAGTGCTCGACGTACATGGCGGAGAGAATCGCCCAGTAGGCCAGAAGCACCGCGATCAGAACCACCGCCGACCCCAGCATTGCCCAGAACAAAGTCATGACGCACCTCCCTGAAGGAACTCGTGCACCGCGCGCGCCAGCTTCTCATTGAAGCCCGGGAGCGCCGCGATGTCTTCCACGGACGCACCCCCTATTTTGGCAACCGAGCCGAGCGCATTCAAGAGCGTTCGCGCGCGCGCAGGACCCACGCCCGGCACCGCCGTGAGCACGGTCTGCAGCGTGGCCTTGGCCCGCCGCTTGCGGTGATGCGTGATGGCGAAGCGGTGGGCCTCGTCCCGGATGCGGGCCAGGAGCAGAATCACCGGCCCGTTCTGAGGGAGGATAATCGGATTCGCACGGCCGGGCGTGAAGAGGCGTTCCATCGTGTGCGCGCCTTCCTTCTCGGGATGCGCCTTCGCGATGGCGATATGCGGCAAATCCTCGATGCCCAGGTCCCTGAACAGGGCCGTGGCCACGCCAAGCTGCCCGCGGCCCCCATCGATCAGGGCCAAGTCCGGCAGATCGTCCTCTTCGATGGCCCGCGTGTAGCGCCGCATCAGGGCCTCGCGCATGCTCGCGAAATCATCCTGCCCCTCGACAGCGCGCATCGTGAAATGGCGGTACCGCGACTTGTCCGGACGACCATCCTGAAACACAACCATCGAGGCGACTGTGTTGCCCCCCTGGATGGTTGAAATGTCGAAGCACTCGATGCGGTGCGGCGCGCGGGGAAGGCTGAGCGCCGCCTTGACCTGCTCGGCCAGGTCGCGGTTGGCTTTCTCGGCCAGGCGCTTCTCCTCGAAACCGCGGCGGGCGTTCTTGTGGGCCAGCTCAACGAGCGAACGCTTTTCACCGCGCTTCGGGCACGCGATTTCGACTCTGGCGCCGCGCTGATCCGACAGTACTTCGCCGAGCGCGTCCGCGTCTTCGAGGTCAACGGGCAAAAGCACTTCATCCGGGATAAGCGGGGCCTCCGCGTAGTATTGAAGGAGAAACGAGCTGAGCAACTCGTCCAGCGGCATTTCACAATGCTCGAAGGAGTACCCTTTCCCCCCGATCATCTTGCCGCCGCGATAGAAGAGGGCCTGGATCTCCGTGAAAGGCCCTTCCGTGTGCAGGCCGAACACATCCCGATCGTCCGACGTCGGCGAGGTGACCGCGTGTTGCCGTTCGAGCATGCCGCGCAAGTCGTAGAGGCGATCCCGCAAAACCGCGGCCTGCTCGAACTCCAGTTCTTCGGCATGCCGCGCGATGTCTTCGCGCAACGTGTTCTCCAATTCGTTGCTGCGGCCTTCGAGGACCATGATGGCCTGGTCCACGACCTCGTGATAGGCGTCGCGGCTAATGTGCCCGACGCATGGCGCGCTGCACAGCTTCATCTGATAATAGAGGCACGGCCGCGTGCGGTTGTTGAGCACGTGATCCGAGCACAGGCGCAACGGGAAAAGGCGCTGCAGTTGCCGGAGCGTTTGCCGCACCGCCCCCGCGCTGTGATACGGGCCGAAATAGCGCGCTCCGTCCTTCCTGAACCGGCGCACGACCGTGATGCGCGGGAAGTCCTGGCGCGCGTCGATCCGCAGGCTGATGTACGTCTTGTCGTCGCGCAGCCGGATGTTGTAGCGCGGTTTGTATTGCTTGATCAGGCTGTTCTCGAGCAACAGCGCTTCTTTCTCGTTGCTCGTGAGCAGGAAATCAATCTTGGCGACCCGCCGCATCAGGAACTTGACGCTGTAGCGCGAGTCGCTCTCGTTGAGATAGCCGCGCAGGCGCGCGCGAAGATTCTTCGCTTTCCCCACATAGATGGGCCGCTCCTTGGCATCGAGCATAATGTAGCAGCCGGGAAGCGATGGCGCTTCCGAAACGTCGAACCCGGCCAGGAAGTCTGCGCCTTCCGCGCGTTCCTTCGGCGCCTGCGTTATGTCCTGAGACTCTGCCATCAGGCCAGTATAGCATTTCAAAAATAGAGTGGTCTCTGCACAGTCTGCTATATTCTCTCGAGAAGGGACTGTGTAAGGCCCGGAGAGCAGGGGTTGGGATGACGCAGAAACTCACAGCGGACGACCCGGAGTCGAACAGACTCTCGCCGCTCGCATTGAACTACATTGGCGCGGCGGGGCACGGCGCCCTTGTGGGCATGCTCGTCCTCTTCGTCGTGCTGTACCGCGTGAAGGGTTCGCCCTATGACGCCACGTGGCAACTGGTTTTGGCGCAAGTGCTGAGCGGCCGCGCGGGCAGTGCGCATCTCGGCATGGAGTTGGGCTTCAGCCGCTACTACCTCCTCTTTCAAATCTGCATGCACGACTTCATCCTCATGCTCTACATCTATCCGTGGTTCGCCCGCGGTTACAACAACCTTCCACGCATCCGCGTGCTGGGGAAATCCCTCGTGCGGATGAACGAGTTCCTCATTCAGAACAAAGACAGCATCGCCCCCTATGGCGTGGTGGGCTTGCTGGTGCTCGTGTTCTTCCCCTTCTGGAATGTGGGGCCGCTGGTCGGCGTCTCCCTCGCCTACGTCGTTGGCATGCGCGTTTCGCTGGCATTCACAACAGTGATTGCGGGAAACGTGCTTGCGGTGGCCGCCTGGATCTGGGCTTACGACAAGCTCCAGCAGTACAACAAGGGCATGGCGCTCGTGCTGCTCCTGTTCTTCTTCGCGCTCGCCATGAGCTGGCCCGCCTACGCGCGCTGGCGCAAGAAGCGAAAGAAGATGAAGCAGCCCGTGGTGGAGCCGTAATCAGGCCGGACCCCGGACGGCCATCCTGCCCCGGATGAAATCGCCCGGCACGATTTGTGCCATCATCCCCCCGTCCGCGCCACGGCGCGGCACAGAGTCTCCCGAAACACGTCCTTGCTCACGGGTTTGCGAAGAAATCCCCACGCACCGTCATCGAGCATCGACTGCACGGCGGGCTCGATATCATAACCGCTGCAGATGATGATGGGCATCGCGGGCCGGGCCTGACGGAGCAGGGGGAAGGCCTCATAACCGCTCATCCGAGGCATCCGAAGGTCCAGCAAGGCGGCGTCGATGGCGCCTTCAAAGGACCGGGCGGTGTTTACGCCCTGCAGCCCGTCGGCCGAGAGCAACACGCGGTAGCCAAGATGCTCCAGGATGAGACGCGAGGTTGCCGCGACGTCGGGCTCGTCTTCAATCAGCAGAATGGTCCCCTGCCCGGTCGGAAGCGGGGATTCGGGGACCGTCGTCTGCTCAAAAACCTCATGAAGTGCGGAGAGGTAGACCCGGAAACTGCTGCCTCGCTGGGGATCGCTCTCGACGGCGATATGGCCCCCATGATTTGCAACGATGCCGTAAACCGCGGCCAGGCCCAGCCCGCGCCCGTGAAACTTGGTCGTGAAGAACGGCTCGAAAACCCGGGCCAGGGTCCTGCGATCCATGCCGCAGCCCGTGTCGGCCATTGTCAGGCGCACGTACCGGCCCGGCGGAATCGTCAGCGTTTGCTCCTCGAAGGGTTCCGGAAAGGCCAGGTTCTGGGTGCGTATCGTGATCCTGCCCTTGCCCGTGATCGCCTCGGCGGCATTGATGAACAGGTTCATCACAATCTGGCTCATCTGCGTGGAATCCGCAAAGACATTCCAGAGGTCGGGCGCCAGGCACTGTTCCACCTGGGTTTCGGGCGAGAACGCGTGACCGCACAATTCCAGCGCCTCAGCGACCGATTCATTGATGCACAGGGGCTGGGGCACGTAGCGTCCGCCCCGTGCGTAGGCGAGCATCATCTGCGACAGCTCGCCCGCGCGAAGCGCGGCCTTCTGAATGCGCTGAAGCATGTCCAGGGCGTCAGGCCGATCCTGGCAGTCCAGGCTCAGTATTTCCGCATAGCCCAGAACGCTGGCCATGAGATTGTTGAAGTCGTGGGCGATACCGCCGGCAAGCGTCGCGGTGGCCTCGATTCGCGAGGCGCGCAGCATATCGGCTTCCGCCTTCTTTCTGGCGGTGACATCTTCGATGAAGCCCTCGTAGGCACCCCGGATGCGTTCGCTTTCTTCCAGGCTTCGGTAAAGAACCCGCGCAGTCAGCGACGTGCCATCCCTTTTCCGGAATTCGACCTCGCGCGTGGTCCAAGCGCCGCAGGCCTGATGGGCTTCCTCAAGCATCTGCGGACCCAGCCCCGGGTCGGCCAGCAGACGTTCCGGTTCCGTTCCGGCATTCGCCCAGGCCAGAAAACCGTCCACCGAGCCGAATCCGAACATGCCGGCCAGGGATGGATTGGCGTTGATGAATGTGCCTTGTCGGTTGAGATGGAAGATGCCGACCGGTGCTTCCGCGACCACGCTGCGGTAGTGTTCCTCGCTTTCCCGCAAGGCATCCTCCGCCCGCTTGCTCGCGGTAATGTCGCGCGTGAGTCCCACGAGTTGATGCAATTCGCCCGCGGGACCAAAAATGGGGATGCTCCTGACTTCCCCAATGAATTCCCGGCCATCCTTGTGACGATGAATCAATTCACTTCGGGCGCTGTCCTTCCCGAGCTGTCCCGCGAGCCGATCCTCGAGCGTCTGCTGCGCCCGGTGCACGCATTCGGGGTTGAGGAAGGAACTGAAGGACTTGCCTATCAACTCTTCCGGGGCGAAACCCGCTATCTTCTCCACGGACGGGCTGATGAAAGTGAATTCACCCCGGGCGTTCATGGACCAGACGATGTCGAAGCAGGCGTTGACCAGCCCCCGATAGCGTTCTTCACTGACCCGGAGTGCTTCCAGCGCGCGGTCGCGCTCCGTGGTGTCGCGTGAAACGCCAATAATCACTGGACGGCCATGCCAGAGGCCGGGCGTGACCCGCGTTTCAACGGGAACCGTCTTGCCGTCCCGCGTCAGAAGGGGGACATGACAGTAGAGCGTATCCCCCCCCAGCATCGCCTCAAGGATGCGGCGCGCTTCTTCCCGGCGGTCCGGAGGATGAATCTCCAGAACATTCTTTCCGACAATCGTCTCCCTCGGGTATCCCAAACCCTGTTCCACCGCGCAATTCACGTCGAGAATCCGGGAATCCATGCCAACGATGAACAGGAAATCCTCCACCGTGTCAAAGAGGACCTGCAGGTTCTCCTGGACTTGGCGCAGCGAGTTCTCGATCCGCACCCGGTTGACCGCGCCCCCAATCTGGGCTGCCAGGGCGTTGAGGGCAATTCGGGCGGGCGCAGAGATCACATCGCAGGTGTGTGATGCCAGATTGAACACCGCCACGGGGCAGTTGTCGTACAGCACCGGAATCACCGCCAGCGCGCGAAGCCCCTCATCCTGGGTCTCAGGGTCACTGCGCGAAAGCGTGGCAAACTCGCCGTAAACAGGCTTGCACAGGTGGGCCAGGACCGCCTGCGGAGTATTCGCCGCATAGAACGAGCACAGCCGAACGAAATTGTCCGAAAGCCCGCAATGAACCGCCAGGCGCAGGTCCCCCGTGGATTCATCCACAAGATAAATGCCCCCGCAATCGACCCCGTCCATCTCCAATGCGGCCGCGAGCAATCTCTGCAACGCCGAGTGAAGATCACTGGTGGAACTCAGGGCCAAGCCCAGTTCGTGCTGGCTTTTCAACAGGTCCTCGGTCTTCCGCTGCGCGGTGACATCCCGGACCACCGAACCCACCGCCTCCAGGGTGCCGGCCGACCCGAAGACCGGATACAGTTTGATGAAGAGCCGAAGGGGGCGGCCGCGTACAGCCTGTTCCAGTTCGAATTCGAGCGACTGGTGCACGTGCAGCACCTGACTGAAGGCCGTGCGCAGCCGCTCGGCCGAGTCGCGCTGAAATAACTGCTCCGGCGTCCCGCCCAGCACCTCCGCCATGGACAGGCCGTAAAAGGCCGGCCTGCTGCAGAAGGTATAACGACCATCCAGATCCTGGAGTGAAACGAGGATATCCGCAGATTCCAACAGGGCAGTGAGGTGCTCCGTGTGCGCCTTCAGAATATTAACGTTCCCCGATGCCATGACCGGACGCCTTCTCCAACGATTCGAATCAAGATCCCTCACCTGGTGCCGCGCCCGGTACCTTACACCCCGACCGCCGGCAGGCGCAACTCTCCACGCGTCGCCAAAGGGAGAGTACGACGCTATTCTTGAATCAGCGGCCAGGCTCCGTAATCCCGTTCCAGGGGAGTCTCCGCGGCACTCTGCATCACCCAAGCCCCGTACGGCGCATGGACATCGTACGTCAGCTTCGTCCCGTCCGGCCAGCGGAACGTTCGCAGCAGCGCATCGGCGTCAGGGTTGGCCGTCTTCAGCGTTTCAAGAAGCTCCGCGGCAGCCATGGTAGCGTCCGGAAACAAGGCCATAAGGCCGAATTCGTCCGAAGACCAGACGGCCAGGAGAAGCCGGCCGGAAAACGCAAACTCAAAGACCTTCCAGTGCACCGCCTCTGCGGCGGGACGGTACTGGCGGGGAACGTGCACGGGCCGGTTGCCGCAGGCAAAGCGCCGATACACGCCGGTGTTGTTCCACTGCAGCCAGTCGCCCGCCCCGGGGATGTGGAAGCTCCTGTCAAGATCCTCCGGGCCGTCCGGCAGCAGCAGCGTGGTCGGCCGCGGTACGACCTGTGATTCGGCATCGGGGCAGGCGCCGCCCGCGCTGAGCACGTAATCGGGACCGCCGGAGATGATTTCCGGGCTGCCATAGGCGCCATGGCCAACCTGCACGAAATATTCGCGCGGCTTCGCGTGAAAGAGGGCCACGCTTTCCGCGGGCGGGCGGTAGCGCGACATGAAAGCGTCCAGCGCGCGATCCTGCGCCCTGCGTCCGAACGGCTGCCCGGTCCACGCGGCCACCAGCGCGTTGAGTGAATAGATATCGAGGCGTGTGTCTCCGGCGTGTTCGGGCTGGCGCCGGAACGGAATGCACGCCCGGAAGTCCATGCTGGCGATGGCGCGGCGGTAAACCGCGTCGTCGATAATCGCCCGGGCCAGGGCTGCCAGCTCCGGCGGTTGGGCAAACGTCTCAAGGTTCAGTAAGGCGATCAGGGCGTAGGATTCGTAGGGCACCGAATTGAACTCGTGGAAGCCATGGCAGCGGATCTGATTCAGGCGGCCCAGGAGCCATTCCTGCAGGCCGTTGCGCGCATTGTCGAATTTCCGGCGCGCGTCGCCGTGAGAGAAGATCCACTGATTCTTGAGATAGCGGCTGCTCTCCGTCATCAGGATGTGATTCTCCGTGTCGAAGACCAGTCCGAACGTGCGCGGCACTTTCAGCGTGGGGTGGCCGCCCTCGCCGACCAGGAGCGTGTCCAGCAGGTGTTTCAGCGTGTCCGGATACAGGCGGTCGGGACGGTCGCCAAAGCGATACAGGATTCGTATAAGCACGGTCTCTGTGAAGTCGTAATCCCCTTCGTTCAGTTCCCACGTCGAACCGGGCACGCTCCAGGGCTCCAGCGACTGCAGGTATTCATTCACCTCGGGAAGGTCTTTTCCCACCTCAAGCTTGGCCAGCAGCACCCGCGGCGCGTGGCCCTTTCCGGTCTGCCTCCACGGCCCGGGATCCTGTTCCGCAAAGGCCCGTGCCACCGGCGAGACTTCGTCCGTGGAAGCGCTGACCCGGGGAACCTGGGTGGACTGCACGATCGCGGAAAGCTCGGCGGGCGTGGGCGGAAGCCCCCAGGGAATGGAATTCACGACAAACACGTAGGGCGCCAGCAGATAGAATCCGCCGGAGGCGAGGAATGCCGTTATCAGTGTTGGGATGGGCATGAACTGTGGCCGCTCGCAGGTTTCCGGTAACGCGCCGGTCAGGACGGGCATCTTGGCATTAGACTCCTGCGCGGGGCCGTCGGTTTTGCCCGGAGGGGGTGCCTGTGGTAAAAGACCCGAAAGCGGGATTCGTGAAACGCGGGAGGAACAATACCATGAAGAACGTCGCACTGATCGGAATGTTGCTGCTCTTCGCGGGGGGCTGCGCCCATCTGAAGCCGTGGCCCGGCAAGCCCTTCGTGGTGGCGGTGGATGGACAGCCGCGCACGCAGATTGTCGTGGCGGAGAAGGCCTCTCCTTCGACCCGCTACGCCGCGGAGGAGTTGCAGCGATTCCTGAAGGAGATGACCGGCGCCGACCTCCCCCTGGTGACGGACGCCGCCCCCATGGCGCAGCACGAGATTCTGGTCGGGCAGAACGACCATTTCTTCCCTGCCAACATCACGCTGAACGTCGACAAACTGGGTGCCGAAGGCTACATCATCCGCGCGAATGAGAAGCATCTTGTGATCGCGGGCGGCGAACCCCGAGGCACCTTGTACGGGGTCTACGGCCTGCTCGAGGACCATCTCGGCTGCCGCTGGTTCATGCCTTCCGTGAGTCGCATTCCTAAGTCACCCACGCTGAAAGTCCGCGAGATGGAAGAGACCATCGTCCCCCGCCTCGAATACCGCGAACCGTTCACGAAAGACTGTTTCGACGGCGACTGGGCCGCCCGAAACCGGATGAACTCCAACGCGGCCTCCCTTGATGCCCGCCACGGCGGCAAGATCACCTACTTCGGCTTTGTGCATACGTTTGACGGGCTCGTTCCCCCAGCCACATATTTCGCCGATCATCCCGAGTATTTCGCCATGGTCAAGGGCCAGCGGCTCCAGGATCACACGCAGTTGTGCTGCACGAACGAGGACGTGATTCGCATCGTAACGGAGGAAATCCGCAAGCGGATGCGCGAGCACCCGGAGGCGACCGTCTTTTCCGTGTCCCAGAACGATTGGGGCAATTACTGCCAATGCGACAGGTGCGCCGCCCTCGCCAAAGCCGAAGACAGTCAGATCGCGCCCGTGCTCCTCCTCGTCAACAAGGTGGCGGCCGCCGTCCGAGACGAGTTCCCAAACAAGGCGATCGACACCCTGGCGTATCAGTGGACGCGGAAGCCCCCGAAAACCATGCGCCCCGAACCCAATGTCATCATCCGCCTGTGCAGCATCGAATGCTGCTTTGCGCACCCGTTCGTCAAATGCAACAGCACCGAGAACAAGACTTTCGTCAAGGACGTCGAGGGCTGGTCGAAGATCAGCAACCGCTTGTGGGTCTGGGACTACGTCACGTCGTTCTCGCACTACTTTGTGCCGTTTCCGAATCTGTATCTGCGCGACGACAACATCCGCTTCTTCGCCGACCACAATGTCACCGGCATCTTCGAGCAGGACGTGTACACGACGTTCAACGGAGAACTCTCGCCGTTGAGCGGTTATGTTGGCGCCAAACTGCTCTGGAATCCGGACTACGACGTAAATCAGGCCGTGGACGAATTCCTGGAGGGCGTCTATGGCGCGGCCGCCAGGCCCATCCGCCGCTATCTCGCGCTGATCCATAACAAAGTCAAGCGCGAGAACATCCACATGGACATTTGGATCGGACCGGAGCACAGGCATCTCACGAATGGGTTGCTCGCCCGGGCCGATGCCCTGTGGGATGAGGCCGAGGCCGTCGTGGCCAACGATCCGGCCGTGCTCGAAAGGGTGAAAGTGGCGCGGCTCAGCGTGGACTATGCCATCATCGAGCGCACCCGAGCGCGCTTTGACCGGGCCTACACTATCGACCACGAGGGTTTCAAGGTGCTCATGGCGCCGGATTTCGCAGCCCGGGTGAAACGCTTCTTCGAAGTGGCGGAACGCAACGGCGTCACCGCGATCCGTGAGAACAACGGCGACCTCGGACTCTACAAGAAGGAAATCGGGGGAATGGAGGCGGCAAAGGACTGCCCGCCGCACGACGCGGCTGCTGTCACCGGCACCGCGCCCGGATTGCGCTGCCGCTATTACGAGGGCGGATGGATGCAGCTTCCGGACTTCAGCACGCTGACGCCGGTTTCTGCGTGCGTCGCGGCGAAGATCGGACTGGACGCCGTGACCGCGCCCGCCGAGGCATACGGCCTGGTCTTCACCGGCTACATCGAGGTTCCCCGCGACGGCGTCTATACGTTCAGCCTGAAATCGAACGATGGAAGCATCCTCCTCCTGGACGGAGAGAAGCTCGTGGACAACGACGGCGGCCACAAGACGGAAGCCCGCTCAGGCATGACGGGGCTGCGCGCGGGCAGGCACCCGCTTGAAGTCCGGTATTTCCAGGCGGGCGGCAACAAGGCCCTCGAATTGCTCTATGCCGGGCCGGGCATCCCCCTGCAGTCCGTCCCCGCGACCGCGCTTTCGCACACCAAGGAATAGGAACCGTTCTCCGGCATTCGAACGCGCCGGAAACGTCTTGACTTGCCCCCCGAGGCGCCGCAGCGTAGACTCGGGCAAAGGACAAGTGCTGACTCGCGAAAGTGCTCGCCGGGGACCGGCAGATCGTTTAGCGTGGATTCGACGGGTGATTCGGGTAGATTGACTTGGGTAGGCGGCCGGAAAGCTGGGCGCCCAGGAGGGAGAAACTCGATGACGCACCACATTGCCTCTCGCCGTGCCCGTGTTCCGTGGATAACCCTTCTCGGGCTCCTTCTCGTGATGCCGGCCCATGCCAACCGCGGCATGATCCCGTTTGATCCGGACGTGAAATTGTTCGAGCCGAACCAGCGCGCCATGATCGCCTGGAACGGCACCGAGGAGATCCTGGTGCTCTCGACGGATGTGCATGCCTCGAAAGCGACGAAAGTGCTCGAGGTGCTGCCCGTTCCCGATGAACCGACCGTAAAGAAGGGCGACCCCGAAGTCTTCGAGAAGGCCACGCGCCTGATCAACAGCCGAGTTCATCGGCAAATGCCCCTCGGCGGAGGGCCAAGGGGCACGGCGGGCGGCGTGAAATCGGCTGAGCCCGCGGGCGAGGTCACCTTCCACGAGAAGATCGGCGCACACGACGTCTCCGTGACACACGTGCTCAGCGCGGAAGGCTTCTGTGAATGGGCCGAGGACTACCTCAAGAGAGCCGGCGCCGAGAACCCGCGCGTATCCGAGCCCATGCAAGGCGTCATCCGGGGCTACATCAAAAACGGCTTCACGTGGTTTGTCTACGACGTCATCGAACTGAGCGAGGCGGTGAAAACCAATAGCCCGCTCCAGTACCGCTTTAAGAGTTCCTGCGTCTACTACCCCCTGAAGATCACGCGCACGGACAATGCCGAAACCAACATCCGCCTGCTCATCTTGTCCCCTCACATGGTCACAAACTTCGCCGACCTGCCCATTGACCAAATCACGATGCCCTTTCCGATCATCGATATCACCGCGAACGAATTGGGCATGCTCAACCCCGACATGGCCGCCCTGCTCGGCAATCAGCCGGGAATGAAACTACGGATCTGGGAACTCCACAAACGCACCCGCCACTTCAGTCACGATCTCATGGCGTACTGAGGCGGGACCCACACACCGCCCTGCGGAATTGAGAAGGCAGTGATTCGAAGGCGCCGGGACTCCAGCCGGCAAGGATGCCGACATTCCCGGAAAACCGCATTCACTTGGCGCTCGTGTTCTTCCTGGAGACCTTGCCGGAAGCCTTTGGCGTGCTCTTGGCGGCCGGCTTCTTCCCGGCAGAGGCCTTGGCCGGGGACTTGACCGAAGACTTCGTTGCCGCCACCGGCTTCTTGCTCGCCGCGCTTGTGGCGGCCGTCTTCTTCGTACTGCTGGCGGCCGTGGAAGGCTTCTTGCCGGCGGCTTTCGAGGTCGCGGCGCTCTTGCCGGACGACTTCACGCTTGCCTTCTTCACTGCGGTCTTGTCCGGCGACTTGGAGGCGACTTTCTCGGGGGCTTTCTTTGTGGCCGCCTTGGCCGGGGCGGTCTTCGCGGTCTTCTTCGCCGCAGACGCCTTTCCGCTGCTCGTGGCGGGAGCTTTCGCCGTGGACTTCGCCGGCGTGGCGCTCTTCGCGGCGGGTTTCTTGGCCGCCGGCCCCTGTTTCACGGCCGAGGCGGCCGTGACGGACTTCGGGGGCGTCGATGGCACCTTGGCGATTTCGACGCCTTCTTCAGGGAGGAAGGGGGTTGGGTTGACGGCCTGGCCGTCGTGCCGAATCTCGTAGTGGATGTGCGGCGTCGTCGCGTTCCCGGTCTGCCCCGCGCGGGCGATGACCTCGCCCCGCTCGACGACCTGGCCCGCTTCCGCCAGCATCTCGTTCAAATGGGCATACGCCGATTCATATCCGTTGCCGTGGTCCACGACGAGAATCTTCCCGTAACTGCCCTGGCGCATCGCCTGTTTCACGCGTCCGGAGGCCGCAGCCACCACGGGCGCATTCATCGTCGCCTTGATATCCACCGCGCGGTGGAACTGTCCGGGACCGCCCCGACGCCGTCCCCGCGGGCCGTAGCCAGAGAGGATGCAGTGCCTGTCTTCCTTAACCGGCCATAGACAGGGGACATCCGGCTCGGGCAGCTTCGGGGCTTCCGCCGTGGGCTGGGCCTCGGCGACTGGAGCGGGGGCAGGTGCCGCGACAGGGGTTTCCGCTTTCGGCGGCGGCGCAGGTGTGAAAAGTGCGGTTTGTAGCGGACAGTGCTCCGCGATGCGGGCGCACCCCGGGGCCAGTATGATGGCGCTCAACCCCGCGAGGAACATCAGAAACGCTGTAGCCCGGTGCATATCGCCCATGGCGTTTCTCCCGGCGCCCCGTTCGCCTCGACGTACGGGGTGCGGTCGGCGGCCGGCCAGACATGCGCCTCGGGCGCAGTCCAGTCGAACGAACCCTCTTTCAGATTGTTTCCGGGCGCGTACTTTCCCAAGCGGGCGCCCTGGGTGTGGAAGCGGCCCTCAGAACCGCCTCCAAACTTCCGATGGGGGAATCTTGGACAATAGACGGGGTAAAAATCAACTACTTTTTTCCCCCTTAGCGCAGGAGTCCCGGAATGACGCCGAGGAGGGCGTCCGCGATAAGGCGGTGCCCGAAATCGTTCGGGTGGACGCCGTCCAGGGTGATCTCGCTGTAACTGTGCTTGTGGGCGTAGTCCTGGAGCAGGGTGAAGACGTCTACGAGCGGCGTCTTTTCCGTCTCGGCCACCTTCCGAACCGCCGCGAGGTACGCCGGGAGCAGGGCGTTGTGCCCGTCCACCTCGTCCGGGCGGTACGGCGGCTTGCCGTAGAGTTCGCGTTCCTTCGCGGTCCACGAGCACGGATTGGGCGTCATCAGGATGGCCTGCCCGCCCTGTTCACGCAATTTCGTCACAAAGTAGCGCAGGTTCTCCTCGAAGGCCGCCGCAGCTACCCGTGCTTCAGTGGCGCCCTTCCAGACGTCCACGGCCGCGTCATTCAGTCCGTAGTAGATCGTCACGACGTCTGGCTTCCGCGCGAGCACGTCGCGCTCGAAACGCTCCCGCGCCGAGGGCGTGGACTCGCCGCCGACGCCCGCATTGGTCACCTTCGCCTGTATCCCGTGACGCGGCAATTCCTCTTCGAGCAGCCTGCCGAAGATGCGCAGCGGGCCGCGGGCGGCCGTGGTGGACTCGCCCAGGAGCACAATCGTCGCATCGCGTTGCTCGATCAGCCACGCCGGGCTGAAGCGCGCCAAGCGCACGTCGCGTCCGCCGGGCACATCCTGCTGCCAGACGGCCAGCAGCGTCCCGTCCGCGGCCTGATCACACGAGGGATAGGACGCCTGGCCGCCGGTATAGGGAAAGCCGATATCGCGGGGCCGGGTCCACGTCCTGCCGCCGTCAAACGATGCGGCGGCGCAGAGCGGGAACCGCTCCGGCGCGTTGTCCCAGACGGCGAGGATGCCCGTGCGCCCGTCCCGGTTGAAGCGTGTGAGTGCCGCGGGCGCGTTCGTGCCCGCCAGCGGGCTGGGTTGGATGCCGGTCCAGGTCTGGCCTTCGTCCGTGCTGCGCGCCTCATAGAGATGGGTTGACCCCGTCCGCATCAGCATGTAGATCGAACCGTCCTCGAGTTCCACGAGGGCCGGTTCGTCCGTGCCCGAGACCGCGCCTCCGGCCACCTTCTCGTAGTCGGCATGCGTGTCGCCGCCGTTGGTCCAGATGAGGCCGTTGTCCGTCGATCGCATCACGCCCGCGCGCAGGTCCATTTGTCCTTCGCTTTGCAGCGCCTGGCCCTGCTCGCACAGCACATCCCACGAGTAGCCGAAGAGCAGCGTGCCGGATTTCAGCCGCAGGGCGCGGTGGCACTTGCCGCAGGTATAGCGGTGCTTCATCGGGATCTCATACGGGGCGGACCACGTGCGGCCGCTGTCCTCGCTGCGGATGCACCACGTGGCCGACGTGCGGATGCCCTGCGCGAAACTCACGGTCGTGCACGTAACCAGCACCCGGTTCTCCGACACGGCAATGGCCGGGTCGGCATCGAGCAGGCCCGGATGATCGATCAGCACCTGCGCCTTGCCCCAGGAACACCCACCGTCGCCTGAGAACGCCCCGACCACGGCAAAATCGTCCGAGCCCTGCGGATAGCGCCCCCACGTGGCCAGCACGCGCCCGTCCGCGAGGCACGCCATGGAGGGCAGCGCGTGCCCGAACCCGTCTTCGTGCGAGGCAATCGTGGACTGCGCAAAGAATGCGTAGTCTCCCGCCGTGCCTTCCCCGGCGCACAACAACAATCCGATGGCCGCAATGAGACTCGTCATGGCGTGTTTCCCTCCGTTCCGCCCATGAGACTCCGCCACCCGCCGCAATGTCAACCCCCCTGCGCCCTCACCCTGAAATCCATCGCCGAGTCCGCTCTGGCGCTTGCACTGGCAGAGCATTCCTGAACTGGCGCATAGTCATGTTTGGGTGCTCTGAAAACTTGAGCTGAGTGCTCTAGGTCAGCTAATGTGGCTGAATAGGGAGGTGATCAGCTTTCCCGAGAACCTCCACTTGGGTTGAATCCGAAATGGCAGATACATTCCATATTACAAGGAAGGAGTCGGTGCATGTTGGCAAGGAATGATGGAGTCTGGCCGATGGTATTAGTGGGCTGGCGTTCCAAGGGCGACGAACTCCTTGAGGCTATTCGGAAAGGACAGGTGGACATCTGGACAGGAAAACTGCACGTCAGAAAAGGGGCGCGTTTCCTGGCTCTTCTCGAGGATGGTACCGTGCTCGCATTGGGCGAAGTGTCGGGAGTTCGCGGGAATCTTCACGACCTGAGTCTGGACGCTGTGGTGTGCGACGTAAACGCCGATATCGCCCTGCCCGCCGATCTTGTTGACAAAGTTCGGGCCGTGCCACGTTCGTACCTAAAGGGGCCTCTGAGTGCTTTCATTCTTCCGCCGGACAAGGAAGACGGCGTCTTCACGATGTCCTGGTTCAACCAGGCAACGGACTTCGTCCGTAGGTCGCTCAGGTCAGGCACAGATGGCAGCGGTGGCTCAAGACAGATATTGCCGCAGCCAACGGCAAACCCGGCGGCAGACAACAATGAGCCGAGTGATACCCCCGAGCAGAATGAACGCGAGTCCCTGCTGAAGAGTTGGATTCCTCCGCTGCTGCAAGGTTTGTTAGCCGATCATGTCCGTTCGGATAAGTGGGAATTGCTGGTGGCATACGGCTTCCGGGCCTTGGGCTGCCAAGTGAACATGCAAGGCCAGAAGGAATCGGGAAAGGCCGTTCCAGATTGCGTCGTACGCCACACGTCAGCCGCTGGACAGGTGATCCAACTGGTAGTGGACGCCAAAGCAGGACATTGGAATGGCGCGGTGGATGATATCCGCGCCATGCGAGACTATTTGGATGTATCCACGCCGTATTCCTATCCATTGTTTGTTGCCAATATCGTAGGGCCCGATGTACAGGAGAAATTGCGTCAGCACCTCATGCATGGGAAGACCGCTAGGGCAATTTCCGGTCATGATCTAGCCTTGTTGATCATGCAGCGCCTGACCGATCCCAGTTTTGACGTCGGTTCAGAGCTTCGCCGGATCTTCCTCTAACCGGTACGCCTACGCGTACAGGATTCCGCTGAACAATCCGCGGGTGACGGCGTTGGAGGCGAGGTGTTCCTCGAGCGCGCGGAGGTAGCGGACGACAGCGGCTTCGGCCATCATGGGATCGCGTTCTTCGAGGGCTTCAAGGAGGTGATGATAGGCCTTCTGTTTTTGCTCGAAATCGAGCACGGTCGCCTCGACGAGGGAGAAGAGTTTCTCGGAGATGCGTTCGAGGGTATTGAAGAGGCCGACGCACACGCGGTTGTGGGTGGCCTTGATGAACTGGCGGTTGATCTCGTTGCTCAGGTCCTTCTGCTCTGCGGCGTTGTCGCGGTGGCCCTGCCAGGTTTCCACGAGCCGCTGCAGCGTTTCGAGGTCTTCCGTGCTGCGGTGCAGGGCCGCCGAACGAACCACAAAGCGGGTGAAGTTGCCGCTGAACTCGATGACCTCGCGGAGGAAATCGAGGTTGACCGACCCGTCCTCGTGCGTGATCAGCGTGTCGAAGAGGTCCACGCCCCGGATGAATTCGATGTCCTGAACGTAGGCGCCCGAGCCACGCCAACTGCGCACGGCGCCGATGGCTTCGAGGCGCTTGATGGCCTCGCGCACAACGTTGCGGGCCACGCCAAACTGTGCGGCCAGTTCCCGCTCGGACGGCAGCTTCATGCCGGTCGAGAACTCCTGCTGGAAGATCCTCCGGGTCAGCTTCTCCGCGATCTCCTCGGAACTGGTCTGAACACTGGGGATTGACCTCTTCTCGCTCATCTTGTGTGCCATGGCGCTTCCTTCGTTCCGCGAACCTGGCACCCATTGTAGCGGATTTGCTTCACGAATGCCATGGCTGGTAGGACCGCTTTTGTCCGACCGGATAAAGCTCAGACGGACATAAAACTAAGAATTATGTCTTTTGTTCGGGTTTTGAGAGCGTCACTCGCGGCTTTGGCACAAAGTAGTTATACCACTTGTAAGATTCTGCTTGACTTGGCGGGGTGATCGGGGGTAAGATGGGCGAAGTAGTAAGACCACTTTAGGAAACCGCGGTCAACCCTCTGGGAGAATGGGTCTATGAAACGGCACGGCTTCACGCTGATCGAACTGCTGGTCGTTATTGCGATCATTGGAATTCTGGCGGCGATCCTGCTGCCTGCGCTGGCGCGGGCGCGCGAATCGGCGCGGCGGGCCAGTTGCGCGAACAATCTCAAACAGTGGGGACTGGTTCTCAAGATGTACGCGGGCGAGTCGCCCGGGCAAAAGTATCCGCCGGAGGAGATCGAGTTGGGTTGCGGTCCGCGTCCGTGCATCGCGTTTGGCCCGCTGGTGGCGTCGGTCTATCCGGAGTATCTGACCGACCCGGCAATTGTCTTCTGCCCCTCGGATGCGATGGACAAGGTGCAGGATCTCTACGATGCCAACGGGAAGATCATGCTGAGCGAGCGTTTTGCCGGAAACGGGCAGCAAGGGGTCGAGGCGATTGACGCCAGCTACACCTACACGGACGTCCTGTACGACCGCTTGGATTTGAACCCCATGGGCATATCGTCGTTTCTGCTCTCGGTGATTCCGCAATTGGGCCTGAACGAGCTCGACCCCTCCATCACCCAGGGTCCGGCCCAGTTTCTGGAAGCGCTGGCCGACCTGCTGGTCCACGTTGGTCCGCATTTCCTGGCGAATGACGAGGCCGCGTTCCGCGCTGTCGTCGACCAGGATCGAACGGTTTCGGAAGGAAACGGCAACGGCGGCGGCACCACCGTGTACCGCATTCGCGAGGGGATCGAGCGATTCCTGATCACCGACATCAACAACCCGGCCGCGAGCGCCAAGGCCCAGAGCGACATATTCCTTCTCTGGGACAATGTGTCGACGGTCATTTCGAAGTTCAACCATGTTCCCGGCGGCTGCAACGTCCTGTACATGGACGGCCACGTGACGTTCGTCAAGTATCCGGGGAAAGCGCCCATCGATCCGTTGACCGCGGGTTTCATGCACCTCTTCGATTTCCAGGGAAGTTGAACCCACACGCGCCGGGCCAATTGACATCCCGGAAAAGCGTGTGCTGTAATGCCCGAACGGGCAGTGCATTCCAATGGAAATCGCCATGAAACGGGTTGTTGTCAGCAGTGGATTGAAGGAAGCCGACATTCGTCCTCCGGCGTTGATGTCGGAGTTCAAGCGGCTTTCCATTCAGGACGCATGCGAGTTCTTTGCGGACGAATCGCAGCTCGTGGAAGTGGATTGCCCCGCGTGCGGCAGTCCGGAGCGGGCGCCGGCCTTCCGGAGATATGACTTTTTGTACAACGCGTGTTCCGCGTGCGGAAGCGTATTCGTATCGCCGCGGCCGTCGGACGAAGCCCTGACGCATTATTACGCGCACTCGCGGGCAAGCCGGTTCCGGGTCGAGCATTTTTCGCGAGACACGGCCAAGGCGCGCCGCTATCACCTGCTCGCCTCGCACGCGAACTGGATGGGGCAGCTGTTTGACGAGACCGGCAACCGCGAGGCGCGAAGCTACGCCGATCTGAATTCCTATTCGCCGGAGATCTTCGACGAGATCCGGGCGCTTGGCCTGTTCGACACGCTGCTGAGTGTCGACCCGTTGTTGCCGGTGAACGGCGGCGCGGGCACGCCGGTGCAAACCGCCGCCATGCCCGCATTGGCGGGCGTGGGCGCCATCAGCGCGTTCGAGAAGCTGGAACATCAATTCTCGCCGTTCGCGTACATGGGCGTTGTCCGCGGCGCGCTGGCCCCGGACGGCCTCTTCTTCTTTACGACGCGGACTATCAGCGGCTTTGACCTGCAGGTGCTGTGGGACAAGACGCCCTATATCTTCGTGCCGGAACACTTGAACCTGCTCTCGATCGAGGGCATCACCCGCCTCATCGCGCGCAGCGGGCTCGAACTTGTGGAGCTGAGCACGCCGGGGCAGTTGGACATCGAACTCGTGCGGCACGCCGTGCAGCAGGATCCTTCGATCACGCTGCCGCCGTTCCTGGAGTACTTGTTGGAGCGGCGCGATGCGCTGGCGCACGCGGACTTTCAGGAGTTCCTTCAGAAGCACCGGTTGAGTTCGCACGTGCGGGTGGCGGCAAAACGAATCAAGGAGTAGTGCATGCACAAGCTGGCGGAGCTGTATCAGGCGGCGGGTTCGATTGAGGACTACGCGAAGGGCTATGCCCGGCGCCTCGACGAAGTATTGTCCACGCTCGACTGGGCGGCCGTCGGGCGCGCGGTCGAAGTGATCGGCGCGGCCATCGACAGCCGGCACGCGATGTATATCGTGGCCAACGGCGGTAGCGCGGCCGTGGCGTCTCACATCGTGAACGACCTCGTGGCGGGCGGCTACATCGAAGGCCCGGCCCCGTTTCGGGTGTTTGCGCTCACGGACAACCTGGCGACCGTGACCGCGCTCGGGAACGATGCGGGGTTTGACAACATATTCGAGCGGCAGTTGCGCGTTTATTTGTCCCCGGGCGACGTGGTGCTCGCGATGTCCGTCAGCGGCAACAGCGAGAACATCCTTCGCGCGGTGGATTGTGCGAAGAGCATGGGCGCGGCAACGGTGGGCTTCTGCGGGTTCAGCGGCGGCCGGCTCGCACACGCGTGCGACGTCTCCGTGCATGCCCCGACCACGCTCGACGAATATGGCCCGGTCGAGGACATCTTCAGCGTGCTGGGCCACATTCTCTGCGGCCATCTGAGCATGCAGCGCGGCAAGTTCCTTCATCACTAGGCTTGGCTGGGGTTTCGATTGGCAGAACGAATCGTCAGAGTCGGGATCATTGGCTTGGGGAAGATGGGCGTCACGCGCGCCCAGGCGCTTCAGGCTTGCCCTTCGGCGCGTCTCGTCTGCGGCTATGATCCGAATCCCGGGCCCTTTCTCCAGCGCTTCCCGGGCGTCTCACGGATGAATTCGCAGGACGAGGTCATCGCATCCGGCGTGGACGCCATCCTCGTGTGCACGCCGAACCGATTTACGCCGGGGGCGGTGATTGCGGCGCTGGACGCGGGGAAGCACGTCTTCTGTGAGAAGCCGCCGGGCCGTAATCTGAAGGACATCGAAGACATCGTTGCCGCCGAGCAACGCCGGCCCGGGCTCAAGCTGAAGTTCGGATTCAACCACCGCTATCACGCGGGCATTCAGGAAGCCAAGCGGATCGTGGAGAGCGGCCGGCTCGGGCACATCCTTTGGCTCCGCGGCATCTATGGCAAGTCGGGCGGCCCGCGCTTCGAGCAGGAATGGCGCAGCGACAAGGAGCTCGTGGGCGGCGGCATTTTGCTTGATCAGGGCATCCACATGCTCGACTTGTTCCGATTCTTCTGCGGCGATTTCGTCGAAGTGAAGAGCATGGTTTCCACGGCCTTCTGGAACATCAACGTCGAGGACAATGCGTTTGCCCTGTTGCGCGACGGCCAGGGCAGGATTGCCATGCTCCACAGTTCGAGCACGCAGTGGAAGCACCGCTTCATGCTCGAGATTTACATGAGCGACGGCTACCTCTCCGTGAACGGGATTCTGACGTCCACCCGCAGCTACGGCGACGAGACCATCTCCGTGGCGAGGAAGCAGTTCAACGAAGGCTTCGCGATGGGAAAGCCGCGCGAGGAGATCGTGTACTTCGATACGGATCCGTCGTGGGAACTCGAGATGTCGGAGTTCGTGGAGCATATTCTCAACGATACGCCGGTGCAGGCGGGCACGTCGGAGCAGGCCCTGAAGGCCATGCAGCTTGTATTCTCCATTTATCAGAATGACGCGCATTTCATGAACTCGCCCTCGGCTCCGAAGATCTAGGAATACGGGCGGCGAAGCGCCCGGCTTCGAGAGGAAACACGAATGAATTTCACTGTCGCCATTGGGCCGTCCTCGTTTGCGGAGGAAGATGACACGCCGCTGCGCATGCTGCGCGACGCGGGCCTGGAAGTGAAGCCGAACCCGTTCGGCCGCCGGCTGAACGAGGCCGAAATCATCGAACATCTTCACGGCGTGGATGGCCTGATCGCGGGGCTCGAACCGCTGAACCGCGCGGTGATTGCCTCCGCGGCGCCCCGGCTCAAGGCGATCGCGCGCGTGGGCATCGGCGTGGCGAACGTCGATTTCGACGCGGCCCGCGAATTCGGCGTGAACGTATCCAGCACGCCCGACGGGCCGGTGAACGCCGTCGCCGAAATGACGCTCGCCGCGCTGCTGGCGCTCGGGCGGCGGCTGCTTCCGACAAACGAAGCCCTGCACCGCGGGGAATGGAAGAAGTTGATCGGCTCCGGGCTGACGGGCGCGAGGGCGCTGCTCATCGGCTATGGCCGCATCGGGCGGCGCGTGGGCGAACTGCTCCGCGCCTTCGGCGTTCAGGTGCTGGTGTATGACCCCGGCCTGGACCCCGGCCCGATTGAAGGCGTGGAACGGGTGGCCTCGCTGGACGAGGCGCTGCCTCAGGCCGATATCATTTCGCTACATGCCAGCGGGCAACAGTGCATCCTGGATGCGGACGCCTTCGGCAAAGCGAAGGATGGGTTAATTCTGCTCAATTCGGCACGCGGCGAACTGGTCAACGAAGAGGCCCTGCTGGCCGCGCTCGATGCCGGCCGCGTCGCCGGCGTCTGGTTCGATGCGTTCTGGAAGGAACCGTACGCCGGCCGCCTGACGCAGTATCCGCAGGCTCTGCTCACCCCGCACGTCGCCACGTACACGCGCCAATGCCGCCTCGACATGGAAAGCGCCGCCGTCAGGAACCTGCTGCGCGACCTCGGGAGATGAGCATGAACGGGCGAGACGAACTCGACCTCGCAACGCGAGCGGCAAGACAGGCCGGCGCGATGCTGCGCGAGGCGATGCGGCGGGACAAGCAGGTGCTCAGCGCGACGGGACGCGACATCAAGTTGCAGGCGGACCGCGATGCGGAGGCCGTCATCCTCGATGTGCTGAGGGACAGCCAGTTCAACGTGTTGGCGGAAGAGAGCGGCGAGCATGGGGCGCTGGACGGCGGCGCGCCCTTCTGGATCGTCGACCCGCTCGACGGCACGATGAACTTCAGCCGCGGGATTCCCCTGTGCTGCGTGTCCATCGCCCTGAGCCGGATCGGCGAGCCGATCCTCGGCGTGATCTATGACTTCAACATGGACGAACTGTATACGGGCATTGTCGGCGAAGGCGCGTGGCTGAACGGCGAGGCGATGGCCGTGTCCGGCATTGACGATGCGTCAAAGGCCGTGCTGGCCACGGGATTCCCCGTGAACTTTGCCTATGATGAAGCGGGGTTGCAGGCGTATCTTGCGATGGTTACGCGCTTCAAGAAAGTGCGGAAATTCGGCACGGCGGCGCTCTCGCTGGCCTATGTGGCCTGCGGCCGCGCCGACGCCTATGCCGAGGACGACATCATGTTCTGGGACGTTGCCGCGGGCGTGGCGCTGGTCAAAGCCGCGGGCGGCTATGCGCGGGTGGCGCCTTCGCCCACGCTGAAATGGGCGCGGCGCGTGCGCTGCGCCTCACGGGAAAGGATTTGGGAACCATGATTGTGGATCGCCTTGAAAACTGGAAATGCTACTCGAACGCGCCCGCGTGGCGCACTGCCTTCGAGTACTTGCTGGCGCTGACTCCGGACGCCCTAGAGAGCGACATGGCGCCCATCGCGGGCAAGGATGTCATGGCGCGGATCATGAGCTATCCCACCCGCACGCCGGAAGAGGCCCTGATCGAAGCGCACGACCGCTACGTCGACATTCAGATGTCCCTCGTGAACTGCGAAGCCATCGACTGGTTTCCCCGGAGCACGCTGGAGGTCGCCACGCCGTACAACGACGTGACGGATGCGGTCCTCTTCCGCCGGCCCGGCCCCGCGCCCATCCGTGTGCCCAATCTTCCCGGACAGTTCACCGTGCTGTTTCCGAACGATGCTCACATGCCGCAACTCATCGCCGGTTCCGCGCCGGAAATCGTGAAGAAGGTCGTCGTCAAGCTGCGTGCCGATCTGCTCTGAACCCGGTGCCGCGCCTGTGGTATGATCCCTGTCATGAGGCGGCCGGGAGCATTCAAGCCCGGCGGGTAACAGGTATATTCATGCCGAGACCGGTCGACATAGTGCGTTGCGCGTGGTGCGGAACCGATCCGCTGTATCAGTCGTATCACGACGAGGAATGGGGTGTCCCTTCGCATGACGACCGCGATCTCTTCGAGAAGCTGATATTGGATGGCGCCCAGGCGGGACTGAGCTGGATCACCATCCTGCGAAAACGCGAGCATTACCGCGCTGCCTACGACGGTTTTGATCCCGGGAAAGTTGCGCGATTCACTGTGGCGCGCCAGGCGAAGCTGATGCAGGATTCCGGCATCGTGCGCAATCGCCTGAAGATTGAATCCTCGATCTCGAACGCGCGCGCGTTTCTCGAACTGCAGAAGGAATTCGGCAGCTTTGACGCGTATTTGTGGGGTTTCGTGAACCGGCGCCCCATCGTCAACCACTGGAAGTCCATCAATGAGATCCCCGCGACGTCGCCCGTGTCCGACGCGCTGAGCAAGGACCTGAAGAAGCGCGGATTCCGATTCGTGGGTTCGACGATCATATACGCGTTCATGCAGGCGGTCGGCATGATAAATGACCACACGATCGATTGCTTTCGCCATGGCCCGCTGTCCAGAATGCGCTGACGCGGGGCCAGTCGCGGGCGAGACGTTTTCGGCAGAGAACTCAGGAGTTGGCAGATGAATCTTGCGATGATACCCGCCCGGATGGGCAGTCAGCGATTGAAGCAGAAGAATTTGCGGGAACTCGGCGGCGTGTCCCTGATTGTGCGGGCGATACGCAAGTGCAAGGCCGCCGGAATCTTCGACGGGATCTGGGTGAACTCGGAGCATCCCGCGTTCGGCGAGATGGCCGCGGAGGAGGGCGTGGACTTTCATCAACGTCCGGCCGAACTGGCCAACAACGTCGCCACAAGCGAACAGTTCATCTATGAGTTTCTGAAGAAGCACCCCTGCGAGCGGGTCTTCCAGGTGCACTCGATTGCGCCCTTGCTCACCGCGGACGAAGTGAAGGGGTTTGTGGCGGCCATGATCGAAGGCAATTACGACTCCATGCTCTGCTGCACGCACGAGCAGATCGAGTGCGCCTATCGCGACCAGCCCGTCAATTTCACTTTCAGCGAGAAGACAAACTCACAGGAACTCGATCCCATCCAGCGGATCACGTGGAGCATTACGGGCTGGCGCGCCGCCTCCTATATCGCCGCGGCGGAAGCGGGCAAGACGGCGACGTACGCCGGACGCGTCGGCTTCTATCCCGTGGACCGCATGGCGGGGCACATCATCAAGACCGAGGAAGATTTGCAGATTGCCGAAGCGTTATTACCCTTGCGGAGCGGCTGTTGACAGACGGCCGGGGCGGCGAATCTTCGGGAAGCGAAACAATGGATAAGGGTTGGGAAACATGTCGTATGTGAATCTGGTGACCGGCGGCTCGGGTTTTATTGGATCGCACTTGTGCGAGGCGCTCCTTAATCGCGGCGAACAGGTCTTGTGCCTGGACAATTTTTTCACCGGGCGCAAGGACAACATCGCGCACCTGTTGTCCAATCCGAACTTCGAGCTCGTGCGTCATGACGTGACGAACCCGATCACGCTGGAAGCGGACCGCATCTTCAACTTTGCCTGCCCGGCCTCGCCCGTGCACTACCAATACAACCCGGTCAAGACTATCAAGACGAACGTGATGGGCGCGCTGAACATGCTCGGTTTGGCCAAGCGGGTGAAGGCGCGCATCCTGCAGGCGTCCACGTCGGAAGTCTATGGGGATCCCACGATCCACCCGCAGGTCGAATCCTATTGGGGCAACGTCAACCCCATCGGCATCCGAAGCTGCTACGACGAGGGAAAGCGCGTGGCGGAGGCGCTCTTCTTCGACTATCACCGCCAGAACAAAGTGGACATCCGCGTCATCCGCATCTTCAACACGTACGGCCCGAGAATGCTCGTCAATGACGGCCGAGTAGTCAGCAACTTCGTGGTGCAGGCGCTGCGCAATGAACCCATCACCCTCTATGGCGATGGCAGCCAGACGCGTTCCTTTTGCTTCGTGAGCGACCTGGTCGACGGCATCATCCGGATGATCAATTGCGAGGGATTCACCGGGCCCGTGAACCTCGGCAACCCGGGAGAGTTCACTATCCGTGAACTGGCCGAGGAGGTCATTCGCCTCACCGGTTCCTCCTCGACCCTCGTCTACAAGCCCTTGCCCGAGAACGATCCCACGCGCCGCCGTCCCGACATCTCGCTGGCGCAGGAGAAGCTCGGGTGGAATCCCACGATTCCGCTTCGTGAAGGGCTGAAGCACACGATCGCGTACTTCGAGCAGTTGCTTCGAAACCCGTCCTGAGCTGGACTATCGAGCGCCGGGCACGGCCGGAGGAGCGGCGCGCTCGCGCTCATACGCGATAGCGAGCGCAACGATCATCCAGGGCGTGGCAACGTACGTGCCGACGCAGCACAGCAGCAATCCGGCCAGGTGGAGGATCGAGAGCCCCGCCCACACGATCAGCCACTGCCGCAGGTTGGCGGTGACTATCGCCTTGCTCGCCTGCAGGGCGGGCCACGCCTCCAGGCCGCGGTCGTGCATGAGGAAGAACGCCGGCGCATACAGCACCACCACCGCACAGGCGGGAACAAGGCACAGCACGCAGGCCACGGAGAACGTCATGCTGATAATGATCACGGACCCGGTCATCCAGGCCGCGAGAACGGCAAACACGGCCGGCACCGCCAGGAGGAGCGCGCCCGCCAGGGCAAAAAGGGACATGTATACGCCGGCCAGCATCGTGGGCGCGAAGCGCTGAAAGCCCAGGAACAAATCTTCCATCCGCACGGGCGCGCCGCGCACCGCGGCGAGTGCCAGGAACGCCAATCCGTACCAGAGCGGGCCACTGAGCAGTATGCCGCCCACCAGCGGAAGGACGGAAGCGGCCGTGGAGACAATGAGGCTGAAGAGCAGATGTGCCACAAAGAGCACGACAAAATTGTCCGTGAACACCTTCCAGGAGGCGGAGAGTACTTCGCGGATTCGAAACTGCGGTCTTCCAGTGTCGTTCATGGACGGACTTCCATCCCGTTGGGCAATTCAGCGCCGCGCGAAGCAGCGTCCGCGCGGCGCCTGAACGTCTCACATCGGATTGTTATGCGGAGGGCGGCAACGGCGGCATCTCGACAGCGCCCCGGGCGGCCCGCCGTTCCATGTCATACGCCAGGGTAATGGCCAGGATGGAGACCGGCGCCGTGACCACGAACCCGACACAGCAGGCCAGCATGCCGACGAGATTGAGGGCAAACAGTACCACCAGGAGCAGAAGCCATTGTCCGAAGTTGTTCATCACCATCTTCCGGCTGGCTTCCATGGCGTTCCAGAAATCGAGGTTGTCATCGAGAATGAAGAGATAGGTGGGCATGTACACGAGGCTGACGAGAATGCCGGGAAGGATGCAGAATATCATCCCGATGCTCGTGAAGATCGCAATGATCAGATAGGCGAGAAACGCGGGCAGGAACTTCTGGAAGCCGGAGAACAAATCGCTGAACTCGACCGATTGTCCGTTCACTGCCGTCCGGGCCATCTTGTAGAAGCCCAACGTCATCGGGCCGGACAGAATGATCGGCCCGATATACACCGCGCTGCTTGCGCCGATGATGACGAACATCACGAGAAATCCCCCCAGCAACGGGCCCAGATTGGCCTTGAATATCTCCCAGGAACGGCCCAGCACCTGCCCGATTTCGAACTGCACGCCTGCCTGACTCATGAGCGTTCTCCCCTGGTTGTTTTCACTGCTGTCCGTGTTTTCCATCACGTATGGCGATCACAGTAGCAATGGCAATATGACAAGTCAAACTGCGGTTGCGTATAGTGGCGGCCGCCATGAAACAACATGCAACATCAGAGGACGGCGCGGGTTCGGGAGGTACCTCCGCGGGACAAGGAAGGTCTTTGTTCCTTGTGAGCGCGGCGCTTCTTGTGGTTGGGTTCGTGTTCTTCGCGGTGGATCCGGTCGCCGCTCCCCGTCTCTTCTGGGGGTGCCCGTTCCACAAACTGACCGGGCTCTACTGTCCCGGTTGTGGCGGCCAACGCGCGCTCCACGCACTGCTGCACGGGCGCGTTCTCGAAGCATTGTCGCTGAATGCGTTCGCCGTGCTGGTCGTTGCGCCGCTCGGGGCGTACGCATACGCGGCTTATGCCCTGCGCGCAATGAGCATCGCGCCCGGGCCCCGATTGGACCTGGGCGCGCGGTGGCTGACGTTACTTGCGGTACTGATGATTCTTTTCGGGATCCTGCGCAATCTGCCCTTCGGCCCGCTGCCCTGGCTGGCGCCCTGACGAAGTTCAAGCCTCCGCAGACCATCCAGGCGAACGGGCGGCCCTACGGCAGCGTCAGGTTCAGCGCAGCCGTTTCGCCGGCCTTCAGTTCGAGCACCTGTGCGGAGAATCGCAGGGTTTCCGGATTGTCTGGCTGCGCGAGGCACATGCTCAGGAAAGTGTAGGTTCCGGGTTCGAGATGCCTCACGGAGATGGCCCCGCTGTCCTCAGCCTGTGCCACATGCGCCAGATGCTGGTTAATCAATGCGCCAAGGGCTTCCGGGGTGGCCTCGGAGGGCATGGGCACCGCTCCGTCCAATACATACACGAAACCTTTTGCCCCCGCGGGGACTCCTTGAAGCACACCCTCGACGCTGCACGACCCCGCGAACTCGCACATCACCCGTTGCGTCTCATTCTCCTGCAAGGTGATTTCAAAGGTACGCATGGCCTGTTCGCCCGAATCCCAGTGGGTGCTGCAGTGCAGGCTGTACGTGCCCGCCGGAATGTGCTCGATGCGGAACGTTCCGTCTGCATTGGCGGCCATGTTCGCCGAGAAGGCCCCGTCCGGTCGTCCGAGCGCAATTCTTGCGTACGCCGGAGGCGTGCCCTGCGTGAGAATGGCGCCGTCGATCGCCGCCGTGCCTTGCCCCAGCGAGACTTCCAGGGGTGTCTCCTGTCCGGCGGCCACGATGACCTTCACTTTGCGGTGCAGCGAACCCTGGCCGTTCATCAGGTGGACATTGACCTGGACCTCGCCCGGTTGTATGCCCGAAACAAGCACCTCGCCCGTCGACGTGTGCCCCGACCGGTTTAAGGAATCGGCCGTCTCAATCATGACGCTGAACTCCTCGACCGGCTGGCCGTCAAGCAGCGTGCGCACCCGCATGCTGCCGCCATGCGATAGCACAATGTCGATATGTTCCGCACGGCCGGGCGTGACGGCGACTTCCGCCGCCACATAACTGTCCTCGAACACGGAGAGCCTCGTTTCCTTTCCGGCGGGCAACTCATCGATGGCAAAATTCCCCGCCGCGTCTGTCGTCGCGAGCTCTGTTTGGCGTTCCTTGTCCCGAATCGTTGCCGAAGCCACGGGCTCTCCCGCCTCATTGCGCACAGTGCCCGTGAGCTTCGCCGCGCCTTGAAGTTCGACGGAGACGCTCGTTTCCTGGCCGCCTTCGGCGATCTCCACCGGCTGTGTCCACGGCGCATAGCCCACGGCCTTCACTTGGAGAGTCACGGGAATGACCGGAACCTTGTCAAACCGGAACTTGCCCTGCGGATCGGAGAAGCTGCGTTCCCCGCTCTGCAGCACCCCCGTGTCGAAGGCCGCGTTGACCCGTGACATGTACTCGGCGCTGAAGTTTGGCACCGGCTGGCGTGTGGCCGCGTCGATCACCTCTCCGGAAAGCGCCGCGAAATTCCGCAGGGTCACTTCGAGGTTGTTTGTGCCCGCCGCCACGCCGGACTTCACCACGGGCGAGTATCCGGGCGACAGCGCATAGACGCTGTAGTTGCCCTCGTTGAGGCCGCTGAACGTGAAGTTGCCCAGCGCGCCCGACGTGGCGGCCTGACCGCCATCCAAGGTCAACACCGCAAAGGGGCAGCGCATCCCGTTCGGATAGTACACAGTCCCTTCGATGGCCAAGTTTCCGGCCGGCTTTGCACGCACCTGGACATCCCGGGAAACCACATTCTCCTGAACCGTGACCTGGGCGGAGGCGAATTCACCGCTTCGACGGAAGGCAGCGACGTGATACTCGCCGGCGGGCAGCCCGGTGAGCTTGAAACGTCCGCCTGCTTCCGTCCGGGTGGATTCGCCTGCCTGATACGGCGATGCATCGGAAGCCCTCGCCGATACGTCGACGTTGTACGCGGTCTTGCCATCGGCATCGTACACAACGCCCTCGATGCCGCCATTGGCCGCCACGCCCAACTCCAGCAGCACTTCAGGCGCTTCCGTCGCCTCCAGACTGACCTCGACCGGTTTGCTCCGTGCCGTGCCGGTCTTGGCCGTCATCGTCACTTTCCCGCGGGGCAGCAACGTCAACGAAAAGGCGCCGTTCACCCCTGACTTGCCCTCCATGTACTGGCCGGAGCCCGCGGCCGTCACTTCGGCCGCGGCCGGGGCGCCGTCCGCGTCCACTACTCGTCCGGAAAGGGTTATCGTGGGCTCCAGGGCGATATCCTGGTTCTCCAGCGTCTCGCCCAGCGAAACGGTTGCCTGCAATCGTTCACTCTGTGCCGAAAGAAACAACGACGGCCGTTGAGCCCGAATCTCATAGGCGCCCGCGGGCAATCCGGTCAACAGATAGTGTCCGTCCGGACCCGTGACCACTTTGCGGGAGACACTGATGCCCGCCGATCGAGAATACGTGGAGACGTCGATGCCGGCCACGCCCTCGCCGCTCTTTCCATCCAACACACGGCCCGCGATGGTTGCCCCCTGCGTGACCGCCAACTCGACGCGCGCCTCGGTTCCCGGATCTACGCGTACATTCAGGGCCGGATTGACCAGCGTCAACGCGGCATCCTTGATGGAAAAGGCATAGGTGCCGGAAGCCACGGAGTCCATGCGGAACACGCCGCTTGCATCCGAGATGAACTCCTGCTGCATACGGTAATCCGGCTGATAGTCCTCGTACGTCGAGACGGGATGGCCGGAGAAGACACTGCCTTTGACTTCGGGGAGCGGTTGACCGGCCGCATCGATCACGCGTCCGACCAGGCGGCCCGGCGCCTGGATCACCACGGTGGAACGGAGCCCGTAACACGGGATGTAGTCCGTGTAGAACGGAACATGGCCCGGCGCGACTACAAAAAGCCGCCAGGCGCCCGGAATGACGCCCTGGAAGCGGAAACGGCCTTCGTTGTCCGTGCAGGCACGGATGCCGGCCACCGTGACATGATCGAATTCCTGTTCCGGAAACAACTCATGGGAAATCGGATAGAGCACTGCGCCCGGCACCGGATTTCCCGCCGCGTCCAGGAGCACGCCATACGAGCGGATAATCGGGTACATCTTGACGTTTCGCGGGCCGTGCACTTTGCCCTCTTTCTCGATGAGGAAATCGTGTGCGCCGCCGAGAAGCGTTGTGTAGGCGGTGACGGAGTAGCCGCCGGCCGGCAGGTCCGGGAAGGTAAATGACCCGTTGGCGTCCGCCATGGCCACCCATTTCTCGGTCGTTGCCGGCGGCAATTCTCCCGCGCGCCACGTCACCCGTTCCGCAACCACGCGGGCGTCGCCGACCGGTTGATCAAAAGGAGTCACCAGGACGTTGGACAAAGAGAAATGCCCCACCTCCTCCTCGGCCCGAGTCTCTATTGGAAGTTGAAGCGGCGCCGTTTCTGCGGCCTTTGCCGGCGCAGGCGCCGCCGCTTCGGCGGACGCGGCCGATGTCTCGGGAAAGCTGGGTTCCCACCCGAGCACGGCGGGTGCGGCCAGAAATGCGCCGGCCAGGACTACCGACAGGGCCGCGGAAACGCCCGCCAATTTCGCCGCGCCAATCGCGAGTGCGGCTGCAAGGCCATGGGCGGAGGCGGCCTTCCATGTGGCGCCCGCCGCCAGTGCCGCCGCGGTGATCTTGCGTGCATTCTTCTTCACGCTGCCAGCCGAGGGCGCCTCGGGCACCAGCTTGAGGAATTCCTTTCCCAGCGATTCGCGCGCCCGCTGCAGGCGCTTGGCCGCCGCCATGCGCGTAATGCCGTGCAGCTGCGCAATCTCACGAAGCGAGCGGCCGGCAAAGTAGTGCAACAACAGCAGTTCACGCGTGTCCGAATCCATCGCCATAAGCGTCTGCTGAAGCATCTGCTGCATCTCGAGCCGGTCGAACGCAGGTTGCGGCTGTTGGAGTTGTCCCGTCAGCGATGCCTCTTCCAGCGGCACGCCGTCCCGCTGCCGACGCTGCCAGCTCACCGCCGTGTTCCGCACTATCGTCAAGAGCCACGCCGCGAATTTCTGCGGCACGCGCAACGTGTCCAGCTTCTGATAGGCCGCGAGAAACGATTCCTGCACCACGTCGTCCACGTCCGACGGATTCGCGAGATTGCCCCGGGCCACGGCCAGGGCCGCGGGCAAGTGTCGACGCACCAGCACCCCGAAATCGTTCCGCCGCCCCGAAAGCACCCGTCGAACGAGATGCGCATCCGATCGTGTCCAAAGCGCCATTAGCATGTTCCAATTCCTCCTGGCCTATATGACGCGAAACGGGACGGGGTGTTGACGTTTGCCTAGTGTAGCGGTAATGGGCATCGAGGGAAAGCTGTGCGCCGTCCCGCGGATGGCCCATGCCGTTCACGTCCCTCTGAATCCCGGACCGGCCTGTTGCCAGAGAGGAGCACACGTGTTACGATGCTGCCTGCCGAGGCATCGAAACCTGAGGGAGAAGGCATAGCGCTGTGACTGCAAGAAACCGACTGCTTGGAGTCCTTCTGACCGCGATCCTGATGTCCAGGGCCGCCACCGCGCAAGCGCCGTCCGCGGACGTGCAGGCCCTGACGAAACAGGTCCAGGAACTCGCGGAAATGAACAAGGTGCTCGCGGACCGCGTGGCCGATCTGGAGAAACGCATCTCGGCCATGGGGAAATCGCAGGATGCAACGCCGGCCGCCCCGCCCGCCGACAGTGCACCGGCACCTGCTGCGCAGGAATCGGCGCCTGCGCCCGAACAGGCGTCCACGGCGCCCGCCGCGGCCGCGAAGGCCGAAGACAAAGAAAAAGAGAAGGACAAAGGGCACCTGCTTGAGGTTCGCTGGGACAAGGGGCTACGCCTGGAGTCGCAGGATGGCAAATTCCGGCTGAAACTGGGCGGGCGCGTCTACTTCGACGCGGCGACTTTCCGCGCGCCGGACTACTGGTTCCTGGGCGGCGACCGGATCGATGAGCATGACGGGATGGAAGTCAGCCGGCTCCGCATGACCCTTTCGGGCGAGGTGTACGAGGACTTCCTGTTCAAGATCGAAACGGACTTCGCGGGGGATGAAGTTCAATTGACGGACGCATTTGTGGGCGTGCGCAATCTGCCCTACGCGGGGACCGTGCGTGCGGGCCAGTTCAGCGAGCCCCTCGGCCTGGAGGCCCTGACCAGTTCACGCTTCATCACGTTCATGGAACGTTCCATGGCCACCCAGGCCTTCATTCCGTACCGCTCGCTGGGTCTGGGCGTCTCCAACGCCTTCTTCGACAAACGCATGACGGCGTCCCTGGGCGTGTTCAACGGCGGCATTGACCGCGACAACTTTTGGTCGTTCACCGGCCGACTGACGGGCCTGCCGTGGTACGAGAACAAGGGGCGGCGGCTGCTCCACCTGGGGCTCGGCTTTGCGCACCGCAATCCCGAGAGCGACTACGATTTCCGGGCGCGTCCCGGCAGCAATCAGGCCAATGAGCATATGAATACGGGCGAACTCCCGGTGGACAACCTCAACACGTGGTCCGCGGAGACCGCGCTCGTAGTGGGTCCGTTCTCGCTGCAGGGCGAATACTTGCGGACCGACGCGTCGTTCATGCCGGAGAACCGTCACCTGACCTTCTTCGGATTGCGCGACGCGTACAAGCTGGACGACCGGCATTTCGACGGCTACTACGTTCAGGCAAGCTGTTTCCTCACCGGCGAACATCGCATGTATGACCCGTCCACCGGCGCCTTTGATCGCGTTATCCCGCGAAAGAACGTGCGGCTCAAGGGCGGCGGCTGGGGCGCCCTGGAACTGGCGCTGCGTTACGATACGCTCGACCTCGACGAATTCGATGTGCGCAGCGGCGTCCGCGGCGGCACGGGGCGCAACTGGACCGCCGGCCTGAACTGGTACCTGAACCCGAACATGCGGATCATGCTGAATTACGTGCACGCCAGCGTCGACCAGTGGGAATACGATGGAGGCCTGGACATCTTCCAGGCCCGCTTCCAGGCGGACTTCTGAGAAGCCGGCTACGACCTTTTGTGGAAAGGATTGCGTCATGAGTCACGTGCGTCTCATATCGCGGCCCAGGCGGCCCGCCGTCGCCGCGTCCCGGCTGGAGAAGCAGGCGACGATGGAAACGCTGCAACAGGGCATCACGCAACTGGTGGCCTTCGTCAATATCCTTATCGGACTCCTCTCATCCCGATGATGGAAAGGAAAGCGGTTGTGAAACACGTGCGTGGCATTACCCGACAACGGCCGGCGCCGGCCTTCTATTACTACGTCTCCCTCACGCAGAAGATCACGGAACTGGCGACGATCGCCTCCTTCGCAGATTCGATCTTCGGGATGATCAAAGGCCTGTTTTCCTCCCCGCAGGAACAATAAGGGCCCGGCATGCCTATGTTCAGCGGCTTGCGGATGCGGTGCGCACGGGCAGGACTTGCGGAAGTCATGCTGGCCCTGCTGCTCACGGGATGCCCCGCGCTGTCGCCCCTGGATCTCCAGGCGCCGCCCAAGGGCGAGCACTGGCTCCGCTTCGTCCAGATCACTGACATCCACATCACCGATGTCGAGAGTCCCGCGCGCGTCGTGCCTTTCGACATCTATCAGGCCGGCTCGTGGCGGCCCGGCGAGGGCTATTCCGTCCAGGTGCTCGATGCCCTCCTGCAGGCGGTTAATCGCGTCCACTACGCCGGCCTCCTCGGAAGAAACCGGCCCGTCGACTTTGCCCTCTTCACGGGCGACGTGGTCGAGAACGCCCAGTTCAATGAATTGCGCTGGTTCATCGACACCCTGGACGGATCCGTCGTTACGCCGGACTCCGGCCAGCTTGACGCGCCCGCGCGGGCAGGCGACCCGCTGGACAATCCCCATCTTCCCTACAACGCCGTCGGGCTCGCCAAGGACATCCCGTGGTACCCGGCCATGGGCAATCACGATTATTGCGGCAACGGCAACTTCACCATAGACCGGAGCGCGGCCGATCCCGTCGATTGGACCGCGCCCATCGGCCCCGTCATCGGCGGATTGATGGGCCTGCCCAACCTGAACCCGCCCCAAACGGCGCTCATGCCCACGGGCACGCAGAGCCTTGCCGTGATCCTCGCGGGCGTTCAAGAGCCCATCGATCCCAACACGTTCCAGTTGCGCATGGAGGATGTGGCTCCCGGGCCCGTGCCCGGAGATCCGGCGCGGCACTACATTTCAAAGCCCATCTTCGTTCGCGAGATGTTCAATTCCACGACCCAGCCATACGGGCACGGATTCGATCTGGCCGCCCGTCTCACCGGCCGCGCCTTCTACAGCTTCCGGCCCAAACGCGATCTGCCTCTTCGCGTGATCGTTCTCGACTCCTCCGGGGCCGACGCCGTCACGGGCTTCCTCGGGGCCGACGGCGCCATCTCGCGCGATCAGTTTGACGGATTCTTCAAACCCGAGATCCGGGCCGCACGCGAAGCGGGCGAATCCGTCATCGTCGTCACGCATCACCCCAGCAGCGCCCTCATCAAGCCGACGGTCTTGCCCAGCGTGCGCCCGGAGGAATTCACCTCCTATCTCGCCAGCCAGCCCAACATCATCGCCCACCTCTGCGGGCACGTCCATTATCATGAGACGATTCAGCACCCCGGACGCTATCCCTATCCGGAAATCATTACGGCAGCGCTCATCGATTATCCGCAGGAAGGCCGCATCTTCGACCTTTACTACGACCGCGATGCGAAGACCTTTCACCTCCTGAACACATTCATCGGCCACGCGGCACAACCGACGCGCTTGTCTGCGACGGCCTATTTCCGCGCCACGACCGACCTCTTTGTCGATCCGGAGAGTGCCGAGACTGTCGAACGAATCAGTTATCTGGATCTCTCGCGCATAGAAGAGATCGCCCAGGCAGCGCACGGGGCCAAGGACACCCCGCCCGGGGGCGATTAACCGGACATGTCCCAGCGCCGCGAAGCAAACTCACCCCGTCAGGAATGCGCACTCGTTCGCACGGAGCGTGATGGACAACGCATCCATGGCTTCCCGAACGCGGTCGGGATTGCCCGTGCCGATGATCGGGTAAACGGGAAACGGCTGCGCCAGCAGATAGGCCAGCGCAATCTGATTGGGCGTCGCGCCGTACGCCTCCCCAAGCGTGATGGCCCGCCGCAAGCGGCCGCGGCTCTCCTCCCAGTCGTAGTCCTTGCCCCTGGGCGCCGGCCCGCAGAAACCGTTTTTCGCCCAGGCCGCGTTCGAGGCCCCGAAGTAGCCCAGCGCCTGGGCGGAGTAGGCGGCCACGGGCAGGCCGCTTCGCATGTGCCACGCGTGCGACGCCGCATCCAGGAAAAGCATCCCGTCCACGGGCGCAGGGCCCGGCGCGCGGTTGGCCAAAGCCCAGCCCGGCTGGTTGGCGATCATCCCGGCGCATCCCTTCTCGTGCGCATGTTGATTCGCCGCTTCCAGGCGCTCAACGGTCCAGTTTGATCCGCCATACGCACGAATCCGGCCGGATGCCGCGATCGCGGCCAACGCGTCCACGATCGCCTCGGCCGGCTGCGCTGGATCGTCCCGATGCAGCCAGTAGATATCGATCGTCTCGACCCCGAGCCGTTCCAGGCTTTCGTCCAGATCGCGCTCGATGTCCCGCCGGGTGCAGCGCCCCTGCGCCATGTTCTCCATCGGCGGATGCGCGCCCTTTGTGCCGATCACGATCTCCCGGCGCGCGCCGTGGGCGCGCAGCCATTCGCCGAGCAGGCGTTCGCTCGCACCCCACCCGTTGGGCACCCACGCCGCATAGATGTGGGCCGTGTCCAGGAAATTGCCGCCCGCCGCCACGTAGGCATCGAGCACGGCGAAGCTCGTCTTCCGGTCGATCTCCGAGCCCAATCGGCCCGTGCCCAGACAGATACGGGATGCCCCGGTCTTCTCATTGGAGAATGTCGTCATGCGTCCCCCTACGGAATTACGAGATAGCGGCGATCTTCCGTTTCGTTGCCTGCCTTGTCCTGCACGCGGATCGTCAGCTCCTGGCGTCCGGACGGCAGATCCTCGTCGCGTTCCCACACGAGCCGGTTGCGTTCCGGGTCGTAGGCCGTCAGCAGCCAGCGCCCCGCCAGCGTGACGTTGATGCCCGCGATGCCGCTGCCTGTGTCCGCTACTGTGGCCGTGATCGCCGGCCGGCGGTTCTGGGCGCGGAATCCATTGATCGGGCTGACGTTGCTGATCACCGGCCCCTGCGTGTCCTCACACAACACGAACGTGCCGAGGTTGTGCGTGGAAATCGAGAGGCGGCCGCCCTCTCGGCGTGTTTCCTGACAGACCCAGGACGTGCCGCGCATCCAATACACGTGGACCCGCTCCGGCCTTCCCGCATCGGCCGGCATCGGAAAGGAAAGCTCAACGGGTGCGCAGATGGGGGAGAGGGCAGGCTCGATGCGAAACGCCTCGCCCAGTTTTCTGCCGGGCGCGGGCGGGAGCTGCTGCGGCGTGCCCGCCCACGCGAACAGCACCCCGTACGGAGCATCGGGCCCGGCATGAAGCGCAACCTTCCCGATCGAAGCTGGCTCGGCCGTCTCGCCGCGCAGGAACGCGTGAATCTCTTGCTCGAAGGGTTCCACCCGGGGATGCGTCACCCGCAGCCGAAAGGCTCCGCCCTTCTCGGGGACAAATCCCGCTTGATAGAGGCGATCCGAAACGCGAACAAACCGGATGTCACGCGTATCGTTCACCGCGAGTGAAGGCGGCTCGGGTTCTGCCCCAGTGAAGCGTGCGCTCAGCGTCAGAAAGGTCCCCGAACAGGCCAAGTCAATCGTTCCCCGGACGGGCTTGGGCGATGCGCGTGGCACGGGGGTTTCCGCGGCATCGGGCGCCACGGGAATGTTCAAAACGGCCCGCTTCTCCATGAAATCCGCCACCTCGACGCGCAACGTGCGCGCTTCGGACGGCGCCTCGACCCACCCGGACGGCTCCGAATGCCGGAAACTCTCGCAGGCATTCCCTGGCCAGCGGCAGAGCAACAGGAACTCGCCTTTCGGACGTTCAAAGGGGTGATAGCCCACCACGGCATCGAGCACATGCTCGTAGGAAATCAAATCATGCCGGACCTCGAAACAAGCGCGCTCGCCGTCAAGGAGCCGCGCGCTGTAGATGCCCAGCTTATCGCCCGCCGGCGTCGGGTCCACGAGGTCAATCCCGACGCCGAAGCGCCCCTTCACCCGGACCGGCGCACACGTGTACCGGCCCTGCTTGTCCTTGAACAGATCCACGACCACGGGATCGAGGCCGCCGTTGACCCGGGCCTCGGGATTCTCGGGTACGACGATCGCCTTGTTCAGCACGGGCGTCCGTTTGTCCGGCCAGCCATAGCCCGCAAGGCGCGGATTGATGGGGTGGTCTGCCGCATCGCGCAGTTCAAAGTGCAGATGCGACGGCCCCATCCCCGTGTCCCCGCTCCTGGCGATTTCCTCGCCGCGCCGGACGGGGAATCGGCCGGGTTCCGGCGTCAGTTCGACAGAGTAGTCCTTTGCGGCGTGCTGCGCCTCCCGTACGTACTCCCGCAGATCTTCCCGGAAATCCGAGAGATGTCCGAAGACCGCCATGCGCCCGTCTGTCAGGCGCAGATACACCGCCTTGCCGAAGCCATACGGCGAGCAACGCACCCGCTCGACCTGGCCGTCCAGCGGCGCGCGCACCGGGAAGCCGTTTCCCCCCGTGTGCAGATCCGTCCCCGTGTGCAGCCGTCCGGAGCGGAATTCGCCGAAAGTGCCCGTCACTTGCGGGGGCACGTCGAGCGGCCACTGATACCCCTCCGCGCCCGCGGCCAGCAACATGCATGCGAGCAGGGCCGTCACCGCTTCTTCTTGGCCTCCGAGCTGTTCTTGGGCGCGGACTGCTTCTTCGGCTCGGGCGATTCCTTCGCCTTGGGCGCGGCGGCGCCGGACGTCCCGTCCTTCTTGGCCTTCTGCGCTTCCTTGCTCAGAATCTCGTCGAGCTTCCGGTCGAGCTTCAAATAGATCTTGACGCGTTCGGCATCCTGAAGGATGGGCTGGCAGAACGCCTCGAGGATCTCCTCCTGCTTGTTTTCGAGCAAGACTTCCCGGATGCGTTCACGCGCCTCCGCGAGCGTAACCGTTCCCGCCGCCTCCTTCGAAACCAGTTTGATCACGTGATAGCCGTGCTCACTCTTCAGAATGTCGCTCATCCCGCCCGCCTGGAGTTTGCCGGCCGCCTCCACGTAGAACGGCGGCAGTTGCTCCGCCGGAATGGGACCCATGTCCCCGCCGCGCTCGCGATCCGGCGCGTCGGACATGCTCTTCACGACGGCCTCGAAGCTCTCGCCGGTCTGGATGCGCGCCACCGCCTTCTCCATCGCCTTCCGGGCCGCCTCCCACGAAGCATCATTCACGGGCGGTTTCGGGCGGGTGTAAATCTGTTTGAGATGCAGGCCGCCCGGGCGCTCAAACAGCTCCGGCCGTTCCCGGTAAAACTGCTCCACCTCCGCATCGCTCACCTGGGCGCCCTTCTCCTTCGCGATGGCCTCGGAAACCCGGCTCACCAGCAGCACTTTCCGGACGTTGTCCATCGTCTGGCCCCGGGACAACCCGGACCGCGCCAGAATATCCGCTTCCCCAGGCGATGGCTTCCCCTCTTCCGTCATCTGCTCCTGAAGCATCTTGAGGCGCTTCTGATACTCCTCCGAAACCTCCGCGTCACCCACCTTGATCCCGCGGCGCCGGGCCTCGTGCCAGAGGATCTCGCGCTGCGCCAGTTCCGCCAGGCAACGCACCCCCGCGCGAACCCGCACCTCATCGTTCACATTCTTCGGCCCGATCTGCATCGCGGCCATGGCAAGGTTCGTCTGATACAGAAAGAGATAATCCTCCCGGCTGACCGGAGTCCCCTCGACGAAGGCGACCGGCCCGTCCGGAACCGTCTGCTCCACCACGTCCAATTGTCCCAGATTGGGCGCCTGGGCGCCCGCCCAGCATCCCGCCAGCAATCCCACCAGCAATGCGGTTCGTTGCATCTTATGCCCTCGGCTCCTCGCCCGGATGCTCCTCCGGATTCCGTTCGGGTTCCCGGCTCGTAAGTTCCCGCCAGGCCACCGCCATCACGTACCAGACAAAAATGCCCGTCGCCGCATAGCCCACCACAAACACCAGCGCCACCCGCACAATCACGTCGCTCGCCGCCATCGGCACGCCCCACCACTCCCGCAGCAGATAATACGTAAGCGCCAGCACCACCGCCACCGCCCCGCCCAACGGCGCCAGACGGGCCGGCTCCAGCACGATCCAGCCCGGATTCTTCCGGCTCCGCCATGGCACCCATGGCCGCGTAAACTCCATCTTCTTGAAACGTGACTGCGGCATGCCCAAATGCTACCAGACTCCGACCGCCGTTGCTAGTGTATTGATTCATCCTGTTGCCATCTTATCCATGGACTCTCAATAGCGGTGCCGATCCCCGTCATTGCGAACGAAGTGAAGCAATCCCCCGGTCTCTGCCTCCCCCGCACGCGGGGGGGGTGACCGGAGCAACAACCTTAACTGGAGCCTTCCCTGCCTCCCCCGCACGCGGGGGGGGGCAGTCGGTTGCGCTGAAAGCGCAAAAGAAATCAGCCCAGGGCAAGGCGCGCAACGCGCGACGCCGCCCTGGGTCAGCATTTCCCCATCATCACAGCCCTGTAAGGGCGAGAGACGGACCTCTCCCGCCTCCGTCAGGGGGCGAACAACAGTAGCCACGAGTGAAGCGAAGCGAAACCCGTGGTTTTAACCCCTCAACAACAGGTCCCCGAAGGGGGCCGACGGAGCGGCGATGGGGAACGAGGCGGAACCCCTGGATGCGACGATCCTCCATGCGCGAAAGATGAATTTCCGGGCCCGGGGCGCGCTGCTGGAAATCGTCCTGCGAGCCGGACCAGCCCATGAAACGCGGTCTTTCCTCCGATGCTCAAATCTGTGGTCGCACACGTGAGTCTGGGTGCGTCTTCAATGTACTATGCCGTCGATATGCCTGTAGTTGACGGCTGGAACCGTGATGGCTGCCGCTGAACAGACCATTTCACTCAAGCGCGGGAGTTCCTATTCAATGAAGACAATCTGGCTTCTGGTCGCGTGCCTCCTGCCTTTCGCTGCTTCGGCCTCAGATACTGGCGGTGCGTACAAAGTGCGCGAAGAATCCGGCTGGTTGCGATTCCCTGTGGCCGTCGATGTCCGTAACCAGCCAGTTGTTTCGCGACTTGAACTTGCACTTCACGGCGTTCGAACGGACATTCGAGTAACTACGCCATTTCCTGCGGCAAACCCCGATCCGAAGACAGCGGAGGCTTGCTGGATTGAGTTGATGGCCGCAGTCCTCGCCAAGGACTTTCCGCGGTATGCAGCGGTTGCTGCACCCGCGAATGCGCGCGACACATCGGGGAAGCTCCTGCCAAGTTACATTCCGGACCAGCAGACGACGGGGTTCAGTTACTGGATCTATGCGGAGAGTACTGGGTGGGCAAGTGCCGACTACTATGTTCGCGTTGGCGGGCTGCACGTATTCATCTCGGAATTTGGCACAACCTTCTTCCCGAGAGGAATTGGCTGTGGACAGGAGGCCATTGAGGAATATGCGCCTGGCCGCTTTCGATACGCTATTGAGCACATGACGGACCAGCGCGAGTTCGGAAACATACTGTTGGCTCACTTGAGCCTGCCACAGGACGAACGATGGAGCATCTCGACTGAACAACCTCGAGTGGCTGAATACGTTGACAATATCCAGGGGAATCTGACTTACCACGAAACCGTGTTTGATCACCTCTTTGGTGACACAAAAGACGAGAATCCCGTCAAGTTCTGTTTCTGTGGCGGGCCCATCCAAAAGGCCGGCCCATATCAGGCCCTCTACGAAACATGGCAGCGTGTGCGAGACACGGGCTTCAAGGTGTCCACGATCGGAAAGGACTTCACGAAACCCTCCTGGAATGAGTACTTTGCCCTGTTTGACGAACCCGGTAAGGAGAAGTTGTTCCGAGAACGCAAGGATGTTGAAGACGGAACCATGTCCGCCTTCGGCACCCGCTCTTGGGGCAGCGATCTCATATATCTTATTGACGCAGGTCCTATCTATGTGGCGTTCTTTGCGGACCCACCAAACAGCAACGGCGGAGTACGGCCCTACTGCGCTTTCGAGAAGCGGCCCGAAGGCTATAAGATCAGCGGCTACAGGGTAAGGACTCTTTTCGATGCCTTATTGCGCTCGTCACCGATACAAGACGCGTTGGAGCAAATCATAGCGAAAGAAGTGCCAGCGCAGGCGATGATTCCGCTGAATCCGTGAGGCGGTTGTGGCCAGTGTAGTTCCTACTCCCGCAGAAGCGGTGTCGCAGGACTGTGACGGCGTATTTCGAGTATGATTTCTACCAGTTGGACGAACTGGACCACCCCACGTTCGATTTCGTGGCGGACCTGGCGCAGTTCCTCATGGAAGGCGGGAACATCAGCTCGCTCGAGGAGGTCTGGAATCTGCAATTCGACACCGGCATTATCGAGTACGGCGTCGACGGCCTTGCGGCGCTTGAGCCGAACGGCATGACGACATACCCAATTCGGGGAATAAAGATATGAAGATTCGGTTCTGTCACGTCCATGCTTTCGCAGCCATATATCTAATACCGTTGCTCTATTCCGTCGGCATTTCCGCGACAACAGCCGAGGATCGCGCACTTGTGGATGATTTGCTTCAAGAAGTGGATGCGTACCCGAAAACTCCGCAAGGGCGATACGACAGCGGGCCCCTGATCGAGGATTTTGAGCCATACAGAAGGCTCAAGGAACTGGGACCAAATGTCCTGCCGCGGTTGGCAGAGAGGCTCGCCGCAGTGGAGGATGTCTCTATCATGCGGTCGTACATTGATTTGTTCATCCATACCTCGGCGTTTCATTTCTTTTTCTATACAACGTCCGCTGCTACCCGCCCAGCTGGTGACACACTGGTCAGTAATGCCAGCACGTTGCCATTCCTGACCGTCTGTATGGATGAGTCCTCCTTGCTGCCGTCACCCGCGTCTGAGCGGCACCGAAAAGGTCTCTTGCTTGGGTGGTGGCGGCAACGGGACGCGTTCCCCAGTGTTAGAGACCGCGCCGAAGTGATGCGTCGCGTCTTCGGCAAATCCGAAGCTGATTTTGCGCAAGTCACACCGGCTACGTACAGAGAGTACACTCGTCAATTGTTAGGATACGGAATCTACAACATTCCCGTCTACGTCGATCTCGTGGCGGAAGACAACAGTCCGCTGGCCTTCCTGGAAATATTCCGGGTAGCACGCAATCCGGTCCTGCCGGAGATCAACCTAGTTTCTGCACCCGGCGCCGCAGTCGCTCGAGTCACGGCGCGATGGCCGGAGCGAAAGGACAAGGCCGCAGTCATCAAGGCGTGGTGGCGGGAGAAGTCGGGAACCTATATGAAGCTGGAACCGCTGTACAAAGCCATAGACGAGGAGATCCGGAAGCTCCCATGACAGCTATGGAAGCCGGGAACATCAGCTCGCTCGAGGAGGTCTGGAATCTGCAATTCGACACCGGCGAGATCGAGTATGGCGTCGACGGCCTTGCGGTGCTGGGGAAAGAGGCGGAACCCCTGGATACGACGACCCCGCCATGCGCTTCCTCTGCCGCCCCCGTCAGGGGGCGAACAACAGTAGCCACGAGTGAAGCGAAGCGAAACCCCTGGTTTTAGCCCCCCCCCAACAACAGGTCCCCGAAGGGGCCAACGGAGCGGCGATGGGGAACGAGGCGGAGCCCCTGGATACGACGTCCCCGCCATGCGCTTCCCTGCCGCCCCCGCACGCG
>CAILVY010000193.1 GCA_903837785.1 Candidatus Hydrogenedentota bacterium
ACCAGTCTACTTCCTTTGTCGCTCCGCACCCGGGCATTCCCCCCGAAACACCACCGCTCCCTCTCGTCTGGCCCTTGTCCCACAACGGGTTGCCGCTCCGGCACCTCCCTTTCCTCCTCGCCCGTCCTTCAATCCCACGGCCAACCCTGCAACGCGTAAAACGTATGGGTAAAGGCCACCAGCGTCCGGAGCGACGCAACCCGGCACGGGGACGCTTCTGCGCCTTTGCGGGCCTTGGAGTCTATGCCCTCTTCGGAGGCCGACCCGGCAACGCGGGCGCGCTCCGCCGTCATTTGAATCGAATTCCCCAGGCGCGCAACGGTATCCAGGGCCCTCCCGGATCCCAAAAACACGCCAAATCCGGCCCCACTCCGGTCGGGCAGGCGCCATAAGTCATTTGCATTACTTAATTTACAGCGCTGCTGACGTGTCGTCTCCGCCTCAAAATAGGACGAGAAACGGCCCTTTTAGGACGAGAAGGTGGCCCAATTGCGCCAAAACGCGGCCCGAGTTCACCGAAATAGCATGAAATAGAACCGAAATCCCGGTCCCTGAAGACCCGGTCAGCTTCTTGCGGCGGCCATCAGTTCTGAAGTCAGTTCGAGGGGGGTGCCGTCGGGGGTGCAGCGATAGCGGTCGAAGTCGCTGTAGCCGCATTCCCGGAGGAAGTCCTCGTCGATCACGGCGCGTCCGTTGGACTGTTCGGGACGGCTGAGGATCTCGAAGGTGGCGTCGGCGAGGATGTCGGCCTTCCGCCAGAGGCTGGGGTTGCCGAGGTGGAAGTTGATCGTGGCGTAGGATTCGATGATGGTCTTTGGCCAGAGCGCGGTGGCGCGGATGGCGTGGTCGCGGAGTTCTTCGGCGAGGCCGAGAGCGATGAGGGTCATGCCGAATTTGCTGATGGAGTAGGCGATGTGGCCCGGCACGGCCTTCAGGTCGATCGGCGGCGACATCATGAGGACGTGTCCGGATCGCTGCGCCTTCAGGGCGGGCAGGAACGCTTCCGTGACCGCATAGGCCCCGCGGACATTGACCTCCATGACCAGGTCGAAGCGGTTCATCGGCGTCTCGTCCATGGGCCGCCACCAGAGGGCGCCGGCGTTATTGATGACGGCGTCCACCCGCCCGAAATGTTCCAGGGTGGCCTCGGCGGCCCGGCGGACGGAGTCCAGGTCCCGGACGTTGCAGCGGACGGGAAACCCGTCGACGCCCATCTCGCGCAGCGCTTCGGCTGTGGCCGTGATCGTGCCGGGGAGCTTCGGATTCTCGTGAATGGATTTGGCGGCGACGGCGATGTCCCAGCCCGCGCGGGCAAGCCTGAGCGCGCAGGCCTTGCCGATGCCGCGGGACGCGCCGGTAATAAAGGCGACTTTCCGTGGGGTCAAGGGAGATTCCTTCGTTCTTCGGAGTAGGGCGGCAGGGTGGTCAGTTTGGGGTCTTCGATGGCGCCGCCGACGGTGAAGTGATAGAGCGATTGATATTCGTCGCCGCGCAGGCCAAGGAACTGGTGCGTGGCCTCATCGAAGTAGCAGCCGATCCCTGTGCCCCGGATGCCGGCCGCTTCCGCTTCGAGGTACAGGACCTGTCCGGCCATGCCCGCCTCCCAGAAGAGCCGGGGATAGGCCCAGGGACCGCGTTCAAGGAGGGAGGCGCGGAATCGCGCGAGCATGGCAACGCAGAAGGCGCCGTCGCGGGCAATCTCCTGGTCGCAGCAGAGTTGTGCCGCGGCCTCGCGGAAATCGCCGTCGAGGAGAAAGTAGAAGGGAAGGGACTCCGGGCATTCCGGGGCGCGGGCCCAGCGGAAACGGGGGTTCATCGCGCCCCGCAAGGCGGCTTCCTCCGCGGCGTCGCGGACGAGCACATAGAGGCCCGGGGTCAGGCCCTGCACGCGATGCACCAGGAACGCGAGATGGATGCGGGGTTCCCGCGGGACACTTGACCAGGGCACGCGGTTGGGGCGGGGCATCAGGCGCTTCAGCATATGATAGAAGGTGCCCCGCTCGACCACGCTTCGCCCGTCCATCGCCTGGGCGCTGCGCCGTTGCATGAAGATGCTTCGCGCCGAAGGTCCGCCCGGGAGGATCAGGCCGGGTTCTCGCGCCAGCCTCGGGAACGGAGGCACGGTGGTGAAGGGCTTCTCGCAAGCGTCCGCGGTACGATCTATGATCGTCCATTCGACATGTTGACGGCTCAGCCGGCTGGCTTGCCCGAGCCAGCGGGCTTCGTCCACGCCTTTGATGGCCATGGCGGGCAGTTCGAGCGGGACCGGCGCCGCGTGGTCTGCCGGGGTCACCGCCAGGATCATGTCGGCGTGTTCGGACTCGGTCTCCTCGAAATCATCTTCGCGGTCGGTGCCCAGGAGCGTGGCCGCCTGCGCATCGGAAATGGCGGACAACTGGATGGCGCGCCAGCCGAGGGCCGCGGCGGAATAGGCCAGGGCGGCCAGGGCGTGCCCCGCATCATGATTGCAGTAGCGGTAGGCGCGCTCGCCGTACTTCCAGGCTTCCCGCCAAAAGATCGTGGAGAGTCCCGCGAAGAAGGTGCCCGGGGGAAACTGGGCAACCAGGTGGGTCCAGACCTGCTGGGAGAAGGCGGCGCGCAGCTCGAGGCCGTGTTCGAGCGGAGCATAGTGATAGACGCCGGGCATATCCGAGAGCCCGGGCGTCGGCCCGACAATGAGATAGCCCTCCGTGGGATGGAGGTTGCCGCTGGAGGGGTTGCAGCGGAGTTCCCACCGCGTACCGGCATATTCCTTCCATGCGGCGATGCCTAGGGCGCATTCCAGGAATTCTCCCAACGCGGCGAGGTCCGGGGGCCGGACGGACTGGCTCAGCGGCGTGTACACGGCGTCGAAAGGAGGAGACGTGTCCGATGCCGGAAAGGGGAGCAACTGGAGTGGGCTTCCCTTGAAGCGGCGGAACGGGTCGGGCTGATTGCCCCAGTCCAGGTAGCCGAGGGATCGGGCAAAGCGGTTGGGGAAGTGTTTGGTCTGTTCATGATAATCAAAGGGAGCATTCACCGCGCGGTTCACCTTTCGAGTCCCGTCTAGCTCGACGGCCATGGCTGAAGAACCCTTTGACTTGGATTGCGGGAATTATCCACAGCACAAGAACAGCATTTCGCAAGGAGAAATTCCGTCCGTCTTGCCGTGCGTGAGGACGGACGAATTCCGGTGAATTGCCACGATGATGGGAAGCAAAGCGGCGCGGATATTGCGAAGAGTTCCGGGCGGATGCCGGCAGGCGCTCAGGGTTGGGTGACGAGATTCGTCCAGACGGCCCAGCGCACCGGACCTTTCTCTTTCTCTGCATACTCGTTCAGCGTGCCGCCCATGTACGCCTCGTCGATCGAGGGTTCGAGGGCCATGCGGTGCACATCGCCCGCCTTGAAGCGCTGGAGATTGCCCCCGATGCCTTCGACGCGTTTGTCCGCAGCTTTTGCCCGGGGCTTCAGGGGATTGTAGTGCCCGACAAGCACCGTGTCGCCGCTCAGTTGTCCGCGATGGACTTTCAGGATCTGATACTTCAGCACGTAGGCGTAGTCATAGAGCTTGTTCGGGGGGAACTCGCCGGGGATCTCGATGAGCCTGGCGGTGACTTCGATGCTGCCATGGGCGGCGACAGCCTCGTCCTGGCCGTCGGGGGGCAGCTTCGAGCAGGAGGCAGCGCCAAGCGCGCACAAAACGACGGCAACAAACACAAACGATTTCATTTCACGCCTCCGAGCGGGGCATAGGTCCAGAAGGGTTCCCAACCAGCCTCAAGGGTTACAACGGGTCCGTCTTTTGAAGTGGGGTGCAGGGCGCGGAGGTCGGGGCTGGCGCCGCCGATGGTGGGGATGTCTGCCATGCGCATGATGCCCATGGGGGCGCCGCCGGTCTTGGCGCCGCTACCGTCCTTGGGGGCTTTCGTGAAGAGGACGTATTGCCCGTCGGGGGAGAGCTGGCCGCCGTAGATGTGGAAGCCGTCCTCGCCATAGACGAGTTGCTGTTCCTTTCCATCGCCGGAGACCATCCAGAGCTGGGTGTAGCCTTGATTGTTGTTCCCGGGCTGGCCTTTGGGGCGCGAGGAGAGGATGATGTGGTTGGAGTCGGGGCACCAGTCCGGGGTGCAATTCTGAAAGGTCCGGACCACGTTGAGTTCGCCGGATTCGATGTTGATGCGGACGGTGGTCCAGGCGAGGCCGCCCTGGTTGGCGGTGCCGCAGAACCACTTGCCGTCGGGGGACCAGTAGAGCTGCTGATAGATACCCTGGCGGGGCATCTTGCTGAGGACTTGTTTTGAGGCCAGATCCACGATGTTGATGCCTTCTTTCGTGAGGCAGGCGAGCTGGGTTCCATCGGGCGACCAGGAAGCCCAGGGCAATTCGCCATCCTTTCCCAAGGCGACAGGGTTTGATGCGTCCAGATTCGACAGGAGCAATTCACCCTGGAAACCCCATTTGTCGTGATCGATGATGCTGCCCTTGGCCATCCGGCGATAGAGCATTTTCGCGCCGTCAGGGGAGACGCGCGGACCGGCTTCCTCGAAGTCCGGAGACTGGGTCAGATTGCGCTTCTGCGATCCGTCGGGCCGCGAGGCGAAGAGGTCCCAGGTACCGCCCACGCCGTAGGCGCCGTAAATGACCCAGCCCTTTCCGGCAATCTCCCTGGATAAGGCCGCGCTTCGGTCGTCCTGCGCAGCGGCACGCGGCGGGGAGAGGACGGCAGAGATCAGCAGCGCCGCAAGGATACACGTGAGAACTCGTGAGAACATACCGGGAACCTCCGGCGCGCATTATATTGAGCGTGACGTGCTGCCGCAAGAAGGATTTGCTATTGCGAGCCGGCATAGGTTCTGATAAGGGCCTGCCGCACATCATCCCCGGGAGACTTCCAGAGGCGCGGCCCTTGAGTACGGAAACCATACGCTGTTGAGGAGACGGACATGTCAGGACGGATACGTTGGGGCATTCTCGGACTGGGCAATATCGCCCGGAAGTTCGCGGAAGGGTTGCAGGCCCTGCCGGAGGCGGAACTGGGCGCGGTGGCCTCGCGCTCAAAGGAGAAGGCGCAGGCCTTCGGGGGGGAATTCGGCGCGGCGCGATGCCATGCTTCCTACGAAGCCCTGGCGGAGGACCCGGCGATTGACGCGGTCTACGTGGCCACGCCGCACCCGATGCACCGGCCGAACACGATCCTGTGCCTGAAAGCGGGGAAGGCGGTACTGTGTGAGAAACCGTTCATGGTGAACCGGCGGGAAGCGGACGAAGTGGTGGCGGTGGCGCGCGCCGAAAAGCGCTTCCTGATGGAGGCGATGTGGACGCGCTTCCTGCCGATCGTGGTGCAGACCCGTGCCTGGATCGCGGAGGGCCGCATCGGCGAACCGCGGATGGTTCAGGCAGATTTTGGGTTCCGCGCGGCGATTAACGAGGACGGACGTCTCTTCAGTCCGAAATACGCGGGGGGCGGCCTGCTCGACGTTGGGGTGTACTGCGTCTCATTGGCGCAGATGGTCTTCGGCGAAGCGCCGGACCGGGTCACGGGGCTTGCGGACATCGGCGCGACGAAGGTCGACGAACAGGGGGCGATGATCCTTGGCTATTCGCGGGGCCGGCTGGCGGTGTTGTCGAGCGCGGTGCGGACGAACACGCCGCAGGACGCGGTGATCCTGGGTAGCGAGGGGTCGATCCGGCTTCACCCGCCGTTCTGGTGCGGGACCCGCGCGACGCTGTCCGTCAACGGGAAAGAATCCGAAGACGTTACGTTGCCGTATCCGGGCAACGGGTACACGTGCGAGGCGGCGGCGGTGGGGGGCTGCCTTCGGGCGGGGCGTCTGGAGTGCGACGTGATGCCGCTGGAGGAGACGCTGAGCATCATGACCACGCTGGACCGCATCCGGGCGGCGTGGGGATTGAGCTATCCCATGGACAAGGAGTAGGGCATGAAGTACGGAGCAATCCCGGGCGTGAAGAAGCCGGTGTCTAGGCTGGTTCAGGGCGCGATCATGCTGACGGCGGAGAACGAGGCGGAGGGATTCGCGCTGCTGGATGCGGCGTATGAGCAAGGCTGCAACACGTTTGACACGGCGCACGTGTACGGCGGCGGCGACTGCGATCGGGTGCTGGGGCGCTGGATGGCGGCACGCGGCCTGCGCGAGAAGGTGGTCGTGCTGGCGAAGGGGGCGCACCCGAACCCGGACCGAAAGCGGGTGACGCCCTTCGACATCACGGCGGACCTGTATGACGTGCTGGCGCGGATGAAGACCGACTACGTGGACCTGTTCGTGCTGCACCGGGACGATCCAAGCCTGCCGGTGGGAAGCATTGTCGAGATTCTGAATGAACATCGCGCGGCGGGCCGGATCCACGCGTTCGGCGGTTCGAACTGGAGTGTGGAACGCATTGCGGCGGCGAATACATATGCGGAGGCACACGGGCTGACGCCGTTCGCGGTGAGCAGTCCTCATTTTGCCTTGGCGGAACAGAACGAGGCGCCCTGGGAGGACTGCCTCACGATCACGGGGGTGTCGAAAGCCGCGGAGCGGGCGTGGTACCGGGAAACGCAATTCCCCTTGTTCTGCTGGTCGAGCCTCTGCGGCGGGTGGTTCTCGGGGCGGCTCACGCGCGCCAACCAGGCCGAACATGCCGAGACGCTGTATCTGCGGTGCTACGGGAGCGAGGCGAACTGGCTTCGGCTGGAACGCGCGGAGCAATTCGCGCGGGGCCGGGGACTGAGTGTTCCGCAGGTGGCGTTGGCCTACGTTTTGAATCAGGAATTCAATGTGTTTCCGCTGGTCGCGGCCTTTGCGACGGACGAGTTTGCGGGCCTGACTCCCGCCCTGGACGTGGTTCTGACGGAACAAGAGCGGGCGTGGCTCGATCTCAGGACGTAGCCGATGAAGCTTCCGCAGATGCAAACCTGGCATTGGGTGTTCGTCTGGGCTGTGGTGGCCTTGGCCGTGTATGTGTTCTTGCCGATCATTGGAGCCAAGTTGCGGGGGCCCCATCCGCTGCTGGGCAAGGCGGCCCCGTCCTTCCGGGCAGAAATGCTTGACGGGACGCCGGTGGACTTGTCGGAGCATCTGGGCAAAGAAGTAATCGTCCTGGATTTCTGGGCCACGTGGTGTCCTCCCTGCCGGAAGGGGCTTCCGATTGTCGCCGGGCTGTCGAAAGACTATGCAGATCGCGGGGTACGCGTGTTCGCCATAAACCAGGAGCCGGCGGCCACCGTGCGGGCCTATTTGGAAGGGGCCGGCCTGGACTTGCCTGTAGTGCTGGACAAGTCCGGAAGCGCGGGCACGCTATACGGGGTCACTCTGATTCCGCAGACATTCCTCATCGGCAAAGACGGCGTGGTTCAGGAGGCGCATACGGGCGTTCCCTGGGGCTATGATGCGTCGCTGCGCAGGTCGCTGGAAAGACTGTTGTCGGGCGAAAGCTTGATTGAGAAGGAGCACTGAGTCGTGTATCGGGTGGTCTTGAGCGTGTGTTTGCTGTTTGGAGGCATTGCGTGGGGGCAGGCTGCGCAGGAAGTGTCCGTGTGGACGAGTTCCGAAGACGGGAGCAAGACTCTGACGCCGGGAACGCCCTTGCCCTTGAAGAAGGCGAAACATGGGAAGAAGAACGTGATCGTGGTCGAGCCGGCGACGACGTATCAGACGATGCTGGGGATGGGCGGTTCCCTGGAGCATTCGACGTGCTATAACCTTTCCCGTTTGCCGGAAAAGCAGCGCGACGAGGTCATCGAACGGCTCGTGGGTCCGGAACGTGGCATTGGGATGAACCTGATGCGGATCTGCATCGGGACGTCGGATTTCACCGTCGAGCCGTACTACTCCTACGACGATCTGCCGGCGGGCGAGACGGACCCGGATCTCGCGCGATTCTCGATTGAGAAGGACCGGGCGTACGTGCTCCCGGTGCTGAAGACGGCTTTGGCCAGGAACCCGAATCTCTTGTTTCTGGCGTCGCCCTGGAGTCCGCCGGCGTGGATGAAGACGAATGGTTCTCTGTGCGAAGGTGCACTGAAACGGGAGTGTTATGGGGTTTATGCACGGTATCTTGTGAAGTACGTGGAGGCCTATGCGGCGGAAGGCATTCCCATTCACGCGCTGACGCCGCAAAATGAACCGAGGATGTCCAGCCCGGACTATACGACCTGTCTTTGGACGGGCGAAGAGGAGCGTGACTTCATCCGGGACCACCTTGGGCCGGCCTTTGCGAAGGCGGGGCTCAAGACGTTGATCTGGTGCTGGGACCACAACTGGAACGAGCCTCAATTTCCGCGGGCGATTCTGAGCGAGCCCGAGGCGGCGAAATACGTGGATGGGACCGGGTTCCATCTCTATGAGGGGCGTGTCGAGGCGCAGGGAAAGTTTCATGAGGAATTTCCGCAGAAGGACATCTACTTCACGGAGGGGTCGGTCTTTCGGAGCCGGGGTGCAGTTCAGTTGATCGGGATACTCCGGAACTGGGCGCGGTCCTACAATGCCTGGGTGCTGATGCTGGATGAGCATCGTAAGCCGAACCGGGGCCCGCACAGCGCGAGCGCGACGTGCATTGAATTGAAGGACGACCTCACGACGGAATACCGCCTCGATTACTACCTCTACGGGCAGTTCATGAAATTCATACCCCGGGGCGCGTTGCGAATCGCCTCGACGGAGGGGGACCGCAGCTTCGGCAACGTCGCGTACAAGACTCCGGACGGGGCGGTGGTCCTGGTCGCGGCGAACAGCGGGAAGGACGGGGTGCATTTCAAGGTGCGTTGCGGCCGGCGGCAGTTTGACGCATCGCTGGCCCCGCGGTCGGTGGCCACGTATCGCTGGCGGCCGGAGTAAGAGCGTTGTTTGTGAGCCTGCGGGAACGTGTGGCAGTATAGAGTCTTTGGAGCGGGCCAAATTCCCGGGATGTGATGGCGGATTCGTGAAAGGCAGCGGCATGAGACGGTCTTGGCGTGGCGTGGTGATTCTGGTTGTGGCGGCGTGTTTGCTTCCCGGCTCGTTGGATGGGGCGTGGGGCCAAGCCCCCGGGGCTGCTCCCATGTTTCAGGAACCGCCGGTCCGGCCGCCGGATGAGAGTGACGGGGGGATGGGGAGCGTTCCGGAACCGCCTTCGGCGGCGGAGGCGCCGAGTGCACCCACCACGAGAGTGCGACCGCCCCGTGTCCCCAAGGCGAGCCTGGGCCGTCAGGCGCTCTACGGTTCGCTGTTTGAAGCGGTGGCGGCGGGCGACGTCTATGCCGTGGTGGATTACCTCCGCATTGGTGCCGATCTGAAAGCGCGCAATGCCGAGCAATTGGACCCGTTGCTGTATGCCGCGCGCGAAGGCCGGGCGACTATCGTGGATGAATTGCTGTTGGCCGGGGCGGATCCCAATGCGCGCGATGCACTGGGCAACTCGGCGATGCACCTGGCGGCGGCGGCCGGCCAGTTGTACACCCTTCAGGTGCTGCGGATGGACGGCGTGAATCTGGAGGCCAGAAATCAGCAGAACTACACTCCGCTGCATCTTGCGGCGGAACTGGGCAAGCTGGAATCGATCCGGACGCTGGCGGAACTCGGGGGAGACACGTCGTCCGCTTATGAGGAGAATGTTTTTTCGTCGCCTGTGGTTGTCGCGGAGCAAGCGAAACAGTGGGACGCGGCGGCGCTTTTGCGGGCATACGGGGGGGAATTGACGATACGTCAGGCGGTGAGCTTTGGCGACGCGCGCGCGGTGAAGGACCTGCTTGCGGCGCGGAAGGAGAATCTCGAGGATGGCGGCGGGAGCGGGGTGACGCCGCTCATGACGGCGCTTTCCAGCCACAATGTGGAGATGACGCAGCTCTTGATGGGGGCCGGGGCAGACGTCAGCGCCGTATCCAAGGAGGGTCACAACTGCCTGGACATTGCCGTGGAAAGCGGGTTCAAGGAAGGGATCGACCTTCTGATTGCGCGGGGGGTCAACATCAATGCGGTGGACAACTCGAGTTCAGGGGAGGCTCCGCTGCACGTGGCGATCCGGCGCGGTTCGCAGGACATGGTGGACTTCCTGATATCGCGCGGGGCGAAGATTGACGTGCCGAGCAGGACCGGATTCACGCCGGTGCACGTTGCGGTGGAAAGCAACCAGTTGAGCATGGTGAAGCTGCTGACGGAGAAAGGGGCGGGACTGGAGAACAAGAATCGGGACACGTACTCGCCGCTGCATCTTGCGGTACAACAGGGCAATCTCGATATTGCGGCGTACTTGCTGGATCAGGGGGCGGACCTGAAGTCGAAGGATCGGCAGCGTTTCACGCCGCTGCACACGGCGGTGGCGGCGGGCAATCGCGCCATGGTGGAGCTGCTGATGCAGCGAGGCGCCGATGCCACGCTGAAGGACAAGGACGGCCGCACGACGCTGCATCTGTCGGCGGAACTGGGTTTCCTCGACCTGGTGGATCGCTTTGTGAACGCGGGCGTGGACATCGAGAGCCAGGACCGGCAGAAGCGCACCCCAGTGTTCTCGGCTATTGTGGCCGGTCAGCAAGCCGTGCTGGACTATCTCATCGGGAAGGGGGCCAACCTGAGCGCGCGGGACACGGACGACCGAACGCCGCTCTACGCGGCCCTGCTCAGCCAGCGCACAGAGATGGCGCGTCAACTCGTGGCGAAGGGCGTGGACGTCAACGCCGTGGACCGGCTGGGACGGACGATGCTGTATGCGGCGGCGGAGAATGACACACCCGACGCGGCCCAGTGGCTGCTGGACCTGGGCCTGGACGTGAACGCGAAGGATCAGGCGGGCTGGACGCCGCTTCATGTGGCCGCGGAACGCGGTTGCGTGGAGACGATTGACCTGTTCATTGCCAAGGGCGCGGCGGTAAACGCGCTGGACGGCCAGTTGCATTCTCCGCTTCACATTGCGGCGAAACGGGGCCATATCGTCATAGTGAAGGCGCTTGTGGCGAAAGGGGCGGACATCGCCGTGGCGGACAAGGAAGGGCGCCTGGCGATCCATCTTTCGGCCTCCGCCGGGCACTGGGGTCCGGCCCAGTTGTTCATATTGCGGGGCCTGGACATCAACACGCCGGATGGTCAGGGGAACACGCCCCTGCATCTTGCGGCCATGAACGGGCATGTGCGGACCGTGCGCCTGCTCGTGGGCAAGCGTGCGGAGACGACGGCGGTGAACAAGGCGGGCCAAACGCCGCTGGCGCTGGTGCTCGAGGCGGTGCGAAACCGGGGCCCTGCGCTGGGTTTGACGCCGATGCAGGTGGCGATGCGGCTTGGCCAGGAGCGTTCCGTGGACTTTCTGCGCGCGGTGCTGTATCAGGAACTGCATGATGCGGCCCGTTTTGCCGACCGGGACTATCTTCAGGTGCTGCTCACGCAGAATCCGGGGTATGTGAACGGGATGCTCTTTGGGGTGTGCCCGATACACATGGCGGCGCGCGAGGGCCATGTGCCGATTCTCGATTGCCTGCTGAAGAACGGGGCGGACGTGACGGTGCGGGAGCTGACGGCGGAGGGATTCACCCCCCTGCACGAGGCGGCCGAACGCGGCCGGCTCGAGGCGGTCCAGTATCTCCTCACGCACGGCGCGCCTCCGGAAGCACTGAGTGCGGACGGCCGCACCGCGGCCCAGGTGGCCCGGGACGCGGGGCAGGCGGCGCTGGCCCAGGTCATTGAGACGTACGCGGAGAAGTCAAAAGGCTGATTAGGCGATTGTGCAGCGAAGCAAACAGCCCGGGGCGGCTTCCCCGGGCTGTTTGCTTTCCGGAATGAATAAGAGTTGGGGGCCGGGCGTAAGATACAACGAGCAAGGAAACTTCAGAAGGCAAACGGGTATTCATGTAACAAAAGGCCGCAGCAGGAGTAGTTGCTAACAGGACTCCTGAACGAGTGCGGTGAGGAGGTGCACGATGGCCCGCGGGACTTGGCTCGATCTCATTCAGAGCGTGGTGGATTACGTGCTCGAACAGATCGTACGCGCCGCGGCCGCAGTGACCGGCCACCGCAGTCTACTCATGCCCCCCCATCAACAGGCGTAGTCACCCCCTGCGCCTACTTGACGCGCCGCCGCACGGGATTTGAACCCTCCTCGTTGCGGCGGCATTTCTTTTCATGCCTTGCATTTCGGGAGGGAAGTCCGGGATAGTAACGGGGTGGCGGCCGTGACGCGGGTGTCCGCCCCCAAATCAGGAGAGCGAGTATGCGGTGGACCGGTGCCTTGTTGATGGTGTTGTGCTGGGGAAATGCCTATTCGGACGTCTTGAGCGTTGCCGTGAAGGCTGAAGAGGACGTCTATGCCTTTGTCAACCCGAACAACGGGTCGGGACCGCTTTGGAGCTACGGGTGTTCGCCGGTGGCGCGGCTGGGCGACCACGTCTATGTGAGTCAAATGGAGACGGGGGTGGATGTTCCTCCGCTGGCCAACACGCGGTGGCGTCTGCTTCGCCGCGAGGCGAGTGGCTGGCGGATGGTGGCCGAGGAGGCAGGGTACAGGCAACGGGAGCCGGCTGTCCTGGCGCAGACCTCCAATCAACGCCTCTACTTGAACGTGGACGATTCCGTGGAGCCGCCCGGAGTGAAATACGGCAAGGCCGAACCCTCTCTGCTGCGCTTCGTTTTTGACGAGGGCGGCATGAAGCAGGAGAAAGTGCTGCCGGAGTGGGCGGGCCAGCCGAATTTCACGGATCATTCGTATCGCGGGTTTGCCGCGGACCGCGGCCGGGGCGAGCTCCTGATGCTTAATATCGACGCGAAGACGAGCGTTCAGAACGCCTGCCTTCTGTCGGATGCCGGTAAGACCCTCGCGACGGGTTCGATTACCTTTCCCATTCGTGCCTGCTATCCCCAAGTGCAGTTGCGGCAGGGCGCGGCGTATGTGCTGGCGGTGGGGGACATCGTCGAGCCGGTGGAAGCCTGGCGGACGTACAAGTTCGAGCAGACGAAGCAGAGTTGGGATTACGTCTTCCGGATTCTCTATTTCACCTCGACGCCGGACCTGCAGAAGCAGCCGTTTGCGCCTCCGGTCGAAATCGCCAATGTGGACGCCAGCGCCGGCCACATTTCAAACAAGGACCTGTGGGTGGATGAGGAGGGAAGTGCCTGGATTCTCTACACGGAACAGGAGGTTCAATCGGCGCTGATGCGGGACAAGTTCTTTCCCGGCAAGTCCGTGACGCCGGCCCTGAAGCTGGCGGTGGTGAAAAACGGGGCGGTGGTGGCGCGGCGAACGTTGCTGGAAGCCTTGGATCAGCGTCCGGTGGGCGACGCCCGATTTCAGGTTGGCGCCAACGGGGCGCTCTACGCCGTCCTGTATGTCGGGGGGCAGGACGCAGGGCTGAAGCTCCTGCGTGTACGACCGGCCCAGGAGGAAATGACGCTGGTCCCCGTCCCCCTGGCGAAGCCGATGAGCGGCTTCCTGCTGGCCTCGGTCCGGGCGGGCAACCCACCCTCCAACCTCGTGGACCTCATCGGCATGCGTGACGCCAACAGTGTCGGCTACGCGTGTTTCGAGATCAAGTGAACGGGAGAGGCGAAAGGCCGCTCAGGCTTCGGGCTCCATAAGGCCTTCCAGGACTTCGAGGAGCATTTCCACATCCACGCCATAGGCCATGCAGACCTGCTCGATGGTCTCGAAGTGGCTGATGCCGCAGTGTGCGCAGCCGCCCAGGTGGAACGCCGCGAAAACCTCGCCCACACGCGGATGGATGGCCATGGCCTCGGCGACGGGCATTTCGGCGAAAAAGTGCTTTTCTTGTACGTCGGACATCGTGACACCTCGTGTGTTGTGTTTGCCGGAAGCAGTATATCGTAACCGGGAAGTTAGAACCAACCTCCGCGAAGAACACACCCGGGCGGAAGGACATTCCCTGAGTCCGGCGCCGCTTGGGGAGGGAAAAAAGAAATTGACAATCGCGGAAACACTTTCTAGACTCGCACTTGCTGAGGCAGGGACGGAGAAACAATGGGCACGGTTGACCTGAGACGGAAGATCGCCTCGGGGGGAGTGATTCCCGCCTTACCGGGGGTGTTTCGCGGGCTGTTGTGTGGCCGCGCAGCGCGCTCGGACGATCTGTCGCATTGGGGCGCAATCGCCGCCGCCGACCCTGATCTTGCCCGCGCACTGGCGGCGGAAGCCGGCATTCCGGGCGATTCCAATCAGATCGCTGCGCGTCTCGGCGCGGCCGGACTCCGCCGCGTAGCCTTGCGTCAGGCGATGGAGCGCCTCTTTCCCACGGCGGGCGGCAAGCGCCTGGACCGCCGCACGTTCTGGCGGCATGCACTGCTGTGCGCGGGTTTGTCGGAACGGCTGGCGCAGACGCTGGGAAGCCGATTCGAGGCCGAGGCCTACGGGGCGGGCCTGCTTCACGATATCGGCAAAGTGGTGCTGGACCTGGCCTCCCCGGAGGGCTATTCGAAAGCACTCGAAGTGGCGCGGACGCAGGCCTTGTTCGTCCTGGACGCGGAGCGGCGCGAATTGGGCGTGGATCATACGCTCGTGGGGAAGTGGAGCCTGGAGTTTTGGGGTCTGCCGGAAGCCTATCAGGCCGTGGCGTGGCTCCATCATCATCCCCCGGGCACCCTGGATGACGCCCTTTACCCCGTCGAATTGACAGACATTGTTGCCTTGGCCGACGTGCTGGCGCGGGCGCAGGTGACGGGCCTGGATGCCGAGCGCACCTTCTCGGCGGCGGAGGAGCAGCGGAAGCGGCTTGGCATTTCGCGCGAGACGCTCCGGGCGGTTTTCGAGGGGACGGAGCGCGGCGACGGCCCGCAGGAGGCGGTGGATTCCGCCGTGCCCATGCAGATCCCCGACCCCGCTTCCTGGTCTCGCCGGCTGATGAGGCTTCAGGCGTTGAGCGGCTTCCATCGAAAGCTGTTGGAATCGATGGAACCGTCGGCCGTGCTGTGCGGATTGGCGGAATCCCTCCGGAACGCCTTCTCCGTGACGTCGGGCTTCTGCTATGCCGAGGGCGTTCAGGAGAGCGGGCTCCTGGGGGCGGTATGGAAACCGGGGGATGCCGTGCCCCGGCAGGTCCTGTTGCGGATGGACGGCGGGGAAGGGACGGCAGATCCGGTGCTGGACCTGCTGGCCACTCTGCGGGAGGCAGGCGGAATATCGCACCGGAACGGCCTCGTGGCGGTCCCGATTCTCTTTGACGGAACGGGTTTGGGCCAGATCGTGTTTGAATCCCCCCAAGGCGCCTTGTCGGACGAAGACCTGGCCGAACTCCTCGATTTTGGGCGGGCCTGCGGCTGGGCGTTGACCCAGTGGCGTGCGCGCCAGCGATTGGCGGAGGAGGGGGAGGCGCTGTCCACCGCGATCTGGCGGCAGGAATTGGCGCATCGCCAGGCCCTGCGCGCGGAACGCCTCTCCGGGTTGGGGCAGTTGGCCTCCGGCGCGGCCCATGTGATCAACAATCCGTTGACGGCCATTTCCGGGCGCGCGCAGATGCTGCTGAATCGCATGGCCGGCCCGGAAGAAGCGCGTTCGCTCGAAACGATCATTCGGCAAAGCCGGCGAATCAGCAAAATCCTCAGCGACCTGATGCAGTTCGCCCGGCCCTCGGAACCGCAGTTGGAAAGCGTCCTGCTCAGCTTCGTCCTCCATCAGGTGCTCGGGACGATGCGGGAGCGCATCGAGGCCAGGGGCATTCGGATCCTCGAGGAGTACGCCCAGCCGTTGCCCCGGGTGCGCGCGGACCGCCATCAACTGGAACAGGTCTTCGTGAATCTCGTCCTGAACGCGGAACAAGCCATGGACAAGGGGGGGACGCTGAGCGCCGTGGTGAAGGCGGGGCCCGACCGGAGGTCCGTGGTGGTCCAGGTGGCGGACACGGGCCACGGTATTCCGCCCGACGCCATGGACCGCGTCTTCGAACCCTTCTTCACGACGCGGGAAGAGGCAGAGAACACCGGGCTCGGACTTTCCGTGTGCCATGGCATCATCGAGCGCCATCGCGGCGCCATCGCCCTGCACAGCACGCTGGGTCACGGGACCACCTGCACGATTACACTGCCGGCCGCCGCGGAAGCCGAACAGCATCCCGCCGCCCACGCCATGCCCCTGGCGGCCCCCGCCCCGGCGCGGGTCCGCGAATTGCCCGTCGTCCTCATTGCCGACCCGGACGAGGAACTGCGGGAGTTCCTCGGACAGATGTTGCGCGGCCGGGGTTACGAGACCATCCTGGCTTCCGACGGCCTGGAGACGCTGGCCGCGGTCTTGAGCCGGCCCGTGGACCTGCTGCTGCTGGATCAAAGCCTGCTGGGGCCGGACCGGGCGCCCGTCCTTCAGCATCTTCGCGATCGAAGGATCACCGCGCCCATTCTCCTGATGTCCGGGCCGGGCCACGACGAAGCGGTGGAAGACTTCGTTTCCGATGGCGTGCTTGCCCGCCTGAGCAAGCCCTTTCCCCTGGAGCGGCTGCTCGGCATCATTCAGCAGACGCTGGAGTCACGCAGCGTCGCGTGAGGCCACGGAGACGGCCGTGCGAACGTGTTTGCCCTCGAGTCCAACATCGGAATGGACTGAATGGACAGGCGTTGTTCGGCTATGCTATACTTCGTTCTTCCAAAGCGCCCGTAGCTCAGTTGGATAGAGCACTTGCCTCCGGAGCAAGGGGTCGTGAGTTCAAGTCTCGCCGGGCGCGCCATTCATAATTTAAGCTGAATCAGGCAGTTATCCTGATACCCGCCTTTGGGCGGTGCGGCTATAACCCATGGACCGAAGCGGTTAGTACTAACCGTTTCATGACTGTGGAGGCCGCTACCATGCCCGCTACCCAGACAATCCGCACCCCGAAGTTTCGACTGCACAAACCCACCCGGCAAGGCTTCGTTGAACTGGACGGACGCCGCATCTACCTTGGCCGCTTCGATCTGCCCGAGACGAAGCAACGCTACCACCGCACTCTTGCCGAGTGGATAGCCAACGGACGCCGCATGCCTGTGGCCCCCGAAGAAACCACCGTCATTGAGTTGTACGATGCGTTCATGGAACATGCCAAGGTTCCCGAAGCCTCCGACGCTTGCGACGGGAAAGGGGGTGCCGCGTGAGTCCCGAAGTCAATCCGATCCGTGCAATCCGGGAGAAATGTCTTGAGTGCGTGGGCGGCGAGTGTGGCGAGGTCCGGAATTGCACCGCCACGCCGGACAAGTGCCGGTTGTGGCCCTGGCGTATGGGCGAGGGGAAGCCCGACACAGCCCGAGAGCACAACCCACCCTCGCGGTTGCAGGCTATCAAGCGGGAATGTTGCCTCTGCATGGGCGGGTATGCCCGGTACGTTGCCGACTGCCCGTCCGTAGACTGCGCCCTTCATCCGTTCAGAATGGGCCGATGGCCGCAGGGGAGTGCAAAGCGCACTTCAAAATCCCCGTCGTGGCTTGAGTCTGCCGAGCCAGAAACGGCCACCGAAAGCGAGTGCCAATTCCAGAAGGCATCAGAAACCATGTTCACACCGGAGACAAACCTTGGGCCACAATAAGAACAGCTTAGGCAAGAAGGAGAAGCGAGTCCGTTTGGGCTTTATTTGGGGAAATGGGGAACGATTCGTACCTCTGCCTCATGACCTCCTCGCCTCGGACGCTTGGCACGTGTTGTCAGCCAAGGAAAAGGAGATTCTTATCGACATGCTCCGGTGCTACTATGCGGCGAGCAAGTTCGATCAGGAGTCAATTCAGAACATCGGCTTCACGTACTCATGGGCGGAGTGCCGGATTGACTGCTCTGAGTCCACGTTTCAGCAAGCACGGAAGAAGTTCAAGGCTTGCAGGATATTTGCTGCCCCTCCCGATTTGCAGCCCTTCTCCGCTTGTGACCCAGGCAGGTGGATTGTTGGGCAGTGGCGTGAATGGCACATGTCTGATGAAGAGCTGTGTCAATCAAGACGAAAGAACGAACAAAAGAAGGCGCGTGTCAAAGGCAAACAGAGACGGCGTGCTGAGTTCCGCAGGGAAAATAGAGGTACCGGAAATCATGCCGAAGTACCCACCGGTAATCATGCCGAAGCAGGCTTGAAACATGAGGGTTCGTCCACCGAGAATCCTGCCGATGC
>CAILVY010000194.1 GCA_903837785.1 Candidatus Hydrogenedentota bacterium
GAAGGGGAAGGCGAGGGTGAGGGCGCGCCGGACCCGTGGCATTCCGCGGATCAGAATCAGGACGGCCGGATCAGCCTGACGGAATTGTTGCGGGTGGTGCAGTTGTTCTCGTCGGGCCATTATCACTGCCAGGCGGGGACGGAAGACGGGTATGCGCCGGGCACGGGCGACCAGAGCTGCGCGCCGCACGACAGCGACTACAATCCGCAGGACTGGCGGATTAACTTGTCCGAACTGCTGCGGGTGGTGCAGTTCTTCACTTCTGGGGGGTATCACGCGTGTGCCGAGGGCGAGGACGGGTTCTGCGCAGGCGCAGGATGATCCTGCGCTTCGGGAGGGTGCGCTTTTTGACCCCATAGAACTCAAAGAGCGCAAAGAAGAACGATTGGCCACAAGAGGCGCAAGGAGTACAAAGAACCAGGAATCTTTCGTGTTCTTGGCGATCTATGTGGCTTGAATCACGGACCGGGAACTCGGCCGGAGCGCGCTCGAGCGGCTCAACGGCAACCAGAGCCTGGCCGCCAAAGAACTGGGCATCTCGCGCTCGACTCTGTGGCGCAAAATGCGCGAGTACGGGATGGAGTGAGGGCGCGCGGAGACTCGAAGGATGGCGGGAAGTGTCTGGCCTATCTTGGGGATTGCGGTCCGGTTCCCTGTAGCAGGAGGGAGGCAACCATGTTTCACGTTGCCCACTTCATGTGGAGTTTGCGGCGGTGTTGCGCGCAATCGCGCAGATACAGGTTGATGAGGTTCTGATAGGGAATGTTGGACTCTTCGGCAAGTGCCTTGAAATAGGCGACAGTCGTTTTGTCCAGCCGAATCGTGATGGGCATCTTCAATTGATTGACATAGGGGTTCTTCTCCCCCTTCATGTTTTCGAAGTCGTAGTGTTGTCTCATGCTCTTAACTCCAGAATCGTACGTATTCACACGCTTCTCGTTTGTTGGCCTTACGGGCGGAGATGATGCGAATCGTCGCGTCGTTGGCGCGGTAACAATGACACACGACCAGGGTTCTGAGCCTCCAACTCATTCCCACAGGATGAAACGGTCTTCGTCATCCGAGTGGTCCGTGTCGAAGTAACGAATGGCGTGGTCATCCAGGAACACGGACTGAGCCTCCTCGAAGGAGACGCCGTGTTTTCGCCGGTTTGCCCGGTTCTTGGCTTCATCCCACTCGAAGTCCAGCATGGCCATACGTACAGTGTACATACACCGAACGTTCTTGTCAACGGCAGTCTGGAGCCCAGGTCTCGGCATCAGGATGTCTTGCGCCCACTCAGGGCGTATCAATGGGGAAATGTCGCGATGTCCCGGGGCGTTGCCCCGGGCTGTTGCCTCTAGCGCTTTCAGCGCACAGGCGTGGCGTTCAGGCAATCGGATTTCTCTTGATGGTCCGACGTTGACCTCAGTCTCTCGGCCACGACGCAGGGATCTGGAGAAGACTTCCTGGAGGCGCAGGCCGGTCAAGTAGAGCTTCGGGATCTGATTGATAAGTCCCGGGGGCGCGGATATACTTGGGACAGGTGGCCGATGGAGGCGATGGGGCCGGCAGGTTGGCGTAGAGGCGCGGGCGGCGCCGGGATGGCGGAGTCGAGGGGTGTTTCGGGTGTGTGCTGCGTGAGGCAATGGGACTGGACAAGGCGCGTGGGCGCGAGAGGGTTTGGTCCGATGAATGAACGCCGGGGATTCACGTTAATCGAGTTGATGATTGTTGTTGCCATCATTGCGACGATCGTTGCGGTGGCAATCCCGAACCTGTTGCGGTCGCGGATACAAGCGAACGAGTCGGCGGCTATCGGGAATCTGCGGGTGATCGTGGGGGCGGAGGTGGCCTATCAGACGGCGAACAGCCGTTACACGGACTCGTGGGAGGCGCTGACGAACCCGCCGCCGCCGAATTCGCCGAAGTTTCTGGATGGCGACTGGACGCAGGCCCGGTCCGGGTATATGTATGTCTTGGGGAGCAAGCCGGGCGGCTACACCGTGAATGCGAATGCGGTGACCTATGGGGTGACGGGCGACAAGGGCTTCTTTACGGATGATTCGGGGATTATCCGGTATCGGAAGAGCGCGGATGCGGATGCGACCTGTCCGCCGCTTGGCTCGACGACGCCGTGACGCGTTTGCATGCCGGACGTCTTGAATGAGTGGGGACGGACGGGGCGGGCTGCTTCAATGCGCGGGGCCAACGGCGTAGAGGTCTTCTCCGAGCAAGTCGCGGTGATAGGCGCCGCTGTTGTAGAACTGGACGAGGCGCAGCAGTTCCGATAGGTTGACGCGCCAGTCCTGGGGGACGTAATCGGAGTCGTGGGGGCGACAATCCTGGGCGCCCGGGCCGACGGCAAAGCCATCTTCCGTACTCGCGTCGCAGTGGACGCCGTTGGAGTTGAAGAACTGCACGACGCGGAGCAGTTCGGACAGGGAGATGAATCCATCCTCGTTTTGGTCGGCGTTGTGGCGGCGTCCGGCCTCGACAGGGTCCCCGCCCTCGCTGATTTCCTGGCCGTCGGGAACGCCGTCGCGATCGGAATCGGCCACGCCCGGGAGGGTGCCTGCCTGGAACTCCTGCAGATTCGTCAGGCCGTCGGCATCGAGGTCCGCGGCAGGGCCGTTGTTTCCCGTGGCATTCAGCGGGTCCAGCGACCGGTGCAGTTCCCATCCGTCCGGCATTCCATCGCCGTCCATGTCGGGATTGAGCGGATCCAGGTTTCCATAGAGGAATTCATCGAGGTCGGAGAGTTCGTCTCCGTCCGTGTCGACCTCGCTGCATCGGGGGGACGCGCTGAAATCGTTGGAGACGAAATCGATGGGCTCCTGTTGACCCGCGGAGAGTCCGGCGATGCCGTCGGAAGCGCTCAGGCTGAGGTAGGTGATGCGAAGGATGCCATTGAAGCACAGCTCGACCTGGAACGTGTTTGAGAATGAAGGCGGGTAGGCGCCGGTGCCGTCGTATTCCGGCACTTGATCGAACGTGACGGCCACGCGGTCCGCGAACGCTTTCCACGAGACGCTGCCCCGGATGCTGAGATTGAGATCGTTGAAGAGTGGCGAAACGCGGGGAATGGCGAAGTGATTGCGGAGCAGGGGCGTGTACGTGTCGTCGCCGAAGTTGAAGGTTAGATAGCCATTGCTCCCGACGAAGATCCGGTCATAAGTCCGGCCGTAGAGAATCACCGGATTTCCGCCCGCCAGGGACACTTCCGCGAAACTGTCGTCCGTGAGGGAGAGCAGGGTGCCACCGGCAGGGTCGCTGGGCAGGACTTGCGCACTGTGCGCACAGACGCTGTAGCCGTCCGCGTTTTCGAGCGGGACGAAGGTCAGGGTCGTGTAATCGAGGTCGAAGGGCCTCTCGCCCGCGGTGAAGACTTCGGTCATGTAGGGCTGTTGCCGGGTCGTGGTGAAGGAGTAGCAGGCGCCGCCGTTGTCGTCCACGGCGGAGTTTCCGGGCACATCCGTGGTCTGCACGGCGAAGTAGTAGGTGGTGTTGGGGCTGAGTCCGGAGAGATGCAGGGTGTGCGTGCTGGCCGGCAGGCCACTCTGGGCGGCCAACCAGGAACCGCAGGCGAGGCCGTACGAGATCATGGGAGTGGTGGTTTCATTCGAGGTGAACGCAATCGTGGCCAGGCTCCCGTAGATTTCCGTAACGGTTACCCCGGAGATGGTTGCGGCCGTGCAATCCACGGGCGCGGTGGCGAGGGTCGTGGCGGGGTTGCCGGAGTCGTCGCTGGCGTCCTGATAGGTTACGGTGATGAGTTCGGACTCGAGGGCTTCGATGGCGCCGTTGCCGGGGAAGATAGCGCCGGGTCCCAGCAGGATGGCGCCGGTGAAGCGTCCGGTGCCGGAGCCAGTCTCGGTCAACACGGATTCCTCGGCATCGCCGCCCGAGGCGGCCACTGCGACGGGCGTTGCGCCTGCGCCTTTGAGGTCAATGTCCGTGAGCTCGATCAGGATCGAGTCGGCGCAGAGGAATGCGGCCTTGTTCAGCTTCAGGATTCCGCTGCCCGAGATGAACTCGGGGACGTAATTCGCAAAGGAGACGCTCTTGCTCACATCTTCGCCGCGTCCCCCATCGTCGGGGACGACGTAACTTACAAAGCAGTCCCCGACGCCGATGTAATCCGTCGCGCCGCGCACGAGGATGCCCTCGACCAGCCCGGTGACGGGATCGAAGACCGGCGAGCCGGAATTGCCGCCGTACGTATCGAGATTGGCGACGAAGAAGCCGGGACTCTCGTTCTTTCGGACGACGGTCTCATTGCCGAAGGCGAGCTTCATGGGGAGGCCGGAGGGGTGCCCGATGACGCCGACATGGGCGCCCACGTCGAGCGCGCCGTCGCGGCGGAGGGGGAGGGGAACCGCGCCGGGGGCAGTGATGGTTCGGTCCACGCGCACGATGGCGTAGTCGTAGACATCGTCCCGGTGCCGTGCCACCACTTCCACGCCGCGATACACTTGATCAGGAGTGAACGTAAGCACGGGGGTGTCCGGTCCGGTCATGACGAAGCCGAAGATGAAGGTGGTATTGGCGAAATTGGAGGCGCTGTAGCAATGGCCGGCGGTGGCCACGAGGTCGGGGCCCACGACGAAGCCCGTGCAGAAACCGATGACCGGCTGGTCGCCGTAGGGTTCCTCGGGACATGCCGGCACGCCCAGATGCTGATAGGCCATGGCGGTCACGGTATACGTCGTGTCCGGGTTCTGGGTGACCAGCGCGGTCGAGACGAGCGCACAGGTGGATGCTGCCCAGTTCACGCGCTGCGGATCCGTTTCCTGATAGAGATCGAGGCGGTCATCCGTTCCGTAGATAACCTTGGGCATGGGCCGGGGAGGCGGCGGCGTCCATGGAATCCCGCCAATCTCCGTGGGCTGAGGTTTGTCCTGTGCAACGGCAGAACATGCCGCGAACATTGCCGCGAGCGCCAGCAGCCACTTGAGCATGGGGGTGTTGATTCCTGCGAGTCCTAACGCCAATCGCCAACTGAATTTGTACCACAGTCGGGAGGGCTTTGGCCAGTCGAGAGGCGGGTGTCGCGGCTCAGCGGAGGAGGCTCTTATTGACCTTGCCGCTGGGAAGGAGGGGGAGCTGGGTGCGGATGGAGAAGTGCTTGGGCACTTTAAAGTTGGCGAGATGTTCGAGGCAGAAGTCGTGGAGCGCTTCGGGTTCGGCGCTTTGGCCCTGTTTGAACATGATGAAGGCATGCCCCACTTCGCCGAAGACGGGATCGGGAACGCCGAGGACCGCGGCATAGAGCACGGCGGGATGCGTGTTCAGGACGTCCTCAATTTCCCGGGGGAAGACGTTTTCTCCGCCGCTCTTGTACATTTCGGAGCTTCGCCCGGAGAGGTAGATGAATCCATCGTCGTCCATGGAACCCAGGTCACGGGTGTAGTACCACCCGTCGTCGTCGATCACTTCGGCGGTGAGGCCGGGCGCATTCAGATACCCTTTCATAACCACGGGCCCGCGGAAGGCGAGTTCCCCAATCTGGCCGTTGGGGAGCGTCTGGCGATCCGGTCCGACAATGCGCAGTTCATACGGGGGCACGCTCTTGCCGACGCTTCCCGCGAGGCGGTCCTGGCCGTCGTGCGAGGTGGCGAAGGTGACGAAGCCGCAGAGTTCGGTGGAGCCGTAGCCGGTGACGATACGGGCGCCGGTGCGGCGCGCGATGTCCCTTAGCGCGTCCAGGACCGGTGCGGGCGCGCCCGCGCCGCCCCAGACGAAGGTGCGGATATTCCGCCAGTCCATTTGGGCGAAGCGGGGCGACTGGATCTGCATGATGTACATCGTGGGCACCTGGCCCAGGATTGTGATGGCCTCACGCGTGATCAGATCCAGCGAGGCATCGGCCTCGAAGTGCTCCATGAAGATGATGGCAGCGCCGGCAAGGACGGACGCATAGCCTATCTCGACATCGGCCGCGACGTGGTTGATGGGGAAGTGGAGCAGGAAGCGGCTGGTGGCATCGAGGCGAAAATGTTCCGCCTCGATGGCGGCGTTGAGCATGACGGTTTGGTGCGTGTGGAGGACGCCTTTGGGCTTTCCCGTGGCGCCCGAGGTGTACATGAGGAGCGCTTCGTCTTCATCGCTGCTTTCGGCGGCGCGCTGCGCGAGGAGATCGCCCCAGCCGGATCGCGCGTGGGTGGTGAAGGCGTGAAACTCGGGGACGTCTTCCGGGCTTTCGCCGATGACGAGGACCTCGGCGATGCTGGGGAATTCCTGCTGGAGGGTCAGTGCGCGTCCGATGAGGTCCACGCCGGCGTAGGCATTGACGGTGATGAGCAGGGATGGCTGGGCGTTTCCTGCGACGTATCGGAGTTCGTCCAGGGAGAGTTTGGGACTGATGCCGAGCCAGATTGCGCGGATCTTGGAGGCCGCCATGAACGTGATGAGGAATTCCGGACGCGGCGTGGAGACGATGGCGATGCGGTCCCCGGGTTCGACGCCGAGTTCCAGGAAGGCTTCCGCCGTGCGGTTGACCCGTTCGCGGAACTGCGCCCAGGTGAGGCGGGTCTGGCCGAAAACGAGCGCGTCCCCCTGGGGATTTCTGGCGGCCCAGTAATCCACGTAGTGCCACAACAGCGTTGGATCTTCGGAACTCATAGCTCTGTGCTCATCCGGCGTTCAATCTAACCCAGGCATTCTTTATCGCATGTTTTGCGTCCTGGTTCAAGACGGAAAAGTGGACGAGGCTCCCATTCGCTTCGGGGATGCGCGCGAGCGCCTGGATCCGGATGGAGGAATTGAGGGGAACCATGCCCGCGAAATAACCGCCGACCTGGCGGACGCGTCCGGGATCTCCGTTGGCTTCGGCCGCGACGATCTCGCGCAGGGCCTGGGAGAGGGTTGCGGTGCCGTGGTAAATGGTTCCGGGCAGCTTGACCGCGTGTGCGAATGCGGGCGAGGTGTGAATGGGGAAATGAATGTCCGCGCACGCGTCGTAAATATGGGCGTCGAGCGGTCCGATGTGGATTTCCTTTTCCCAGAGGGGGGCGCCGGCCTCGGGCGGCTCGGGCATGGGCGGAATGTCCTCCGCGCCGCGTCCGGGCCCCACGCAGCGGACTCCGCGGAGCAGGGCGCCGGCGAATTCGGAGAAGACGGGCTGCCCGTCCGGGCCGGTGGCGCGGTATTCCATAATGAGATGGGTGCCGCCGCGATGCGGGAGAATGGCCTTCGTCTCGCCTTCAATGCGCAGTTTGTCGCCGGGGCGCATGGGGCGATGGCACGCGAGGATTTCGCTGAAGTGCACCTGGCGTGTCAGGACTTCGGCGGGGAAATCCTCGGCTTCCCAGAACTGCGCGAGGCGCGAGGAGATGTTCCAGGTGAGGGCGGTGGCGAGCATGGGCGGCGCAATGATGCCGCCGGGGCGTTCATCATCGAGATGGCAGGGATTGGGATCGGCGGTTCCGGCAGCGAAGTTCATGATTTGCCTGGCCGTCAGCTCGATCTCGAGGGGCCGGCAGCGCCGCCCTACAAATTCCGTGCGTAATTCCATTGGGCATCCTTGCGGTGGATTGGGAAATGGCGCGAACGAATGAGCGATTTCAAACGGCGGGACGTCCGATGCTGAAATAGCGGAATCCGTGCGATTTCATGACTTGTGGTGTATAGAGGTTGCGTCCGTCAAAGATCACCTTTTCGCGCATGAGCGCGCCCATGCGATCATAGTCGGGCCGCCGGAATTCGTTCCACTCCGTGACGATGATGAGGCCGTCGGCGCCTTGCAGCGCGGAGAAATACTTGGGCGCGACTTCGATATTGTCGCCGTAGCGCTCGCGCAGCTTGGTGCTGGCGGTGGGATCGAAGACCACGATCCGGGCGCCGGCGGCGCGCAGGTGATCGATCAGGAAGAGGGCGGGCGCGCCGCGGAGGTCGTCGGTGCGCGGTTTGAAGCTGGCGCCCCAGAGGGCGATCTTTTTCTCCCGGATGCCGTCGCCGTAATAGTCGAGAATCGTCTGCAGGAAGTGTTCCCTGCGGCGCGTATTGACATTGTTGATGGATTCGATGAGGTCGCAGACGACGCCCTTGTCCTGGGCGAGCCGGACGCAGGTGGCGACGTCGCGCGGGAGTCCGGGACCGCCGTAGCCGATGCCCGGAAATAGAAACGTGGAGCCGATGCGGGAATCGGAACCCAGAGCTTCGCGGACTTCATTGATATCGGCGTCGTAGGCGGAACAGATGTCGGCGAGCTGGTTCATGAGGGAGATGCGTGCGGCGAGCATGACGTTGACGGCGTACTTCATCATCTCGGCGCTGCGCTGGCTCATGACGAGGAACGGCCGCCCGGTGCGCAGGAAGGGGCTGTAGAGTTCCTTGAGGATTTCGCGGACGCGAACGTCGGAGCATCCCACGACGATGCGGTCGGGGCGCATGAAGTCGTCGATGGCCGCGCCTTCCTTGAGGAAATCCGGATTGGCCACGACGTCGAAGGCGTGTTCCGTGTTCTCCCGGAGCACCGCTTCCATCGTTTCGCAGGAACCCGGGGGGCACGTGCTCTTGTTGACGATGATGCGGTAGCCGGTCATGGCCTGTGCGATTTGTTTGACCGCGGCCAGGGGATAGGAGAGGTCATACTCGCCGTTGCTCTTGGCCGGGGTGCCGACGCAGAGGAAGACCATGAGGCAATCGGCGACGGCCTCGGAGAGGTCGGTGGTGAACGCCAGGCGGTCTTCTTCCAGATTCCGGGTGACTAGTTCCTCGAGGCCGGGTTCATGAAACGGCATCCGGTACTCGGAGAGGTTCTTGATGCGCTCGGCGTCGCGATCGACACAGGTGATCTGATGGCCGTTCTCGGCGAGGCAGGTGCCGACCACCAGGCCCTGATACCCGGTGCCAACGATGGTGATTTTCATGGCGTCTCCCTGCCCAGAACGTTGGGAATGCATTCGTCCAGGCCACGGCGAGGATCGTAGCAGGGCGGAGCGGGACGCTGCAAGGAGGCGTTGCGTCAGGCGGGAAGCGGGACGGTATACGAGGCGGAGGGCATCACATAGTAGGCGGGTTCTTTGACGTCCGCCTGATTGAAATCGCGCCGGACGAACTCGAGGGCCTGCTGGAGCGACTCCGCCTTGCGTCCGCCCAGGATGGCGACATCCTTTTCCGGGAGTTCCGTGATGAAGGTGGTGATGGGCGCCTTCTCAATCGTGGAAAGGGCGGTCTGCCCGTTGATTTCGGCCCGCTTCCGGAGTTCGGCGATGATGGCGGCGCGGTCGCCGAGCTTCAGCCATCGCGCGAAAGTGTCTCCGCCGAAGCCTTCGGGAGAGGGGGTGAGCAGGATGATGCGCCCCTCCGGTTTGACGGCCTGATAGGCGTTGAACAGGGCCTTGTGACTCTGGATGAAGTTCTTGGGATTGCCGGCGGAGGCGATGACGAGGTCGGCGCGCCGCTTGAGGTTGACTGTGAAGAGTCGGTGCGCGAACTGCGCGGCGACCCGGTGGGCCGCATCGAGATCGCCCGCGAAAATCCCCGCAATCCTCCCTTCGCGATTCAGCACAGTGTTGATGACGTAATCCACTTTGGCGAGCTGGGCCGCTTCGAGCATGTCTTCGGCCACGGGGTTGCCGTCCAGGGCGCCGATGCGCACGGCCGGATTGAGCCGGTCCTGGGCGGGATCGAGATTGAGGGCGTGGTTCCGCGCAATCGTCTCGGCACTGGCGATGCCGGGCAGAATGGATTTCCGCCCGCCGCCGAATCCGCCGAAGTAGTGCAGGACCACGGCGCCGGTGACAATGACGTGATCGCAGTCCTGGACGCGGCGATTGAGCTTCACCGGGGTGCCGCGCGACGTGTAACCCATGAACAGCAGGTTGTCTTCGTCGTGCGGGTCGTGCAGGAAGGCGCGGCCGCGGAAGCGGTCATAGACGGCCTGGCCCAGAATGCGGGCTTGTTCCGCTTCCGTCGGCGGGCGGTGTGTGCCGGACGCGAACGTGAAGAGAATGTCCTCGTCGCGGATTCCCGCGCGGTTGAGGAGGTCGATGAGGGTGGGGAGGATCTGATCGATGCCGGTGTGGCGGAAGGCATCGGAGACCACGATGGCCACCGTGTCGTCGGGCTGGACGAGTTCCCCGAGGCCGGCATGGAGTCCGATGGGCGTTTCGATGGCGCGGCGGGCGGCCGCGGCGATGTTGTCGATGGCGGGCGCGTCGGCAATATCGAGGGTGCCCAGGTGGCGACCCCACGTCAGTTCGGCTTCGAGGTGTTCCGTGCCGTATGGCAGGCGGATGTGCATGTCATGGTCCTCAAAAGATCGCGTTAAGAATATTGTTTCACGGCGTGCCGGGGACTTCAAGGCGCACTTAGAGATCGAAGTCGTTGTTGGAACGTTCGAAGGCGCCGTCGCGGTAGATCATGCAGATGCGCCACATGACGGCGAAGGCGAGACAGTCCAGGAAAGGATAGGGGAGGTCCATCGCCGTGACCGCGAGGGCCTGCAGCACTTTGTTCTCGATGGGTACGAGGGGCGAAGTGACGTGCAGGAGCCATTGCAGGGCATCCAGGAGCAGCACGAGGAGGGTGAGCGAGAACAGGCGCGCAATCGGCGCGAGTGTTTCGGGCAGCTCGGCCCAGTTGAGGCGTCCCCAGTGCATGACGCAGGCGCCAATCGGCAGGCCGAAGAGATAGAGCAGCAGGAGGCAGAATTCCAGGGCGAAGATGGCCTCATCGGAGCCAAGCGCGTTGGCGCGGATCTGGAGCCGGATAACCGTGATGCTGAGCAGGTTGAGGATGAACCAGATGAGGAAGAAACGGGTGGTTGCGTCGCGCCAGTTGGGCGATTTCCAGAGGGGGCGGTCGATTTCCTTTCCCATGGCCGCGAACACGATGGCCTGAATCGCGCTCAGGATCGTGGCCATCACCACATCACGGGAGACAACGAAGGCATAGAGCCACGCGGGTGGGTTGTCCTTGGGAAAGAGGGTTCCGACGTAGATGTCGGAGAGCCGGTAGGCAAGGCTGATGAGCAGCGTCAGGAGGATGTAGCAGAAGACCGGGACGCGGTTTCGCTGAAGGCTGCGCCATGCTTGCGGCAGAAGATCCACGCGAGACTCACTCCGCATGCGAGACGGAAGCGGCTTCCGCCTGGCGAATCGGTTGTTGTTGCAGGAAGATGTAGCGGGTGATGATTTCGCGGTTCTCATCGGACAGGCCCACGAAGGCCGCCCGGAGCAGGTGCCGTCCCGCGGCGAGCAGGGACGAGGCGACGAGGCTCCCCGTGACTTCGAGGGGGCCGATTTCCGGGCCTAGTTCGAGAACGACGCGCAGGAGCACTTGCTTGGGAACCGGCTGGGTGACGATCATCGCGAAGCCGCCGCCGCTCAGGGAGGTTATGTGTCCGCGCAGCCGCAGGATGGGCTGGCGCTCCGCCAGGTCGGAGAGGTCGCCGTCGATGGGGGCGTTGAGAATCGCCAGATTGGCGTGCTGGTCGAAGTGAATTCGGAAATGGGCGCGGGATTGCAGCCGGTTGAGTTCCGTGGTGTGTGGGAGCGTCCACAGCGGCGGGTTGTCCTCGATGGCGTCAATATAGCCTTCGAAGCCGTAGCGTGCGTCCTCTTCCCGCCACATGCGGCAGCGGACCGTGTCGCCGGCCTTGAGCATCGGGGGCTGTCCGGGGTCGTGGGGCGCGAGATGGAAGAAGGCCTCATTGCGCGAGACAACGGCCATACGGTACCAGTCTCCCTGACCGCCGTCGTTGCGCGCGATCCAGATGGCCTGGCCGATATGGAGTTCGCGGGTGGAGTGGATGCGCTGTCCGATCGGGACGTAATCCAGGCCGAGGATTGTGCGGACGTCATGCAGGACCTGGCCCTGCTTCTCGATGACGTGGCGCGGGTGCCGGGCCGAGACCGCGGCGATGGATTGCTCGACACACTCGTCGAACTGCTGTCGAATCGTGGCGGTGCGCAGGGGGGACTTTGGTGCGTAGTCCCGGATCAGGCGTTCGAGCGCGTCCCAGGCCTCACCCGAGAGCTCTTTCTCGCGCGCAAGTTCCCGCAGGGTGACCCATTCCGCCGCTATCTGCCTGCGGAGGTCCCGCCAGCGCCGGGAGTATTCCACGAGGATGGCCGCGGCGAAAAGGAGCAGCACCAGCAGGGCAATGCCGAGCACGTAGCTCTGGCCGGCATCGGCATATACAGCGTTCGTTCCAGACAAAGTGTGTATCCCTTCCTTCACGCGGAGAGGATTATACGGCGGGAACAAAAAACGATGCAATTCTATTCGACGATGAAGCCGTCCTTTTCGAGGGCCTTGTCCAGTTCCGTCTTGGAGATGCCGGTGTAGGCAAGGAGCTTCTTGGGATCCACGGCGACAAAGTGCTTGCTCAGGCGGCGCCGGTGCAGGAGGTCGGCGATGACCAGGGGGTCGTCGCTCTCGAGGACGTGGAGGGTGCGCAAGCGCACGCGCTTCATCGCGCCGCGCCAGTCTTCGAGCGTGGTGAGGACATTCGTGGGCAGGCCGTCGCCGCGATTGTGCGCCATGAGGAACTCGACGAACGCATTGGGGTCGTGGCCTTCCTGCACGGACTGGGTGAAACTCTCCTTGCTCACGTGGTACACCGTGGCTTGCCCCGTGCTTGCGCGAACGGCGAACTGATCCAGGGGCACTGTGAGCAGCGGGTCCATGTCCTGGGTGGGCACGACAATGTCGAAGTTGGGCTGGACGATGAACTCGCCCTTGCGCGGCGGGAAGAGCTCGTTCAATTCGAGCGGGTTCGTGTTGCAGAGGATCGCCTCGCCCAGGGGCGAGATCTGGAAGACGCTTTCGCCCTCGAAGACCCCGCGATCCACAATGCCGAGCCAGAAGAAGGTTTCCTCGAGGGAGCGCGTGAGACGGGTCTCCAACTGGCCGCTCACCCGCGGGCTTACGTACTGCCAGTGAGCGCCGACGGGCTTGAGCGTGGGCTGATCCTGTTCGCCGCCCGCGTCGGAGGCAAAAGCGACAAAGACCGTCGATTCGTACCAGGCGCCGGAACGCATTTCGTCGAGGAGCCCGGCCATGACTTTGCGCGATGCGGCTTCGTCGCCTTTGGACAGGAGCCATTCACAGATTACGCGGTGGCGGCTGACGCGGTCGAGCTTGAGCAGTGCGTCGAGCTTGCCCGCGCGGAGCGTGTCATCGACGCGCGCGAGCCACCCGACGCCTTCCGCAACCCACAGGCAGGTGTTCAAGGAGGGATCGGCTTCTTCCGTGCAGATCTCGGCGAGCCGCCGGCGATCTTCGCGGAAGAGGTCGCCGTCGCCGCGCAGGCGCACCGGACGGGCGGCGATGGCCGCGACGAGGCGGCAGATCGTGTCCGAGAATTCGAGGCCCCGGCTGTGCACGGGGAGGGGCTTTCCCTTGATCGGCTTGAGCCGTTTCGCGCCGCCGCTGTCGTTGGCCAGGGTCTCCCGCAACTGCCGGATCTCGGAGAGCAGGGCAACCATGCGGACGAGCCGGTCTTCGGCGTCGAATCGGAAGAGTTCGTAGCAGGCAAAGCCCTGAAAGAGTTCCCAGAGCGCCTGTTCGACCTCGAACTCCGTATGCGCGTTCGCGGCGCGGATCTGCGAGACGGGCAGGACGCCGTTCTTCGACTGCCACAGCACGTCGAAGATCTCGCGCGCCGTGTCGGAGAAGCCGCGCGTGGCCACGTACGTCACGAGCGAATCGGGATGGAGGTAGCAGCTTTGAATGAGCTGCTCCGCCGCGCTCTTCTTCGTCAGGGGGAGGTCCGAGCCGAGCAGTTCTTCCAGCTTCCGGAACTCGTGCGGCGTGAGCGCCTTGATCCGGCGGGTGAGCGAGGGGATGTCCCCGTGGTTTTCGAGGCCGTCGCTGATCCGCTTGATCGTGTTGTAGCCTTCGGGAACCACCTTGATCTTCGTGAGGTCGGTGAACATCAGGCGGTGGTTGATGTCGATGAGGTACTCGACCTCTTCCTGGGCCATCTCGAGTTTCTTGGAAAGGAAACGGACCGTCAACCCGGATCGGCTGTTGTTGGCCAGTTCCCGGGCAATGCGAAACGCAGCACGGCTCATCCCTTCCAGGGAAGCCAGCAGACTCGCGCCATGTCGCATGTATACAGTCTCTCCGCCTATACGAGAGCGAGATTAGTCAAGTGATAGATTATAGCGAACAACGTTCCCCCTGACAAGAGGCGCGACACAATTCTGTACGCAGAAGCGGTCCGGCGTCAATGTTCGCCCGCCGGCGACGCATCGTATCCCAGATCCTTCACCGCTTGCGTCAGCGCGCCGATGTCAACATCCTCCCCGGAGATTAGCGCCTGGCCGGTGGCCAAATCCACCCGCGCTTCCTTCACGCCCGCGATGGCGCCCAGGGTGGACGCAACCGCGTTTGCGCAGTGGCTGCAACTCATGCCCTTGACCTGGAGCGTAACAGAGGTGTGCATGGAGCCTTCCCTTGTGGTTTCTGCGGCTTCGCCCGCGACCGCCGCGGGACGGCCTCGCAGCAGACAGTTGGCCAAAACCAGCAGCAGGGCCACCGCGCTGACGTGGCTCAGCCACCCGACGCTGTGCTGATGGATGTGCTGGGTGAGTTCAAGGCGTGCGGACGGGAGGACGTTGTAGAGCAGATCGAGGGAGAGCCCGGCAGCCAGCGCGCCAAGCGCCACTGTCAGCAAGTAGATGATGGCGATACGCCGCCCGAGCACTTTCCAGACCACGGCGATCGTGGCGGCGTTCGTGGCGGGTCCGGAAATGAGAAAGGCCAGCGCGGCGCCGGGCGAGATGCCGAGATGCATGAAGCCGAGGGCGATGGGGATGGAGGCGGTCGAGCAGACGTAGACGGGGATGCCGATGGCTATCATGACGAACATGGCGCCGATCCCGCCGCCGAGATAAGGCGCGAGCAGGTCCTCGGAGAGGAAGACGGACAGCACGCCGGCGATGATGATGCCGAGGAGGAGCGCTTTGACGAGGTCGGCGGGCAGCGTGACGAATCCGTAGTGGAGGGCGCGGAATACGGCGTTGCTCTGGGGCTGCTTTGTGCAGCACGCCTCCGTGCACGTGTCCTTTTCATGCTCGCTGCCGGAATCCGCCTCGCGCTCGAAGAGCGACGCGGCCATGCCGCCGAAGATGCCGGTGACAAAGGCGACGATCGGGCGGTAGAGGGCGAAGACCGGCCCGAGCAGGGCGTAGGTCGCGAAGATCGAGTCCACCCCGGTCTGCGGCGTGGAAAGCAGGAACGCGACGGTTGCGCCGCGGCTCGCGCCGTGTTTGCGAATGGATGCCGCCACGGTGATGACGCCGCAGGAGCAGAGGGGGAGGGGAACGCCGAAGGCGGCGGCCTTGGCCACCGCCTTGATGCCGCGCCCGCCGAGATGCCGCTCCACCCACTCGGGCGAAATGAGGACGGAGAGGAATCCGGCAACGAGAAAGCCAAAGAGGAGGTAGGGCGCCATTTCGGCGAGGACAATCCACCACGCACTCAACAAATTGAACACTGCTGCCATCGCGATACATCTCCAAGCCGGCGTGTCGGGATAGTACAACTTCTCTTGTTGGCGAAACACCTCTGGCAAAGAGGTTTAGTCCGGGAGGCCGGCAGGACTCGTCTGGCTGTGCGCCTGCTCCATCAGAAGACGATGACGTCGACCCGCTTGGCGTTCTTGCCGCTGGGATGCAGGACCAGGAGATCCTTGGCCGGCTTCTCGTTGAGGACGACTGTCCGCGCGAGGCCGAACGCGGGAAGGTTGAGGCTTGCCCAGGGTTTCGAAGAGATGAACCGGCCCGGTTCGCCGACGAACACGCCGATCTGATCGGCGGATTGTCCGAAGGCAATATCCTGCCTCCCGTCGCCGTTGAAGTCGCCCATGGCATAGGCGACCTGCTCCCGGCCTTCGGGCGCGTCCATCGTGAGGGTGGTTTCGAAGGCCGGCGCTTCGCCGAAACCGGCGCCGTTGAAGAGGTAGACCTGGGCGTCCACGGAGAGCTTCCCGCGCAGGAAGAAGTTGATGAAGTTCTTGAGGCCGAGCGGCACGCTGATGAGCAGGACATCGAGGCGCTTGTCGCCGTCAATATCCACCAGTTCGGGGGTGGAGATGCCGCCTTTCGTGGCGAAGGTGGCCGTGGGCTTTTCGGGGTAGATGAAGGGTGCGCTGGCGATGTAGAGATGGCTGACGGCCTCCAGGTGAATCGTGCCGCGGGTCTGGGTGACGGCGAGGTCGGGGAATCCGTCATTGTTGATGTCGGCCATCTTCGAACTGGCATCCCACTTCTCCTCGACGTTGAGCGGGATTTTGAATCGGGAGTGCTCTTTCCAGCCGGGGCCATGGGAGAAGTCGGCGTATTCATCGCTGCAGCAAGCCAGTGACTTTGTGGTCTGGCCGTCAAGGGTGAAGGCGTAGTAGGCGGGGAGGTGATGAATGATAAAGAGGTCGTTGGCGCGCCGCACTTCGCTGATGACGTCTCCGGGAATGGGCGCGACGGCGCCGCCGGCATGCCGCAGTTCAAAGCCGGTGGGCACGGGAATCAGCCATTCGTCGATTTTGTCGCCGTCCAGATCGAGCGCGCCGTCCTTGAGGAAGAGCGGCTCTTTTGATCCGGTCGGCAGCAGTGACGGGAAGGCGCTGTTGCCGGCGGGTTCCAGGGCCGTCCCCGTGAAGCGGAAGATGGCGGCGCCGCCGCCATCGAGCGCAATCAACTCGCGCGGCGCAACCCCATCCACTTCGGCGAAGAACAGAGAACCGATGGAGGCCGGGAGCAGCAGGGTGAATGTGGGCGAGGAGGGGTAGGCCCCCGATGCATCCGCGACGTAGGCGCAGACGGCCTTGCGCAGGGGCCGGCTCTTCTCGTCGCACGTCAGCACGAAGACTTCGCGGAAAGCGTCGCCGTTCATGTCTTCGACCGCGGCGTCCCACACATTGTCGGGAGCGTTCAAAACCGAGGCATGAGGAGTTGCGGCAAGGGCAAGAAGCAAGAGCAGGCAAGGGGTCATCGTGTGCGTACCTCGTCAATCCTACCGCGGATCAGCGGCTTTGTCACAGGCATCAGAGGAGTTTGTCGACTTTGTCTTTAAGGGCGTCCGCCTTGCCCATGGCCTCTTTGAGCTGGCGTATGGCTTCGGGCTCGAATTCCTCGCGCTGCGCTTCTTCCAGCGCCGCGGCCAGCGCGTCGGTCATTCTTGTGAGGTGCTCCTGCAACGTGGCGGCAATCTCTTCCCGGGAAGGAAAGCGGCCTTTGAGGATGGCCCGCGGTCCCGTGATGATGCCCATGCCCGCGAAGAACTCGGCGTCCTGTGTCTCCACCTCGGGCGCTTCGACCACGTGCACGAGCTCGTGATGCTTGAGGAATTCGCTGAGTTCCTTTTCCTGGAGCTGGGCGCAGAGCGGGTCGCGCCGGCAGTGTTCAAGGAGCGTATTCAGCGGCACGAGCGGGTTGCTGCTCTGGCCGAGGTAATTCAGGCACAACTCTTCGACGCGTTCTAGGTTCATCTTCGGCCTCCCGGGGAATGGAACAATCATGAGGGACTCTATTCTTCCAGCAGGTTGACTTCGTGCTGGGTCCAGGTCTTCGGATCGATACGAACCGTTTTGATTTCATGGGGCGCGAAATGCAGGGAGAAAGACTTGTCCAGCAGCGGGATGTGCAGGGTCGTGTCGGCGGGACGGCCCGCGGTCTCGTAGCCGCGCACCACAAGGTCTTCGCCGTCCTCGCTGTGCTTGACGACGCTGAGCAGGACATTGTCCGCCTCCGTGCCGAAGAGCGTGTGTTGTGCGGGCAATTTGCCGGGGTGGGCCGACTCGGGGTGGGCAATCAGCGGCTCGTTGAGTTCCCAGGCCTGCTTGACGACGCGGGCATCCTGCCACGGGCCGGCATGCGGCACGAGGCGGAAGTGGAAGCGGTGCCAGCCTTGATCCATGATGGAATAACCGGCGGAGGCGTCGAAGCGGGCGGGATCGTGATGGGCATAGGCCGGGCTGCGCAGCAGCGAAACGCGCATCGTGCCCTCCAGGACGTCGAAGCCATACTGTCCATCATTGAGAATCGCCAGGCCGTAGGGGAGCCCGTCGAGGACGCCCGTCAGATCGAGCCACTGATGACCGGGTTCCTCGTGGCCGCGCGTGTCGCGCACCTGATGGCCGTACGAAGTGTCGTACGTGGCGATGCCGCCGGCGATGCGCGTCTCGAAACCGAGCTTGAGCATGCGGTATTGCTCCTGCCAATTGACGCGCAGCTGGCAGTCGATGATCTCCGATTCCCGGTACAGCGTGAGTTCCTGAATGGCGGTGGAATTGCCGAAGCGGGAGGTGATCCGAATGCTGGCGAGCACGTCGCCATTCTCGGCAAGCGTCAGCTCAGGCGCGCCGAAGCGGCCGGCCTCGACGCGGTACTCGTCGATGCCGTGGCTCCAGGTGTCGGACATGTCGTTGAGGCAGGCCAGCACGTTGCCTTTGGAGAGCACTTCGAGATGCCGGTGCTTGTCAAAGAGGCGGCAGAGGTGGCCGTGGTGCGGGTCGATCTCGATGCGCCACCAGTCGTTCTCCAGGAAGTCACGGGCGGCCTTCAGGGTGTGGAGCGCCTTATTGGGCTGGACGCCGCTGCGCGCGTGAAAGAGGCGGTAGCCCATGGCGGGCACCTTGGCGTGGAAGACGTAACGATTGCCGCCCACGCGCTCGCCGCGCACGCACTGGCTCGGCACGGGAAGTTCATCGTCATTGACGATATGCAGCGGCTGCTCGAGGGTGCGCTCGATGATGGGCGAGACGAGCACCGGCTGATCCACCGGCCAGGGGAGGGGATTGATCACGACGATCGTGTTGCCCTCGGCCGTGGTGTCGATGTCGCGCGCAATGCCCTGGATGGACTGGTTCGTAATGACGTCGGCGCGGTGGCGGGCGGCGCCCAACTGATCCCGGGTGTCCTCATAGGCGGATTCCAGGCTGGTCCCCGCGAGAATGTCGTGGAACTGATTGTACAGCAGGTCGCTCCACATCTTCTCGAGTTGGTCGTGGGGATAGGGCTGGGCATCGAGCAGCCATGCCGCCGTGGCGAAGCGCTCGGCCGTCATTAGTGCATGCTCGACGCGGCGATTGAGGCGTTTCAGTTCCGCGTGGGCGCTGTAGCAGCCCCGGGCATGATGTTGGAGGTCGCCTGGAATGGCCGGGATTTGGGCGCCGGCCGCACTGGACTGAAACGCGTCAAAGTAACCGAGCAAAGTAGAGAAGCGGAGCTTGGGCATGTCCGCGCGTTCCTGAAGTTCCAGAATCTCCGCGATCGTTTGCTTCGTAGGGCCTCCGCCGTGATTGCCCACGCCGTAAAACCCCAGAATCTCCGTCTGATTGGGGTTGAGGTAGGGACTCCGGAGCAGCGCGATGGCCCGGGCTTCGATCTGATCGTTGGCGCCGTAGCATTCCAGGAGGTTGCAGGCCAGGACGCGCGAGCCATCGGCGGACTCCCACCAGAAGGTGGTACCGTCGGGGTAATCCATTTCAACGGCAGGGGACGGGCGCATGTAGACGTAGTAGTCCAGGCCGAGTTTTTTGAGGATTTGGGGGAGCGTTCCGACGTGCCCGAAACTGTCCGGGTTGAAGCCCACGCGCGCCCGGAGGCCGAATTCACGCTGGAAGAAGCGCTGCGAATAGAGGCCATGGCGAACGAGGGACTCGCCGCACGGAACATTGCAGTCGGGTTCCACGAAGAAGCCGCCGGCAAGCTCCCAGCGCCCCTCGGCCACCCGCTGTTTGATTTCCTCAAAGAGCGCGGGCTCCGTTCGCTTCATCCATTGATAGAAACACGCGCTGCTGGCCGTGAACGTGAAACCGGGCGTTTCCTTCATGCGGTCCAGCGCGCTGCGGAAGGTGGCGCGCACCTCCTCGTATCCCTCCGTCCACCGCCAAAGCCAGGTGGGATCGATGTGGCCATGTCCGACAAAATGAATCGTGTAGTCGCTCGATGCGGTCATCCGTCTATTCCTTGAGTGGGGTCCCTCCCCCGGAAACGCTTGGGGGATAGTGCATAGTATAGCGCAAGCGGCCCGGCAGGCACGAACGGCATGTGTTGAGGCGCCGGAGCCCGCCCGGACGTCCGGTGCGGTAGCGGTGGCCTTCTTCTCGACACACACAAAAGAGGCCGCCCGGGTACGGGCGGCCTCTTTATCGATTCCAATGTATCTGGGAACATCTTCGCGTTTTCGGCCCGGGCGCTTCAGCCTCGGACCATGGCGCGCGTTCCCACCGTTTCTACGCTGCGAGGAGACGTTTCCGGACCAGGACGCCTGCCACGCCCATCCCCAGCAGCACTATCGAGGCGGGCTCGGGCACTGGCGGCGGGGGAGGTGTCTTTCTCCCATGCACGTACGTGTACTCGAAGCTCGGCTCGTCCAGCCCCGTGCCGTACTGGAACCACACGTTGTCGATCGTATAGTCGGTGAAATCCCCGTCCAGCAGGAACTCGAATCGGACCGCATTTTGAATCAGGGCGTTTGTGCCGGTCACGGGGGTATTCCCCGTCGCCACATCGTCGCCCAGAGACGTGATGCCATACTGCAATCCATCCGGGGTCGCGGGACCCTGCAGATTACCGGAGGTGTCAAAGCGATCGTCCTCGCCGAAAACGTCGTATCCCGCACTTGCGATACCCGCATTTGTGCCGTCCACAATGCCGCTCAAGCCGTCCTTGTAGGCCCATTCCGTGCCCACATCCCCCCCGGATGGCGTCGGCTCAAACCAGATTACGCTGTCGCCGGTCACGTTGGCCGACTGCGCATCCAGACTGGATGCAGGCGCCAGGGTGAAGAAGACGCCGGTCAGTACGTCGGCCGGTGCCAGGACATCCGCGTTGGAAACATTGGCCAAGACTACGGACAGGTGCCCATCGGCCGTATAGTCGATGATCATCTGGGCACTCAAGTCACCGCTATCCCCTCCGAAGATCAGGCTTGCCGAGGCGCCGGGCGCCCCCCAGAGAAATCCGAGCAATAAGCTCACGCCAACAACATTTTTCGCGATCCGCATACCTATCCCTTCCTATTCCCGGCGAGAACGACCCCTAAGCGACGCGGACAATCCACGCGCCGGTATTTAACAGCATTTTTCGTGCCAATATTGAGTGGAGAGGCTAAATGAAGGATTGACAATGGATTAGGGGGACGCAGCACGCTGGCAGGCAGCTCCACGGCGGTAAGCGTGTGTCGGGATTGCACAAGTATTGCTCAACGTGTCCAAGCGCAGGGAGGCCGAACGCGGGACAGACAGCCCGGGCGAGGGAGCAGTTCCCTCGCCCGGGCTGTTTCAATCCATGCGGTTGCGGGTCGTTACTCGGCGAAGAGGTAACGGACGAGTTGTTCCGCCTCAGCGAAGTCCGGGACGAGAATATCCGCACCGGCGCGCAGCAGGCGCTGGCGTTTGTGTTCGTCCCAACCGGTGCCCTTCTGCTCGTCCGAGGCGATGCCCAGTGCGATGCCGCCGTGTTCCTTGACGTTTCGGAGTTCCACCGGGCCGTCTCCGATGGCGAGGACTTCGGATCCATGCAGGTTGTGCTGGGCGATGATGTCCCGGATGACCTTCTCTTTCGAGTATTCCTCGACCGAGGGCAAAGCTCCCCAGATCTCCTGGAAGTAGGGCGCCGCGCCCACCTCTTTGGCTTCGTTGCGGACGTCGTCGCGGTCGGTGCCGCTGAAGACGTACATGGCGACTTCTTTTTGGGAGAGGAGCTTGAGGAAATGGAGGGCTCCTTTGACGGTGGCCTGTTCGAGGGTGAGTTCTCCGGAGCGGAGGCGGGCGATGCGTTCGCGGACCGGGACCATGAGTCGGTCATTGTAGACTTGCTTGTAGCCGGCGGGGTCCTTGATCTGATCCTCTGGCACGAGGCCGTGGGCCCGAACCATCTCGACGAGGCGCTGCATCTGGAAAATGGTCTGGATGCCCGTGGTCTCGTCAATCATCTCCTCGACTTCGCGAACGATCTCGGGGGTGGGCGGATGCGTGCCGCAGATCATCTCGACGCAGACCGGGCCCATGATGCCCTGCCAGCCTTCGCGGAGCAGGCTGACGGTGCCGTCGAAATCGAAGAGGATGTGCTTGAATTGGCCGCGGGGGAACTCGTTGACGATTTCAATCTGGGTTCCGGGCAGGAAATTGCGTTGCATGGGACAAGTACTCCGTAAGGTAAGTGGTTTGCGGTGCGTTGGGCGCACCCGTGCAGTTGAATGCGGCAGGCCGCATCATTCTTCAACCATGAACTCGACTTCGCAATGGACCGGGATCTCGCCCAGTCGCTCCCGCCCCTTCAAGGGGGGGAGTTCGACGAGAAAGACCGCTTCCACCACTTCGGCGCCAAGACGTTGCGCGAGACGCGCCACCGCCGCTACCGTTCCCCCGGTGGCGAGGAGGTCGTCCACGAGGAGCACGCGCTGTCCGGGCGTCAGGGCGTCCACGTGCATGGCCACGCTGTCGGTGCCGTATTCCAGTCCGTATTCCTCGACGATGGCCTCGGCGGGCAGCTTGCCTTTTTTGCGCGCGGGAACAAAGGGGAGGCCCATGGCATAGGCCAGCGCCGCGCCGAAGATGAAGCCGCGGGCCTCGACGCCGACGATCGCCTGGACGCCGCGGTCCGCGTAGCGATCCTTCCATCCATCGATCACGTGGGCAAAGGCCCCCGGTTCGAGGAGGAGGGTGGTGATGTCTTTGAATTGGATGCCTGGCTTCGGAAAGTCAGGGACATTGCGGATAAGCGGGGCAAGATCCATGCACGGGCTCCTGGAAGACAGTATTTGAGGAAACGCGAGGGCTGTAAGGGGCATCGGCACTCAGGGAGGCCGCTTCTTGTATCTTGGGTGCGGTCATGGGGTGTTCGCAGGGCTCAGGGCTGAAAATCGTCCTGATGGACGGAAACGTAATGGCGCAGGCGGCGCATGACATCCTTCTCGATCTGCCGGATCCGTTCGCGGGTCAGATTGAAAGTCTTTCCGGTTTCTTCGAGGGTGTGCACGCGCCCGTCTGCGAGGCCGTACCGGAAGCGCACGATATTGGCCTCGCGCTCCGTGAGCTGATTCATGAGCTGTTCCATCTGCTGATCCAGCTCGAACTGCTCGATGGCCTTGTCCACCGTCCGGGGTTCCTGATTCTCCGGCATCAACAGGTTTGTGGAGGTGTCCGTGTTCTGGGCTTTCTCGAGGGGGGCGACCGCCTCGACAAAGTCCTTCAGTTTGCGGGCCTCCTGCACTTTGACGCCGAGCAGGCCGGCAATCTCCTCCAATTCCGGCTGCTTTCCGGTCTTGATGTAGAGTTCGTCCGCAAGGCGCTTGTATCGGGCAACGTTGTCCGTGATGTAGACGGGGATGCGGACCGTCCGCCCCTGATTCGAGAGGGCACGGGTGATGGCCTGCCGGATCCACCACGTGGCATAGGTCGAGAATTTGCAGCCGCGCTCGGGGTCATAGCGGTCAACGGCCTTCATCAGGCCGAGATTGCCCTCTTCGATGAGGTCAAGCAGGGGCATGCCGAAATAGAGATACTTCTTGGCGATGCTGACCACGAGGCGCAGATTGGAGACGATGAGCTTGCGGCGCGCCGCGCCATCGCCCTTGAGCGCAAGGCGGGCAAGATGGATCTCCTCTGTGGGCGCGAGAAGCGGTATGCGCGAGATCTCAGCCAGATAGGTGCTGAGCCCGTTTTCTCTTACGTCCAGCATGCGTGTCCTCTGTCCCGGCCAGCGTCGGTCTTCCGCTGAAACATCCATACCCCCGTCCCACCTGCTGAGGTGCCGCACCCGGGGGGCGGCACCGCCATGGGCCGCACTCTAACTAACACCCGGTCGCGCTGCCTTATTGCGCGCAGGCACCAGACCGGGAACTGGAGCTATGATAACGAACGGAATGAAGGGGGGTCAACCTGAATCAAAGACGACGCGGCTTCCGGAAACGCCGCGCGGCCGCGCACGGCTGAAGGCGCTGCTCCCGTGTTCGCCGTTTCAATTTGACTTCCGGGTTTGGGCAGGGCAAGAATCCCTGCCTATGCAAGACGAACACGAACGATACATGATGTATGCAATCCGGGAGGCAGAACGCGCCCTGGAAGCCAATGAAGTGCCGGTGGGCTGCGTGATTGTCCACGAGGGCCAGATCATCGGCAAGGGTCATAATCAACGCGAGACCCTGCAGGATCCGACGGCGCATGCGGAAGTCCTGGCGATCACCGCGGCCGCGGCGCATCTGGGCAGCTGGCGCCTGGAGGATACCCGCCTCTACGTTACGCTGGAGCCGTGCCCGATGTGCGCCGGGGCCATCATCCTCGCCCGGGTCAAGGAGGTATACTACGGCGCGCAGGATCCCAAGGCGGGCTGCTGCGGCACGCTCATGAACCTGCTTGAAGACTCGCGCTTCAATCATCAGCCCAAGGTGATTCCGGGATTGCTGGCGGAGCGCTGCGGCGGGCTGCTCACCGGCTTCTTCCGCAGTATCCGCGAACGGGGGCGCGTGTCCGCGAACGGGGACTGAGGACGCCGGGATAGACTTCCCGCCGTTTTGCCTGGGCGTCCGTCTTCGGGGCCGAGGCCGAGGGGGAGGCGTAATTGGGGCGCGATCCCGGCATTTGCTATACTCCGGGCTCCAACCAGGAGAACGTTCATGACAGACGCACTGCAAGCATTAGTGGAAATGTCGCATTATCTGGGGGATCCCAAGAGGACGTATGCGATTCTCGGCGAGGGCAACACCTCGGCCCGGATCGACCGGGACAGCTTCTACATCAAGGCCTCGGGAACGACCTTGGCCACGATGAAGCCGACAGATTTTCTGGCCGTGTCGATTTCGAAAGTGACGGCGATTCTGGACGACCCGAGCGCGGGCGATGCCGACGTGGACCGGGTGCTCCGGGAATCGTTGCTGGATTCCTCGGAGAAGCGGAAGCCTTCCGTGGAAACAATGCTGCACGCGCTGCTGTATCAATACGACGAGATCAATTTCGTCGGCCATACGCACCCGGAAGCCACGAATGCCCTGCTCTGCTCGAAGAAGGCGCACGAAGCCGCCATGGGCCGGGTCTGTCCCGATCACATCGTGGTGATGGGCCACAAGTCGGTGTTTGTGCCGTACGTGGATCCGGGCCTCGTACTGGCGCGCGAGGTGCGGCAGCGGTTCCGGGACTACGTCGAACAGGAAGGGGTCCTGCCGAAGGCGATGATGCTGGAGAACCACGGGCTCTTCGCGTTGGGCGCGACGGCGGCGAAAGTGACGAATATCACGGACATGGCGGAGAAGGTTTCGCGGATCATTGTGGGGGCGTACAGCCTGGGCGGTCCGAGGTTCATGCCCGACGAAGATGTGCGCCGCATCGACACGAGGCCGGATGAGTTGTATCGCCAGAAGGTTATCAAGTAAGGAGGATAGTGCGTTGTCGAAACTCGATCAATACCGCAAGGCGGATGCGCCATTGCCGAAAGAGTATCGGGCGTGGCTGGTTTTTGGGGCCGGACTGGAAAACGTCGGCAAAGACGGCAAGCCGGTGGCGGTGGAGTTGCGCGAACCCAGGGACAACGAGATCCTGGTTCGCGTTGATGTGCTCGGGCTGTGCCTGTCCGACATGAAGATCATCGCGCAGGGCGGGAATCATCCGCGCCTGCGCGGCCGGGATCTTCAGAAGGATCCAACCGTGCTGGGGCACGAGTGCGCCTGCACTGTGGTGAAGATCGGGAAGGACTGGCAGGGGAAATTCCAGACGGGCGAGCGCTTCATCGTCCAGGCGGACATCTACTATAAGGGCGTCGGCTTCGCCTTCGGCTACATGATTCCGGGCGGGCTCGCGGAATACGCCTATCTCGATGAGCGGGCGTTGGCCGGGGACGAGGGCTGTTATTTGCTGCCCGTGCGGCCGGAAACCGGTTACAGCCAGTCGGCGCTGGCCGAGCCTTGGGCATGTGTCGAGATGTCCTACTGCCTGGAGGATCGGATTGTCCCGGACGGCGCGGCGCAACTGCTCGTCTCGGACGACCCGGCCTGGACGACCCGGTTTCCCGCGGCGGTGTGTGTCGGGCCGGACCTGGAAGGGCTGGGCGACGCCACGTTTGACGACATCATCCTCCCGAATCCGACACCGGAACTCGTGACGGCCCTCGGCGCGAAGCTGAACAAGAAAGGCACCCTGTTCCTGATGGGCGCGGCCTCAAAGTGCGGCGACGTGACGCTGGATGTCGGCGCGATTCACTATCAGGACAAGCGGTATCTAGGCGGCGGCGACACGCTGGAAGCGCTGGCGGAAATCCATCGCAGGAACGACCTGAAACCGGGCGGCAAGGCGCTCTTCATCGGGGCAGGCGGTCCCATGGGCCAGATGCACGTGCAGCGGGCCATCGAGAAGTCGAACGGGCCGGCACGGGTGGTGGTGACGGACCTCGATCGGGGCCGTCTGGATCATCTTGTGGCGCGCTTCGGCGGCATGGCTTCGGGCAAGGGCGTGGAATTCATCACGCTGGCGCCGAGTGAGTTCGCCTCGCAGCAGGAGATGAATGCGCGGATCGCCGCGCTGGCGCCCAACGGCTACGATGACGTGGTGGTGCTTGCGCCCGTGCCCGCGCTCGTGACGCAGGCGATCTCCCTGGCGGCGGACAACGCGTTTGTGAACGTGTTCGCGGGGCTGGGCATCGGCACGACAGCGCAGATACCGCTGGAGGCCCTGTGCCGCGGCGTGAAGATCATCGGCTGCAGCGGCAGCCGGATCAGCGATTTGCGCCGGGTCCTCGAACTTGTGGAGGCCGGCGAACTGGACAGCAACCGGAGCGTCGCGGCCATCGGCGGCCTGGGCGCCGCGCATGCGGGCCTGAAGGCAGTGAAGGACGCAAAGTATCCCGGGAAGACGGTTATCTACACGCAGATTCCCGAGCTGCCCTTGATGGCACTGGAGGAAATTCCCGAACGGATTCCGGAACTGAAAGACAAGCTGAGCCCGGAAGGGGCCTGGACTAAAGAGGCGGAAGCGGCCTTGCTGGAGAAGTTCATCTAATGGAACGCCTGAACGACAAGAAAGCGATCATCACCGGGGCGGCGCAGGGATTGGGCGCGGCGCTTTTCGAGCGGCTCGCGCGGGAAGGCTGCGACGTCGTTGGCTGGGACATCAACCGCGAGGTCATCGAAGGCACGGCCAGGCAGGTGGCCGAAGCCACCGGGCGCCGGACGGCGGCGGGGGTGGTGGATGTTACGGATGCGGCGGCAGTGCGCGCCGCGCTGGATGACGCAGTCGAAATCCTGGGCGGCCTCGACATCATGGTCTGCAACGCGGGCATCCTGATTTCGGGCGATTCCATCGAGTTCGACGCGGCAAAATGGCGCAAGGTGATCGACGTGGACCTCGTTGGGTACTTCCTGACGGCCCGCGAAGCGGCGCGCGTCATGCTCCCGCAGGGCAAAGGTTCGATTGTCCAGGTCAATTCCAAATCGGGCAAGAAAGGCAGCTTCAAGAACAGCGCCTACGCCGCGGCCAAGTTCGGCGGCATCGGGCTGACCCAGAGCCTTGCGCTGGAGTACGCGGAGCAGGGCGTGCGCGTCAACGCGGTGTGCCCGGGCAACCTGCTCGACTCGCCCCTGTGGGTGAACAGCCTGTTCAAGCAATACGCGGCGAATCAGGGCATCAGCGAGGCGGAAGTCCGGCAGAAGTACATCGACCAGGTGCCGATGAAGCGGTCTTGTCAGTATGAGGACATCGCCAACGTGGTGGTCTTCCTGGCAAGCGACGATTCCAGCTATATGACCGGCCAGGCGATCAACGTTACCGGCGGCCAGGAAATGCGGTAGCGGATGCGCGGCCCGCCGCCGGAAGCTGCCGGCGGAGAGGGGCAAACGTGGTGCTTATCGTCACATTGCTGATCGCAAGCGCATTGCTGTGCGCCGCGGGCGCCGTTATCCACCGGTTCACGGACGGCTGTCCCTCCGTGCCGTTGGCCATCGCATACATGACAGTGGTCATCGCGGTCCTGAGCGTGCTTGCGATCCCCACGGCGTTTCGACTCTCCCACGATTTCGATGCAATCGTGTACGTCTTGCTCGTGGCGGTGATTTCGCTGCCGCCGGTGGTCCTCATGGCGGCCCAGGTCTCGCACACGGCGGGCGACCTCATTGCCGGGTGGCTCTACGACCCGCGCATGGTTTCTCCGGCGCCCAATGCCTACGGCCGGGCGGGTACACGGGCGGTGGCGGGCGACATGCCGGGCGCGCTTCGCGAATACCGCAAGTATTTTGAAGAGAATCCGAAAGTGCCGACGCCGCTCTTTGCCGCAGCGCTGTACCTCGAGCAGCAGAAAGAATATGCGGTTGCCGCCTGTTTCTATCGCGAGATCATGGAGAAGTTCGTGAAGAACAAACCGATTTGGGCCGAGGGCTGCCTGCGCCTGGCCACGCTGTCCGCCCGGCACTTGCACGACTCCCGGACCGCGGATGCGTTGTTGCATGAGGTGATGCGCCGGGCCCGGAATCTGAAGCAGGCGAAGGCAGCCGCGGAGCAGGTGTTGCGGCGCCAGGCGCAGGGCCTGGACGAGATGTACGGCACGGAAACCAGCCTCTCTTCGGGAGAGTCACAATAGGCAACGACTCGAAAGGGATCTGCAATGAAGCAACATTTGGTGTTGGCCCTCGTTTTTGGAATGTGCGTGGCCATGCTGGCGCCAGGCGCGCACGCCGAGAAGTTCCGTGCGGGTGCGGCATTCCGGATCATCACGCCGGATCCGCTGCTCCCGGTCTCCGGTGGCGTGGGCACGCCGGAACCGGTCAACAAGAAGATGGGCGACCTCTCCGCCCGGGCGATCGTTCTGGAAAAGGGCGACACGCGCGTGGCCTTTGTCGCCGTCGACCTGCTGGGTTTCCCCTCGACGCTGTGCGACAAAGTGCGCGCTCAAGTCAAGGGGGTGCCCGCGGACAATGTGATTATCGGATCGACCCACTGCCACAGCGCGCCGGATCCCTACGCGTTTCCGGATGAACAGGGAAATATCGGCGCCGATCTGAAGTATCTGGACTGGGTCTGCGCGAAGGCGGCCGAGGCCGTGAACGAGGCGGTGGACAAACTCGAAGCGGTGCAACTCAAGACGGCCGTGGGAGAGGCAAAGGGCAAGATCGCGTACAACTACTATGCCCCGGAACTCTATGATCATCGCTGCGGCGTTCTGCAGGTGATTCATCTCAAGGGCAAGAACAAGGGCAAGCCGCTTGCCACGCTCGTGAACTACGCCACGCATCCCGAAGTGATCGGCAACGATCAGGGCATCCTCTCGCCCGACTTGTGCGGGCCGCTCTATGATCGCATTCAGGCGAAGACAGGCGGCATGGGCATGTTCATGAACAGCGCGCAGGGCGGGATGGTTACCGCGGACTGCCGCGGTCCCGAAGGCGGCAAGGACATTCAGACGTGGGAGGAGTGCATCCGTATCGGTGAACTGATGGCCGACGAAGCGCTGCGGATCGTCGAGGCCGAGCCGGTGCAGGAAGACCCGGGCTTGCTGTGCCTGGCCAAGAAGGTGGAGTTCCCCGTCGACTCGAAGCTGATGCGCTACATCATCGAAAAATCACCGATGAACTATCCCATCAGCGCGGACGGCAAAGTGACGACCCGGCTGAACCTCGTGAATGTCGGCCAGGCTCAGATGCTGACGATTCCCGGAGAGGCCCTGCCGAACATCGGCTTCTATGTGAAGCGCCACATGCCCACCAAACAGCCTTTCCTGCTCGGGCTGACGAACGATGCGTTCGGCTACATGCTGACGAAAGTGGACTGGAAGAGTTTCAAGCGTTACGACTACATCAGCCAGACCGGACTCGGCGAAATGACGGGCGAAACCTACATCGATGAAGCCCTGAAGTTCATCGCGGAGAGTCCCAAGCCTGACGCGCCGAAAGAATAGGGTCCCGAGCCGCGTATCGCACGCGATTTGGAGCACCCCGCAGCGGAGCAACTCCCCTGCGGGGTGTTTTCATTGGATGGGGGGTACGCCTCTTGCCGATGCATGGGGTGTCAGCAAATCCAGCTGCTGCAGCCCCTTATCGCGCACGCCGGGCGGTTACGGCCCCCCCTAAAGAATTCGGTGGAAAATGCCGAAAAGAGTAGGGAAGTTGAACAAGGGAGACCCGACGCCGAAAGGAGGCTGTCATGGCCGGTGTAACCGCTCTTGCCAGCAGCGTCGGGGCCGGTGTTAGCCAGGTTCGTCTTCAGAATCACATCGTTTCGACGCAACTGAAGGATCGGAAGTCGTCGGAGGGCGATGTGCGGACGGTGGCTCTGCACTTGCTGCAGAGTGCCCTGAAGGTTTCTGGGACGGCAGGACGCGACCTCGACGTGCTGGCCTAGCACTTCCAACTCCTTTGAAAGGGGTATCGCACGGAGGCGATGCCCCTTTCACGTTTTGTGGGGCGTCTCCCTCTCGCGTAGCACCGCCCTGCTGGAAAAGCCCCCGCCCCAGTCTCTATAGTGCGTTCACCTCGTCAACGGAGCAGGTCAGGCTGCGGTATGGAATCAGTCGCGAAAGGTCTCGGGCGTTTTCTGGGCATCGACGGCCTCGATGCGCCGGAGCACCGGGGCATGCTGCGTCTGGGCCTCCTGCTGGCGGTGCTGGCGATGCTCGTGCGCCTGGTGTTCTGGGCGTACACGCAGCGCTACTGGGAAGACGCGCTGATCACGTGCCTGCACTCGGAGAATGCGGCGAGCGGGCTCGGACTCACGCATGTCCGGCCGGGCGAGCCGCCGCTGCACGGGTTCACGAGCCCGCTGAGCGTGCTCGTGCCGCTGGTGGGCGACCTGATGCACGTGGGCTTCGGGGTGGACTTCCTGAAACTCGTGTCCATTCCCGCGGCAGGGCTGACGATACTCTTCCTGCTCGGCCTCGGGCTGCATCCGGGCGTCCGCCTTCCTCCCGCGCCGCTTGCGCTCGTGATGGGCTATGCGGCCTTCGAACATCATCAGATCCTCTGGGGGATGTCGGGGATGGAGACCCAGCTCTCGACGCTGATCCTCCTGATGTCCCTGTATTACACGGCGGCCTGGAAACCGGTCCCACTCGGGATCACGCTCGGGCTCTGCATGCTCGTGCGCCCGGACTACGGCTTCTGGACAGTGATCGTCGGGGTCTACGGACTGTTCCGGGAACCGAAGGCCCTCCTGAAGATCGTTCCGATCGCCCTCGCGGTCTACCTGCCGTGGATTGCGTTCACGACGCTCTACTACGGCTCGCCTATTCCCAACACGATCATCGCGAAAGGGCTCGGCTACCCGAAGTGGTGGGACAAGATGGACGCGCTCAACCTCTTCACGCTGAAGCGGCACACGTGGATGGTGCTGTCCGAGCAGTTGCACGTGATGCTGGGGCCGACCTTCTGCGGGCACGGGGCGGGGATGCACCTCTTCTTCACGAAGGGCCCCGAGAGCCCGATCGGGAACCTGATGTTCGGCCTGGCGGTCCTGGGAACGCTCGCGATCCTCGTGCGGCGCCAGTGGTCGCTCTGGCCGCTGGCCGCGTGCGTCGTAGCCTACAGCGCGTACTACGTGTTTCTCGTGCCGGTCATCTTCGGGTGGTATAAAGTGCCGTATCTGGTTACGCTGCTGCTCCTGAGCGCGCGCGGCCTGCAGGCGCTGGGGGCAGTCGTGCCGCACGCGCGGTTGCGCGGGGCGCTGCTCACCGGCTTCACGGCGGCGTATCTCGCGCTGTTCATCGGCGTGCTCCCGGTGACGTTTCTGACGGAGAAGCAGATCCAACGCGATGTCGAGGACCCGGTGCGGAAGGCGGCGGGCCTGTACTTGAAGGCCCGGATGCAGCCCAACGAGGCGGTGGGCTGCGAGCCCCTGGGCTACATGGCCTACTACTCGCGGGGGAACGTCTACGACTGGCCGGGGCTTGCGAGCCGGAGCGTCGTAAAGTGGAGCCGGGAACACCCGCAGC
>CAILVY010000195.1 GCA_903837785.1 Candidatus Hydrogenedentota bacterium
CATCGGCGGGCAGGCCGCGCTCTCGAAGAAGGCGACATCCACCCCGGCCTCCTTGACCGCTTCCGCAAAGGCAACCTGCCCGTCTACAAGGTGAAGCAGCGCCGCCGCGACCGCCTCCGGCTCGAGGATGCTCTCGCTCAGCAGGGTCTCGAAACCGATCAGGTTGCTCGCAATCGAAAACGGCCCGCTGATCGGAACCCGCACGTCCGCTTCCGGAAATTGCTCGTGCAGGCGCTTCGCCGCCGCGATCTGCATCGGAATCCGCCCGTCGCGCCTCGGATTCAACGGCGGCAAGGCCCGCAACTGCGCGATCGCGTCAAGCACATGGACGCCGATCGCCGGGATATTCTCGCCAACGGGTTGACGGACGACCGCCCCATAGGCCTCCGGTTCGAGGTTGTAAATGTCGATCCCCGGCATGATCGGGGTGTGCCGATAGTAGCGATACGCCGCGGCATGCGCCTGATACAGGAGCTCGCCGTCGCGCGAAACTTCCCACGGCGTCCGCCCCAGGAAGCGCGCCGCGTGCTCGTATACGGAAGGAGATACATCCATCTTCTGACTGCTCCCAATCGTCTTTCAGACCTTCATCCAATCCCCGCGCATGGGGCGCGTCAAGAGCGCGTTCGCCGCCTCATCCCCCGGAAAGCGTTCCGCGGCCGGATCCCAGTCAAGCTTCCGCCCCGTTTGAATGGCAATGTGCGCAAGCTGCCCCATCGAGCACGCACGATGACCGATTTCCGCGTCGATCATCGTCGGCGCTCCGCGCTTGATGGCATAAATGAAATCCTCCTTGTCCGCCCGGCGGGGGAGGCGAAGATCCGTCTCGCGCAACGCCGTATCCAGCAGCGTCTTCGGGCTTGCGGTGAGGCCTTCCTCCGCGTCCTTGCCCGTCATCCACGTGCTCTGGATCCACCCCTCATCCCCCTCGAAACGGACATACGGCGCGCCGCCCGTGCGGTACTCGATTTCGACGCCGTCGCTGAAACGGAAGCGCGCTTCGAAATGCAGCAGCACGTTCCACAGCCCCGAATCCGGCGCCGGATACTCGCCGGTGCCCTCCACGGACACCGGCCCCGTCCGCTCCGTATTGTGCGCGAGCTGCGCCACGTCCAGCAGGTGCGTGCCCCAGTTCGTGATCATGCCCTCGCAGGTGTCCCGGCAGCGCATCCAGCCCGGACGCTTGAAATCATGCGGCGTATGCACCCGGTCGGGCGTGTACGGTTTGTCCGGCGCCGGGCCGAGCCACATCGCGTAATCGAGGTCCTCGGGCACCGGCATCGGCTCCGCCTTGCCGCCTGCAACGTCTCCGGTCGGAACGGCCACCTGCATCTTCTTCAGTGTGCCGATGTAGCCGTTGCGCACGAGTTCCGCCGCGCGATGCATCTGCTCATGCGACCGGCATTCCGTGTCCGTGCGAAAGACGACGCCGGCCGCTTTCGCGGCATCCGCCAGGATCCGCCCTTCCGAAATGGACAGTGTCAGCGGCTTCTCGCAACTCACATGCTTGCCCGCGCGCACCGCCGCCAGCGCCTGTGGCACATGCCAGTGATCCGGCGTGCTGATCATCACCGCATCCACATCCTTCCGCGCGATGATCTCACGCCAATCCCGCGTCGAGAAACAGTCCGTGCTTGCGTAGTGCTTGTCCACCGCCGCCTTCGCCTTCCCCAGCCGCCAGCCGTCCACGTCGCACACCGCGATCACCCGCGTGTCCCCTGACTTCAGAAACGGGTCCAGATTCGCCCCGCGCGCCTGGCGCCCCACGCCGATGAGAGCGACGTGGATGCGTTTGGAGGGCGCCTCCGCCCCGAAAACCCGCGAAGGAAGAAGGATCGGAGCCGCCGTCAGGCCAAGCCTCTTTAGTGCGCTGCGCCGCGTGATGCGATACGAATGGACGCTCATGCCGTAAACCCTCCCTCTGGGCCGGACTGTCTCCCTGCCGGCCATCCTCTCAAACCCACACTATACCCCATTGAAGGACGGCAGATCCCGGCAATCCCAAAGCACTTGCTTCCCCTCTTGTCCATCCCCCCCATCTCGTCCATATCGTCCATGTCCCGAGCGCGACAGCCAGAGCCCATCATGTATAATCCGCCAAACCCCGTTGGAAAGGCCTCAACTGCATGGAACAACAGACACCGCCGGGTGCGCCTGAAGGCCGTTTGGCGTCGCTCGACGCCTTGCGCGGCTTCACGATGTTCTGGATCATCGGCGGCGCGGAAATGCTGCGGTGGTTCCTGCGGCTCTTTGCCAACCCTTTGCCGCCCGCCATCGCCCATCAATTCGAGCACAGCGCATGGGTTGGAATGACGGCGTGGGACCTCGTCATGCCCCTCTTCCTGTTCATCGCGGGCACCTCGCTTCCGTTTTCCCTCGAACGGCGGCTCAACGATGCGGCTGGACGTCGGGGCGTCTATCGGCACCTTCTGAAACGCTCCGCCTTGCTCTACTTGTTGGGCATGATCGTGGGGGGGAACCTCCTGTATTTCGACCCGGGCCGGCTCTACCTCTTCAGCAACACCCTGCAGGCGATCGCCTGCGGCTGTTTCGTGGCAAGTCTGGTTGTGCTGCATCTCAATGTGCACCGCCAGATGCTCGCCTGCGCCGCGCTGCTTGCGGCCTATGCGCTCGTGCTGCGCTTCGTGCCGATCCCCGGCCACGCCCCCGGCGCCCTCGAACCCGAACTCAATCTCGCACGCCATGTCGACCGGCTCCTCTTCGGCCCCTACGTGGATGGAAGCGCCTATGCCTGGGCGCTCTGCATACCCGCCTTCGGCGCTTCCGTATTGTTCGGCGCGCTGGCCGGGCAGCTCCTGCGCACTGCGTGGCGGCCGCGTGTGCGCCTCCTCGTGTTGGCCGCGGCCGGCCTGGCGTTAGTCCTTCTCGGCATCCTCTTCGGATACTGGATGCCGATCATTAAGCATATCTGGACGAGTTCCTTTGCGCTCTACGCCGCGGGATGGAGTTTCCTGGTACTCGCCGTCTTCTACGCCGTGATAGACGTCCTGGGCTGTCGCCGATGGGCCTTTGGATTCGTCGTCATCGGCACAAATGCCCTCTTCATCTACGCACTCACCCAGTTCCTCGGCGAGTACGTCACCGGAGACGCCCGGGAGGAATTCGCGGCGGTTCCGCCCCTCCAGGGACTTGCCCTCTCTGTCCTGGCCTTCGCCGTCTTCTGGACCCTGCTCTATGGGCTCTATCGAAAACGCATCTTCATCAAACTGTGACCCGAACTCCCGGGAGTCTGCATTATGAGTGAGCTGATCTATACATTTGCATCGCTGGCCGCGCGCACGGCCCAGGGCCAGACCTGCCTGGACGGCATGCGCGCCCTGGCCGCGATTCTGCATCCGCGCGGCGTGCCCATCACCTGGATCGTGAGCCCGGAATCCGCCGACATCGCCAAGGAAACCCTGACGGAATGGCATCTCGCGCACGGCGACGAAGCCGCCGTCGAACTCCCCGCCTTGGAGGGAACCTACTCCGAGAAGAAGGACTATATCGAGGCGCGCCGCGAAAGAGTCCGCGCGGCGGTCCCGTGGGCCGAACTCTCCGTGGCCGGCGGCGTGCATTGCGACCCGGACATCGTGACGCTCCTCGAACAGACGGGCTTCGAGGGAATCTGGGGGTTTTGCTGGGAACAGATCGAGGTTGATGACATCACGGACCGCGGATGCCCCTGGGGCTTCTATTTCATGCATCCGGAAGATCGGCTTTGTCCCGCGGCGCAGCGCAGTGTCGCGGCCGTGCCGTGGCTTTCGCATGACCTGCTCAAGACGTATCATTGCGGCCTCGCGCCCGTCTACACGAACGACCCCAATGACGTGGCCCGTGCGGGCATCTGTTCCTGGGAAGACACGGCCTATTGGGACGCCTTTGCGGACAACTATCACCGGAACACCCGCTACAACGAGTCCGTCTTTCTGCTCCAGCATCAGGAAGCCCACGAGATGGAGTGCAACGCCCGGAATCACTGCTACACGCCCGAAGACATCCAAGAGGCCGGCATCATGCTCGGCCGCCACGTGGATTATCTGCTCAGGAAACCCGGCGTCCGCGTGATGTCGCTCCCCGACGCCGTGCGCCAGTATCGATCGAGCCACTCAAAGACCCCGGCGTCCTACATGCTCTGGGAAGACGCCCCCGTTCGCCGACCGAATCCCGATTACACGTGGAACACCGGCGTCGGGCCATGGCCGAAGACGTTTCTCTATTACGACTGCGGCGCTCAGATGGTCTTTGTGGACGGACAAGTGCAGCCCGTGTGCATCCGCAATTATGCGAATCCATGGAACAACGAGGACTTCTACCGCGAGCGGAGTGTGCCCCGACCGAGGCTCGTCCGCAACACCCAGTTCACGTGGCGCCGCGAAATCGAGTTCACAATCGAAAGCCCCAAGGCCATGCCCTACGGCCTTGCCCTCTGGGGCGACTACAGCCTCTATCAGATCGGCGACGCGCCAGGGCTTCTCGAAGGCAAGATCCTCCCGCGCGAACTGCTCTTCCTCCGCTACGATCTGCAGCCCGGCGAGAACCGCTTCCTGGTGAGTCTCGAAGGAAAGTAGCCCGCATGCTTGTCAACGGCATCATCTTCGCATCGCGAACGCGAACGCTTGTCTTTCGCGATCCTGTCGAGATCATTCTCGCGACACGAACGGAAGAAGTCCTGCCGGCACTGCGCTGCATCGAGGCGCGGGTGGACTCGGGGTTGAGTGCGGCTGGCTTTGTCTCGTATGAGGCCGCGGGGGCCTTTGACCCCGCACTGAGCACGCATGCGCCGGGAGGACTGCCCCTTCTGTGCTTCGGCTTGTACAGGGAGGCGGTGGAGGGTCCGCCCGCCCTGGCCTCAGGCGGAGACTACACGATCGGCCCATGGGAAGCCGCCGTGAGTCCCGATGAGTATTTTGCCGCGCTGGCGCGGGTTCGGGAGTGGATCGGAGCGGGGGACACGTATCAAGTTAATTTCACGATTCCGCTCAGGAGCACGTTCCAGGGCGATGCACGGGCGTGCTTCAGCGACTTGCGGAAGGCACAAGACGCCGAGTACGCGGCATTTCTGGATGCGGGGAACTTCCAGATCCTTTCCTTGTCGCCCGAACTCTTCTTCCGGCTGGATGGAGATCAGATCACGACCCGCCCCATGAAAGGCACACGGCGCCGGGGGCTGTATCCGGGGGCCGACGAACAGGCGTATCGCGACTTGAAGGCGAGCGAGAAGGACCGCGCCGAAAACCTCATGATCGTCGATCTCATCCGGAACGATCTCGGGCGCATCGCGAAAACCGGCTCCGTCCGCGTCCACGACTTGTTTCAGATCGAGCGCTACGAGACTGTCTGGCAGATGACCTCCAGCGTCACGGCGCGAACCACGGCAGGGGTGCCCGAGATCTTCGCGGCGCTCTTTCCCTGCGGTTCGGTCACCGGCGCGCCGAAAGTGCGCACAATGCAGATCATCCGCGAACTCGAGCATGGTCCGCGCGGCGTGTATTGCGGCAGCATGGGGTGGTGGCAGCCGGGGCGAAAGGCCGAGTTCAATGTGGCGATCCGGACACTCACGATTGATCGCGCCTCGGGACAGGCGGAATACCATGTCGGCGGCGGGATCACGTGGGATTCCACGCCCGCCGATGAACTCGACGAGTGCTACGCGAAAGCTGCGGTGCTGACGTGCCGCCGTCCGGATTTTGAATTGCTCGAGTCCATTTTGTGGGATGGCGCCTACGCTTTGCTGGACGAGCACCTCACGCGCCTCGAGTCCAGCGCGGCATATTTCGGATTCAGTCTCGATCCCGGCGCAATAAGAATAGCGCTCCAGGGCACGGCACGGGAACTGCCCGCGAACGGCCATCCCTTCAAAGTGCGGCTGCTCGTGGCCCGCGACGGCACGTTCCGGGTGGAAGCAGACCCGCTCATCACTTTGGGCTCGCTGCGCATGGGGCTTGCTGCGGATCCGGTGGATATGGACGACGTCTTCCTCTATCACAAGACGACATGCCGGGCTGCCTACGACCGCGCACGGGCATCGCGTCCGGACTGTGACGACGTCCTGCTCTGGAACACGCGAGGCGAGATTACGGAAAGCACACTCGCGAATGTCGTGGCGAAGATTGGCGGCACGTGGTTCACCCCGCCGGTTGCCTCGGGCCTGCTCGCCGGGACCATGAGGGCCAGTCTGCTGGCAAACGGCGAAATCTCAGAACGCACCCTGACCTGGAACGACCTGGTGGGCGCGCAGGAACTGCGCCTGATCAACTCCGTGCGCGGCTGGATCGCGATTCGCCTCGCGGGGGACGGCACAGGGGATTGATGGGCGCATCGCGAGGTGCTATAGTCTGCGCGGAGAGCGGGATCATTTCCTCGGTGGCGGACGATGGCGAAAACGGCCCTCGCCGCGATGGAAACAGGGGACTGCGGTTGGACTCAGCCATCCATATCAGCAAAGACGGCATGGAAGCGCGCGCCATCATGCCTCCCCCCACAAATCCGGAGGCAAACACGGATCCCGCCGACGTGGTGCTTTGGCTCAATGCCTGCGGCCTCACGCGGGGCCATTGTCTGGAGGCTATCGCCGAGGCCTTAGCCGGGACGCGCGTGTCTGGAACCGCACTCGAGGAAGTCGTTGTCGCGTGCGGCACGCCGCCCATCTCCGGCGAAGATGCCCGGGTCGAGCTCTGCTTTGCAGCCGCCCCCTCCGCCGGAACCGTCGACGAAGAAGGCGGCGAGATCGACTATCATGAACGCGGCTTCCTGCACGCCGTGAAAGAGGGCGACCTCCTCGCGCGAAAGATCCCGGCCACGGCGGGCGAGCCCGGGTCTGACCTCTTCGGGAAGGCCATCGCGTCCAAGCCGGGGAAGGACCTGCGGCTCGAAGCCAAGGCTGGCGCCGAACTCAGCGAAGATGGCCTCGAATGCCATGCGGCCGTCGACGGCGTCGTGGTGGCCATCGGCGGCACCGCCATCGGCGTGGTCCAGCAATTCACTATCCCGGGCGATGTGGACCTGCACACCGGCAACCTCGAAATGAACGGCTCGCTCATTATCCAGGGATGGGTCCGGGAAGGCTTTCGCGTCCATGCCACCGGCGATCTCGTCATCAATGGCGGCATCGAGCCCTCCCAGGTCAAAACCGAGGCCAACCTCGTGGTGAAGGGCGGAATCGTCGGCGGGCCGCAAAGCAGTGTGGAAAGCCAGGGCGCCGTGAGCGCGCAATTCCTGGAAGCCGCCCAATTGCGGGCCGGCGGCGATGTCCAGGTCCACAACGGCATCCTCAACAGTCAGGTCACCGCCGAGGGCCATGTGTCCACCACCGAGGGCAAGGGTTACATCGTGGGGGGGGTCCTGCGCGCCACAAAAGGCGTCGAAGTCAACGAACTGGGCTCGCCGGCCGGCGTCCGAACGATCGTCGATGTCGGCGTCGATTCCGAAACGCGCGGGAAACTGGGCCGCCTTGAACGCGAATGCGCGCTCTACGAACGGAACCAGCAGAAGATCACGCGCGGTCTGGCCACCTTGATCACAAAGGCGCGCTCCGGGATACTGATGCCCTCGGAAAAGGCGGCCTTGGGCAAGTTGGTCCGGCTTCGACGCGAAGCCGAACTCACCCGGCGAACCATGGCCAATTGCTGGAAGCAGCTGGACCGGGCGTCGGCAACCGTCAAGGTGCGGAAAGCCGTCTATGAAGGCGCAACCGTCATCGCGTTCGGTCACCGCATCGATGTGCAGGAAAACGTGCCCATTCCGGGAGAATTCGTGTTGAACATCGAGGAAGATCGCCTGGCCTACCTGGCCGAACGGCAAGTACCCCCGAAACAGGGATAGAGGAGCGACTCATCATGAACGTGCAGGGACTGCGGGCCGGTGACCTCATGCACACGGGCGTTGAAACCATTTCGGAAGCGTGCACGCTGGCCGAAGCCACACGGCTGATGCACGATCGGCACGTTTCCAGCCTGGTCGTCGAACGCGAGAACGAGAGCGATGCGCTCGGCATTGTCACGCGCAAGGACGTCGTCGTCGCGCTCCTTTCCGATGGCCACGGCATGGAACCCCTGCTCGTGCGGGACGTCATGAGCAAGCCCGCGATTACGGTCCCGCCCGAACTCGCCATCAGCCACTGCATCCGCCTCATGCGCACCGCCGGCGTCCGCCGCATGCCCGTCGAGAAAGACGGCCGGCTCGTCGGAATCCTCAGCAACTCCGATCTCTTCCGCTGGCTGGCCGGTCAACTCGGCGGCGCATAGAAGACTTCCCCAGCCGATGCGTTCCGCTTCCACCCCGTCACTGCGAGCGAAGCGGAACTCCGCCGCCCCGGGTAAACATTCCCCCTCTTACGCGGCCCTGTAAGGCACGAATACCCCTGCCGGAGAACGGCCCCTGCCATCCTTCACGCCAATGGCGTGACAAGATTCATCCCGAGCAACTACGTAATCGTGTAGACCCCACTCTTTCACGCCGAAGGCGCGCCATAGATCAGCCCGGGGCAAACCGCGCCAGAGGCGTACAATGCCTGTGCTCACGTCATCCTCTACTTGCCACTCTTTCACGCC
>CAILVY010000196.1 GCA_903837785.1 Candidatus Hydrogenedentota bacterium
AATTACAACGGCCACAAAAAAAGATTCGTGGAAGTGTTCGTTGTGCAGCAGGATGATGCCGATCGTGAGCAGGGCCGTGGCGGCTTCCGCAATGGCGTAACCCGAGGATACGAAAGAGGTTTCGCGGATTGTGCAGATGCGGACGAGCACCCTCCGAAGGGCGCTCTGTTCCTGTTTCATGCGTGCGATGAAGGGGGGGTGCGTGAGCGATTCGAAGGCCAGGAAATGCGCGTTCAGGCCACGGAGCGATTCGTTCACGACCTCCATTTTGGCCCGGTCATGAAACCAGTCGAGGACGGATGCCGTGAGCCCGCGCAGGTGCTCGAGACAGGCCCGGGCCTGCGCCGCCCGCTTGTTCCGGTAGACGATGCAGGCTTCGTCTGCGATGGCCTCGAGACTCGAGGCCAGTTCGCCCGGCAGGCGTTCGCTTTCCTTATAGTCGGTCAAGACGCCGGCAAGGAGGAAGCCGAGCAGGAAGATGTTGGCCGAGACGATGGCCGAAAAAAGCGGCGTCACGTTCAGCACTTCCCATCCAAGGAGATGGATGGCGAACTTGAGGCCAACGACCACGGCCAGGAACGGCAGGGTTTTCAGGACGAGCGCCCATTTTCCGACGTGCATGCGTGCTCCTCTCGCTTCAGGTTAAAGGTCAGGAGTATATACCACTTTGCCGCACGCTACGTCACGCGGGCGATGGCCCGGCTCGCGCCGCGGGGCTCTTCCTGACGGGCGGCCGTGCATACGCCTCCGTCCAGCGAATTTAGCGAGGCATCTCCTCGAGGGGGGTCAGCGAGACCGGGCCAAGCAGTCCGGACGGGCGCAACGGCCACCCCGAGGCGTCGAAGGGTTTGTAGTCGATGTTCACGAAGTTGATGTCGTTGAAGATGCGCCATTGGACGCCGCGCCGGTCCAGGTCGCGGATGCGATTGGCGGAAAGATTCGTGACCTCGACTTCCAGCAGGTTCCCCTCCGGCTTGAGGAGGTCTGCGGCAAGATCGACGGAAAAGGGAGGGAGGATAAGCGAAGCGGCTTCGAGGCCGTTGACCCGGACGCGCGCGGTTTCTGCTACGGCGCCCAGATCCAGCCGCCAGGCTTGGGGGGCCTTGCCCCTGGGCAGGGCGAAGTCGAGCATGTAGTGTGCGGTTCCCGCGAACGACTTCGTGTCGGGGTTATTGGGGAAGTCCGTCCACGAGACAAGCTTCGTGAGCTCGGAAGCGGGGGGCAGCGCGGGGCCGCCCTCGATGAATTCGACGCGCCAACGGCCGTTCACGGCCATGGGGCCGCCGGCGGGCTTCCGGTACGGCCAAGGCGGCCCTTCGGCGTTACGCCCCGTGAACGTGCGCACAAAGACGGATTGTCCCGGCGCAAGGCGCAGGAAGACGGAGGTCCGTGCGCCTTCAGGGCGCAGCGCGGCCACCCCTGCACGGCCTGTCATCGGATCCAGGAGCACGGCGCCTTGGGCGGAGGTTGCCAGCGGAACATATTCCGCGATGTCCTTCTGGCCGCGATTGGCCAGGAAATACAGGCGCCCTGCTTCATGCTTGCGGCGGAGATGTTGAAGACCGGAGCGATCAGCGAGCGTTTCCCGGGCCACGCCCACGCGCTCCAGAAGGTTTTCGAGATCTTCTCCGACAATTACTCTTCCCTTGCCGACAGCATGTTCGCCGGCGCCGGAGAAGTCCTGGGTCAGCCGGGACAATGCCGTCCGCCGTTCTTCAAGGGCGTGCAGACCGGGGACGTCTTGTGGGACATGCTTCTCGAAGAGCAGGGTTCCGCCCGTCGCCGCCAGTGCGCGGAAGCGTTCCATGGTTGCCAATGGGATGTGGGTGCACTGCGGAATCAACAGCACGCGATACTTGCCGCCGGGCGCGGCCAGGCCGTCCGGTCCGGCTTCGATGTTCGCCAATTGGCGATCCGAGAGGTAGTCGAAGGCGTACCCCTTCTCCCACAAGCGCTGTGCCGCCCGGCCGAAGGGATGTTCCTCGAACCACGCGCGGCGGTGAATGGACAGGCCGGTTTCCATGCCGTCCGGGTTGTGCCAGACATCATGAATGGGCCAATACAGCAGGATGTCGTTGTCGGGACGCGAGGTCTGAAGGAGCGACTGACAGCGCGCGATGTACGTGTTGAGCACCGGAACGTCGTGCCAGATTGCATTCCGGGGATTCATCTGCGTTGAGGCGTAGAAGAGCCAGCCGGGCCATGGGGCATCGGCGGGCGAGTAGCAGGTGCCGTGATAAAGCACCTGATTCACGCCGCTGACGAAGAGGTCGTCGATGAGCACTTTCAGATCGCCCAGGGTGACGTGGAAGTGCTCGCGGAGCCACGTGCCCGTTTCCGCGGCGACCCGGAGCTTGCCCATGACGTGTGCCGCGGACGAGGCCAGTTTCGAGACCAGCGGGTTGCGGTCCTTGTTGAACATCTCCGTTTCCGGGATGTCGGCGGCCGCGTAGAGGTCGAGCAGGTTGCCCGGCGAACCATGGGCCTGGTTCCGCGTGATGCAGCCGCAGCGATGGGCCCAGTTCACCCAGGTCTGGATTCCGTTTTCGAGGATCATGTCGTCCAGCGTTTCCCGATAATCGCACTTGATGCGGGCTTGATCGTCCGAACGGGCATCGCCGAAGAAGACATCGAGGCGGTCCTGCAGGCGGTAGCCGCGCCGCTTCTCGAAGGCGGCAAAGAGGTCTTGCGCCCAATTGCATTTGTACTCGTAGGAGTCGTGGTACATCGCCCGCGGCATGGCGCCGTCATAGGCGGCAAAGGCCGCATCAAAGCGTTCGAGATAGTGCTGCATCACCCCGCCCTGGAATATATTCAGCATCCAGCCTTCGCCGCCGGGCGCGGCCCGCTCGACTACGGTTCCGGAGGGCTTCTGCCACACGGAGATGATCGACCACGCGCCTTCGGGGGGCGTCCATTCCAGCGTGCCCTGCGGCGTAAGCGCGGGCAGCAGATCGGCGGATTGGCCATGGCCGTCAAAGGCCTGCACGGCCCGAACGCCCTTCTTGTCCGGGTCCAGGCTCCAGGGTTTCCCTGAGAGGCCCTTGTCCAGCTTCATCTCGACGATGGCGTTTGCCATGTCGTCGGGGATGTTGGGGCCGCCGAAATTCCAGCCGGTGCCGGTGCTCATGTCGACCCACATGCCCAGGCGTTTTGCCTCGCGCACCGTATGGGCGAGCAGCGCCATCCATCGCGGGCTGAGATACTCGACGTAGCGGTCCTCGTAGCCCTTGGCGCCGTAGATGGGGATGATGTGCACGCCCCCCAGGCCGGCCGCGTGGAACGTCTCCAGTTCCCGCGTCAGGTTGGCTTCATCGACGGCGCTGGCCATCCAGTGCCAATAGGCGCCGGGACGATGTTCCGCATCGATTTCCGGCCATCCGCAGTCATCCCCCCCTGCCGCGGCGCCGCAGAGCACGAGCAAACACAGCGTGGCACTTGTCAGAACGTTCGAAAGATGCATCCAGCCTCCTTTGCGCTACGGATCCGCCCCTCCACAGTAGAGCTTGAAAGGCGCTGCTTCAACTTCCGAAGCGGCCTGGGCGGACGGAAGCCCCTTAAACAATGGCGGAGGGCGTGTAAACCCTTTTGTGCGTCGGTGCATCCAAGGGGAGCAACGGATTGGGCGGGCTGTCCCGCCCGCTGGATACGGCCCGCCGGAGCGCGTAGGATGGAGCGGGCCGGGGAGAGTAGTGTGCGCGAACTTGCAGAAAGGGAGATGGCCGTGTCCGGGTCCGCGTTGGAGGATGCGGTACTGGCGGAGCGGGCGAAGGCGGGCGACCGGGCCGCGTTCGAGCAGCTTTATCGCGGTCATGCCGGACGCGCCTATGCCCTCTGCCTGCGCCTGGCGGGCAATGCCCACGACGCCGAGGATTTGCTGCAGGAGGCGTTCGTCCGGGCATGGCAGAAGCTGCACACCTTCCGCGGGGACAGCGCGTTCGGCACGTGGTTTCACCGCCTGTCCGTGAACGTGGTGATCGGCGCCTTGCGCGCCAAGCTGCGCATGCGTCCGGCGGATTATGTGGAGTGTCCCGGCCGCGCGGCGAGCGCTTCGCCGGGGCTGCGCCTGGATCTGGAGGCGGCCATCGCCCAGCTTCCGGACGGCGCGCGCATCGTGTTCGTGCTGCACGATGTCGAGGGCTATCGCCATCCTGAGATTGCCGCACTGCTGGGCATCGCCGTGGGCACCTCGAAGGTTCAATTGCATCGGGCGCGGCATGCGCTGCGAAAGGAACTGGGATCATGACGTGCCAGGAAGTGTTGGAATGCCTCGATGACTATGTGGACGGGCAGTTGCCCGAAGATGACGCCCGCGAGCTGCGGGAGCACGTGGAATCCTGTTGCACGTGCCGGGAAGAGGAAGCGGCTGCCCGCGTTCTGGCGAGCCACGTCGCCGGACTCCCGAAGTCGGTACCGCCGGCGCGGGAGCTCTGGCCGGGCATCGCGGTACGCCTGGATGCATTGGAGGCGCCACGCCGGGCTTGGAAGTTCCGAGTCAACGGCCTTGCCCTGCTTACGGCCGCGGCGACGCTTGCGGTGATTGCCGCCGGCGCCTATTCCTTCCTGGAAGGCGGTGCGGCGCGCCGGGACGGTCCGGCGCCGGGCATCGTGCTGTCATCGACGCCGGCCGCCTGCCTCGGATCGGACGCGGGGCTGGAGCAGGCCCAGGCGGAACAGCTTGCCGCGTTGCGGGACTGCGAGAAGGCGTTGGCGCCGCAAACGATTCGGATCGTTCGGGAAAACCTCGATATTCTGGATGCGGCGTCGCGCACGCTTTGTTCGGCGATTGAAGAAGATCCGGCGAACCCGCATCTGATGCTGCGATGGATGGCCCTGCAGCAGCGGAAGATCGGCATGCTGGCCGCGGTCGTTCGGCTGTCCGGGGCGGGATGAACGCTTTCTTGCAGCAGCATTGGCGCAGTGAACAGCGCGTTTCAAGAGGAGATGCAGCCATGAAACGAATGTTGAGCCTCATGTGTGTGTTGATGGCCGCCGGTGTCGCGGCGGGGGCCGAAATCCAGGAGGAGCAGCGCTGTGACGCGCTGCCGGGCGGCCAGGTGCACGTGAAGAATGTCGCCGGCGCCGTGAAGCTGTCCTCGTGGGAGAAGAACGAGGTGTTCGTTCACGCCGTGATGGAGAAGAAGTCCGGCAAACTGCACCTCGACTGCACCCAGGGCCATGTGGAGATTTCCGTGAGCCCGAAGAACATGGAGGCGGACCTCACGATATCCGTGCCCGCACAAAGCAGTCTCGGGGTTGAGACGGTGAGTGCCTCCATCGCGGTGGAGCGGGTGGCGGGGACGCTGAAGTTCGAGTCCGTGAGCGGGGACATCGGCCTTGCGGGCGATGCCCAGGCGATCTTCGCAACCACAGTGAGCGGCGACATCACGCTGAAGGCGAGCGCCGCGGAACTGGAGGCGCAATCGGTGAGCGGCGACATCGTGTGTGCCGGAGACTTTCCGAGACTCAAGTCCAGCAACATCAGCGGCGACCTCACGTTCACAGGCGCTATCGGTTCCGCCAGCCTGGAAAACACCAGTGGTTCGACGGAGATCAAGGGCTCGGTGAATGAGGTGGAAGCCGCTACGATAGGCGGGGACATCATTATCGACAAGGCGGCCGGGCGTGCGTCGCTTACGGCTATGAGCGGAGATCTCCGCCTGGTTGGCGAGGGGCTCAAGGATGCGGGATTCGAAACCGTCAGTGGCGACGTCGAATACAAGGGGGACCTGGCACCGAACGGCGCCCTGCGCATCGAGGCCAAGAGCGGCCCCGTCCACGTGGCGCTTCCGGAAAGCACCGCCGCTGTCTTCAACTTGCATACGCTGTCGGGAGGCATACACAGCGCGTTTGGCGCGGGGCAGCAGGACAGTCTTCCGGGCCAGGGCCATTCGCTCCGCTTCACGCAGGGCGACGGCGGGGGTTCCGTGAAGATCGACACGTTGAGCGGTTCAATCGAGCTTTCCCGGCGTTGAGGCGCCGGCGCGCCTTGCCGGGAGGGGTGAAACGCCCGGTCAGCGCGGTTGTTTCGCCTTGTTCTCGTCCATCATTTGCGTGAACTTGGCGAAGAGATAGCGGCTGTCGTGCGGGCCGGGCGAGGCCTCGGGGTGATATTGCACGCTGAAGATCGGCAATTCCTTGTGCTCCATGCCGGAGACGGTTTTGTCGTTCAGATGCGTGTGACTGACGCGGATCTTCGAATGATCCAGCGAATCGGAGTCCACCGCAAACCCGTGGTTCTGCGCCGTGATCTCGACGCGCCCCGGCGCGTTCTGCATCACGGGCTGATTGCCGCCCCGATGCCCGAATTTCAGCTTGTACGTCGTGCCGCCGAGGGCATGGCCCAGAATCTGATGCCCGAGGCAAATCCCGAAGATCGGAATGCGCTTCTCGATGAGCGCCTGCACGACCGGGTAGATATAGGGGAGCGCCGCGGGGTCGCCGGGGCCGTTCGAGAGGAAGACGCCGTCGGGATGGTATTTAAGGACTTCTTCCGGGCCCGCCGTGGCCGGGAGCACGCTCACGTCGCAGCCCGCCTCGCGCAGCAGCCGAAGGATGTTCAGCTTGATGCCGTAGTCCATCGCCACGACTTTGTACTTCTTCTCGCTGGGCGGCGCATAGTCATAGGCCTCGCGCACGGACACGTGCTTCACCCAATCGCTGCCGGCCATATCCGGCGAGGCCTTCGCTTTCCGGATGAGCGAGTCGTGATCAAAATCGATCGTGCTGATGATCGATTTCATGGCCCCTTTCGTCCGCAGGTGCGTGGTGATGCGCCGCGTGTCCACGCCGTCGATGGCCACGACGTTGTGTTTCCGGAGATACTCCGGCAGGCTCATCGTGGCGCGGAAGTTGCTCGGCTCGAGACAGCATTCCCGCATGACAAACCCCGCAACAAACGGCTTGCGGGACTCGACGTCCTCTTCATTGCAGCCGTAATTGCCGATCTGCGTGTAGGTCATCGTCACGATCTGGCCGGCATAGGAGGGGTCCGTCAGGATCTCCTGATAGCCCGTCATGCTCGTGTTGAAAACCAGTTCACCGGTGGATTCGCCCTCGGCGCCCACCGCCCGGCCTTCAAACACATTTCCGTCCTCTGTCGCCAGAACCGCCTTTTTCATGCACTTCGCCCTTGAGTTTGCGCCTGTGGAACTGCGCGCCAGTATAGCAAAAGCGCGCCCGCCATTTCCTCCCGCCCCCGGAAGGGGGGCGCGCCCGGGCGCGGCGGCGCAGCGGTCAATCAGGAACTCAACCGCGGCCGGTTGCCCCCGCCGGCCTTTCGAGGAACGCTAACATGCACTTCATTGCGGGGCTGAAAGTGGCGGGATCCAGGCACGCCGGGCACGAAGGGAGAAGGGTTGAGGACACTTCGAGCAACGTGACCGAAGTGTGCGAATGGAGCCGGGCTCCTTTGCAGCGAAAAGTGTAGGTATAATTGTAATAGCCAGACTAGTGTCACTAGACATAAATATTGAGCTTGATTCTGTCTTTTTTTTTGATAATAATTACGCATTGACTGACCTACTGGAAACGGGGTTGTCCGCAGTACAACCAAGAGGGCCGTCCATGGCGAAGTCCAAGACACTGCGCGTGCTGCAGAAGAGTCCCACCGGCATACAGGGGTTGGATGAGATCACAAACGGGGGCTTGCCGTGCGGCCGCACCACGCTCGTGGCGGGCAGCGCCGGTTGTGGGAAGACCCTGCTGGCGATGCAGTTCATCGTCAACGGCATCCGCACGTACCACGAGCCGGGCGTTTTCATGGCCTTCGAGGAGACGGCGGAGGATCTGGCACTCAACATGGCCTCGCTGGGCTATGACCTGAAGCAGATGATGCGCCGGAAACTTCTGGCCCTCGATTACGTCCGCGTTGAGCCGCGTGAAATCTATGAGACCGGCGATTACGATCTCGAGGGACTCTTTGTCCGCCTCGGCATGATGATCGACGAGGTGGGCGCGAAACGCGTGGCCATTGACAGTCTCGATGCGCTGTTCTCGGGGTTGCCTAACGAGCTGATCCTGCGGGCGGAATTGCGCCGCCTCTTCCGTTGGCTGAGCGACAAGGGGGTGACGTCGATCGTCACGGGCGAACAAGGCGAGCGGACCCTCACGCGCCACGGCCTCGAAGAATACGTGAGCGAATGCGTGATATTCCTCGATCACCGCGTGACGAATCAGATCGCGACGCGGCGCCTGCGCATTGTGAAGTACCGCGGTTCGGGCCACGGCACAAACGAATATCCCGCCATGATTGACTCGAGCGGCATCAATGTGCTCCCCATCAGTTCGCTCGGCCTGAACTATCCGGTCAGCAAGGAGCGGGTCTCGAGCGGCGTGCCGCGCCTCGACGCCATGCTCGGCGGCAAGGGCTATTTCAAGGGCAGCAGTGTATTGATTTCGGGGACGGCGGGCGCGGGCAAGAGCAGCCTGGCGGCGATCTTCGCCGACCGCGTGTGCGCCGCCGGCGGGCGCTGCATCTACTTCTCCTTCGAGGAAGCGCCGGCCCAGATCATGCGGAACATGGAATCCATCGGAATCCACCTCGGGCAATGGGTGCAGAAGGGATTGCTGCACTTCGAATCGTCCCGGCCGACTATTCTGGGCATGGAAAGCCACCTTACCGCGATGTACACGCTCGTCGAGCGCTTCCGGCCGGCGGCCGTCGTGGTCGACCCCATCTCGAACCTGACCGCGATTGGGGACCAGGCTGAAGTCTGTGCCATGCTTACCCGCATGATCGACTTTCTGAAGAACCGGGGCATCACGGCGGTTTTCACGAGCCTCACGGAAGGCGGCGCTCCCCTCGAACAAACCGAGCTCGGCGTCTCGTCGCTGATGGACACGTGGATTCTGCTTCGGATGCTCGAATCCGCCAGCGAGCGCGATCGCATCCTCTATGTGCTCAAGAGCCGGGGCATGGCCCATTCGAATCAGATGCGCGAGTTCACCCTAAGCAAGGACGGCGTGCAACTCGTGGACGTATACACGGGGCAGGGCGGGGTCTACACGGGTTCGGCACGCCTCCTGCAGGAAGACCGCGACCGCGCCGAACAGCTTGCGGTAGCACAAGCCGAACTGCGGCGCCAGCGCGAACTCGAGAAGGAACGTGTCGAACTCGAGAATCAGATGCGCTCCGCGCAGGCGCGCCTTCAAAGCATCCAGGACGAACTCCGGGCGGGGGCCGCGGTGGAGAAACGCCGCCTGGACACCGCGGCGCAACAGCGCAAGGATTTGGCGCGGGTCCGCAAAGCGGACTAGAACAGGAAGAGGAGCAGGAGCCATGGCCAAGACCGCCGAGGAAGCCCAAAAGAGGGGCCGGCCGGCAACCGCGAAAGCCGAATCCGAGCGCTGGGAACTGCGCCTGTACGTGGCCGGGCAGACGCCGCGCTGCGTTACCGCGTTTGCCAACCTGAAGCGGCTCTGCGAGGAACACTTGAAGGGGCAGTACAGCATCCAGATCGTCGACCTCTTGAGAGAGCCGCAGTTGGCCAAGGGCGATCAGATCCTTGCCATTCCAACGCTTGTGCGGAAGCTGCCGGTGCCGGTGCGCAAGATCATCGGCGACCTCTCGAACACGGAACGCGTGCTCGTGGGCCTGGATCTGAGGCCGGGAAAGCAGGAGTAATCCAAGATGCCGCAAGCAAAGAAGCGAAGCGTGTCCGAGGCGCTGGAAGCGGCCGAGCGCAAGGCGCGCAACGAGAAATACGTGCTGCGCCTTTACATCGCGGGGATGACGCCCCGCTCGACGGAAGCCATTCGCAATGTCACGGCCTTGTGTGACGAGCACCTCGCCGGGCACTACGACCTCGAGGTGGTCGACATCTATCAGCAACCGGTTCTGGCCAAAGGCGAACAAATCATCGCGGCGCCCACGCTGATCAAGAAGCTGCCCCTGCCCCTGCGCCGCCTCATCGGAACCATGGCGGACGAGGACCGCATCCTGGTTGGACTGGACTTGCGGAAACGGACCCAACACGGGTGACATCATGGGCATAGGGAACGATGACGGACTAAGCAAGGCGGACTTGCTCGCGGAGCTTGATCAACTCCGCGATCGCCTCGCCGAGGCCGAGCAGACGATCGAGGCGATCCGCAGCGGGGAAGTCGATGCGCTCGTGGTCTCCGGTCCGCAAGGCGAGCAGGTCTACACGTTGACCGGGGCGGACCACGTCTACCGTGTCATCGTGGAAACCATGCAGGAAGCCGCCCTGACCGTCAGGCTCGACGGCATGATCCTCTTCTGCAATCAGCAGTTTTGCCGGCTGGTGAAGACGCCGATGCAGGAATCCATCGGCCATTTGTTGTTTCAATTCACGGACGCCGCCCAGCATCCCCGGCTGAGTGCGTTCCTGGCCGTAGCCCGGGTGGCGCCGCACCGCGAACGGCTCGTGCTGCGCACCGCCGCCGGCACAAGGATTCCGCTGCAGCTTGCGGGAGGGCCGCTTCCGCTCGATGGAAACGCGGCCATCTGCCTCGTGGCCTCCGACCTGACGCAACTCGAGGCTACCGCCGATTCCATTCAAGTGCTCCTGCAGCAGCAACTGGCCCTCGAAGAGAGCGAGGAGCGCTGCCGCCGGGCCGCGCTCCAGGCGAGTCAGCAGCGCGACGAGTTGGACGCGTTGCTCGCCTCCGCGCCTGCCGCGATCCTGAATCTGGACGAACGAGGCCGCCTCGCCAATGCCAATCCCGCGGCCGTGGCCCTGCACGGATTCGAGGATTTCGGCGAGATGCAGGCTCACGGGCCGAGGCTGAGCGACTTTTGCGAGGGCCGCGATGCCGACGGCCTCCTGCTGCCCCCCGAAGCCTGGCCCTGCATGCGGGCACTCAGCGGAGAGGTGATTGCCGGGCTCGAAATCGCGGTCCGGCGCCGCGGCACGGACAAACACTGGATCGGCCTCTACAGCGCCCGGCCCATCCCCAATGAAGACGGAACGATTCGGCAGGTCGTCATGACGATCGAAGACATCACCGAACGCAAACGGGTCGAGGAGGAGTTGCGCGAAGCCAAGCGCACCCTCGAGCGCCGGGTGCAACAGCGGACCGGCGAACTGGCGCGCGCCTCGCTCTACGCCCGAAACCTCCTCGAAGCCGGCCTGGACGCCATGGTGATCATCAGCCCGCGCGGTCAGATCACCGACGTGAACCGCGCCACGGAAGAACTCACGGGCTTTTCCCGATCCGACCTCGTAGGGAGCGATTTCTCGAACTATTTCACGGCACCCGAGCGGGCGCGCGAAGGCTATCAGCGGGTGATGGACGCCGAGCAGGTCCGCGATCTCGAGTTGACGCTGCGCCAGGCCTCGGGCGCAACCGTGGACGTGCTCTACAACGCAACGGTCTTCCGCGACGAGGCCGGCGCGCTGTTGGGCGTTTTTGCCGAGGTGCGCGACATCTCGGAGGAAAAGCGCCTGGCCGCCGAGGCCAAAGTGCGCCAGCAACAGCTTGTCCAGGCGGACAAGATGGTTTCGCTGGGCGTTCTGGCCTCGGGCATCGCGCATGAGATCAACAACCCCAACCACGCCATCATGAGCAACATCACGTCGCTTTCCGGCGTCTGGGACAGCATCCGGCCCATCCTCGATCAATTCCAGGCGGACTTTGGCGACTTCGTGCTTGGGGGCTACGACTACTCGGAGTGCCGCGACAAGCTGCCGGCGATGTACCGCAGCGTGCTGGACAGCGCGAAACGGATCGATCTGATCGTCAGCGAACTGCGCGATTTTGCGCGATCGAGCCCGAGCGAGAAGATGACGCCGATCGAAGTGAACGCCGTGGTTCAGAGCGCAATCACGCTCATGAACAACCTGATTCAGAAGGCGACGAGCCATTTCCAGGTGCACTACGGCACGGAGCTTCCGCCCGTCGTGGCCAATCATCAGCGCATTGAACAGGTGGTCATCAATCTTGTGCAGAATGCCTGCCAGGCGCTCGAAGACCGGGACAAGGCCGTGCACCTGGCCACCTCCCATGATCCGGAGCGGGGCATGGTGCTCATCGAGGTCCGGGACGAAGGCGTGGGCATCCCCGAGGAAGCCATCGAGCACCTGGGCGATCCCTTCTTTACGAGCAAGCGCGATTCCGGCGGCATGGGCCTCGGGCTCTCCATCTCTTTCAGCATCGCGCGAGAACACGGCGGCACGCTTACTTTCTCCTCCAAACCGGGTGAAGGCACCACGGCCGTGCTCGCCTTGCCCGTTGCCGCGTCCCGCGGCGAGGGGTGATCACCCTCTGAATAGTCGGGACAGCCTATCCACCGCGTTTCAGGAAGCACCCGGCGGGATGCGCCTTTCAGGGGGATTGCCTCATCGGCCGGCCGCCGGGCAGAGGCCACGCGCTGTCATTGCGGGCGCAGCGCCGCATCCAGCACGGCATAGGCCGCGTTGCGCGCCTCGGGGGGGAAGTCGTGGCCGCAGTCGGGATGGAGCGCCGTGAGGCGTTCGGCGGCGTTGAAGAGGGCATAGACCGGTTGCGCGGCCTGGAGGCAGTCCCGGACGCCGCCGGCGTCGAAGTTGTCGTCGTGCAGCGGGGCGTTGACGAAGAGCGGTCGGGGTGCGAGCGCGGCCAGGACTTCCGTGAAGTCGAAGGGCATTTTCTTCGGGTCCTTGTGGTACGTTGTGTCGATTCGCGGCATGTAGCCTTTGTGGGTCCACCCGGTGAGATTGCCCTGGTAGTACGTGGGGAAGCTGCAGAAGCCGCAACTGGAAACCATCGCTTTGATGCGTTCGTCGAAGAGTCCGGCAAAGAGGGTGTTGTGCCCGCCGAGCGAGTGCCCGATGCAGCCGATGCGTTCGGGATCGACCTCGGGCAGGGACTGCAGGAGGTCGACGCAGCGCCGGTGGTTCCAGATGCCTTTCATCGTCGCGCTGGCGTAGCCCATGGCATACGCGTCGATTTTGTAATCGCCGAATCCGGGGTAATCCGGCGCGAGGGCGACGAAGCCGCGTTCCGCGAGTTCATGGGCGTAGTCGCGGTTGGCCTCGAGTCCGGGAATCACCACCACGTCTTTTCCGCGCGGATGCGTGGGGTGGAGGCAGAGCACGGCCGGCGCTTTGTCCGCGCGTTTGAGGGGGAGCAGAAGCCAGGCGGGAAGGCGGTCGCCGGCTTCGACCGCGAACGAGATCCTCCGGCGGAGATATTTGGGGGTGGCCGTTTCTTCCTCGACGCGGAGATCCAGCGGGACCCGCCGATCTTCGCCGGGCATGGGGCCGGCCACCTGCTGGAAGTTTTCGAGGATATGACGCCGGCGGAGGGCCCAGTCCTCGCGGGTGCGGACGGCATGCGATTCTCCGGCCGGGGCCTGATAGGACAGGAGGTGGGCCTTGTCTTCATAGAAGGGCGGCAGGTCTTGGGCCATAAGCATCATCGAGAGCAGCAGGAACATGCCAACCTCACTTTCCGTCCACGCCGTTTGGAGCTGGAATCCGGGTTCCGAGACTACGGGCGCGCTGCGTGATTCTATCGCCGTTTCAGGGCGGGGGACAAGGAGAAAGGGGCGTCCTCCCCCGGCGGTCAGCGGCGTTCCGTGTGCCGGGATTGCATCGCGCGGGGGCTTCCGGCGATGATGCGTTCGCAGGGGTGGAAGGGATCGTGTGGGCGATTATCAAGCGCGCGAAGGAGATTCGGGATGACAAGACGGGACTTCATCCGGAGGAGTGCCGGCGGCGGCATGGCCGGCGTATTGAGCACGGGCGGGGCCCGCGGGGCCGATGCGGCGCCCGTTTCTGCTGCCGGCGGCGCCCCGGCGATCCTGGCGTCGTACACGGCCGAGGAGCATCGGCGCCGCCTGGAGAGCATCCGCTTTTGCGAAAGGGCCATTCGCGGGTGCATGCGCAAGCATCTGATCACGGATTATCTGCCGGCGCAGGCCTGCTATAACCTGGGCGAGTATCCGTCGCGGACGCCGTGGGCGCCCAACGCGTATGACGAAGAGGAGCTTGACCGGCTCCGGGCGCACGGCATCCAGATTATCCAGCTCTTTGACGACTGGAACGATTCGTTGCGGCTTTTCGGGGGGCACAAGCTGAGCGCGGTGAATCCCGAAGGCATGCGGCGATTTGTCGGCATGGTTCACGCGCGGGGCATGAAGGTGATCGCGTACGTCTCGACGGGCTTTCTCCAGCGGACCGATCCGGATTTCCGCCCGGAGTGGTCGCGCGAAGGCGACTTCCTCGTGCTCGGCTTCTGGAACATGGCGCGGTGTTCGCCCGCGAGCGCGGGGTGGCGGGCCTATCTGCTGCCCAGGATCGCGAAGGTGTTGGACGAATACGGTTTCGACGGGCTGTATGACGACTGCGGCTACGTGACGAACGGCCAGAAGACCGATGCCCCCGCAACGCCGGACGAAGTGGCGGCCTTCGAGGAGCGTCCGGATTTTGACGGGGCGCTCACGGACCTGTTGTCCCTGGTGTACGCGGAGGTGAAACGGCGGGGCGGCATTTTCAAGCTCCACGTCAATGGGGCCGACGAACCGCTGAGCCGGGGGGCAAAAGTGTACGACTATCTCTGGGTGGGGGAGGGAGTGGGGAATACGGAACTGCTGCGGAATCGCACAAAGAATTACCCGCCCTATGTGGTGCCGTGCATCGACATGAGTTTCGCCAAGATCGAGTCGAAGGACGAGCCGTATCTGCAGGCGATTCCTTACATGCAGTTCCCCGTGCTGCAGGCCGGCCGGCCGTTCACCGGGGAGCGCGCCATGATTCCCGGGGTCGCTTACAATCAGAATGACTTCTGGATGCTGCGCTGCCAGGAGGCTTGGCGGCGCTATCAGGCCGACCCGAACGCCCCCTGCTCTTACGGGGCGTGGGACGCGATGCCGCCCCAACCCGAGACCCGGCCCACACATGCCCAGTGGCTCCAGCGCTATCTGCCCCTGGTGGAAGACGGAACCCGGGCATGGCTCGAGATAAGTGACTCGTCGCTCTTCAGCGAAGCCCTGCCCCAAGGCGTCGTCGCTTCCGCTTTCGCGAACCGGTCGCTGCATCTTGTTTTGGCCAACTATGGCCAGGGAGCAGTGGAGGTGATGACCCGGGATAGTTACCGGGCCCTGGGGGAGGAGGGGGGCGCGCCGCCGCCGCGCTGGAGAATCCCGCCCAGGTCGCTCAGAATACTTCAGTTGTGCCCGGGAATCTGAGGGGCGTTTCCGGGGAGTCTGGCGGTACTCCGGTCTGCTTCCGGGGAATACGGGCGGTGGTCTACGGGTTTCCTACGGAGGGTGTAAGCGATTAATTCTTTGTTTTTCCTGATGTAGAGTGGGTCGTAAAGTGTGTATCGTGAGAGAGAAGGGTAGTCGCGTCCCCTGCGAAGGTTCTTCAGGAGCCTGGGGGGCGAAGTTGAAAAAGGTGAAATCCCTGTCGTATCGTGTCTTGAACAAAGTGTGTCGATACTGGGGAACAGGCAAAGGAGACTGGTCTGATGTCGCATGGAAAAGTGATCCTGGTTTCGGTGTTTTCGGTAGCGTTGGCGTTGGGTATGTCGGCGGGGGCGTTTGCGCAGGATGCCGCGTATGTTGGCAATACCCAGTGCAAGATTTGTCATAACAAGAAGGAAGAGGGGGAGCAGTGGACGAAGTGGAAAGCGGAGGGCCACTCCAAGGCGCTTGAGACGCTGAAGAGCGATGCGGCGAAGGCTGCGGCGCAGAAGAAGGGCGTCACCAAGCCGCCGGCGGAAGCCCCGGAATGCCTGAAGTGCCACGTGACCGCGTATGATGCGGCGGCCGGCAAGTGCCCGGAAAAGATCAAGATGGAAGATGGCGTGCAGTGCGAAAGCTGCCACGGGGCGGCGTCGGCGCATGCGGCCGAGGGGAAGAAGTTCAAGTCGGGCGACAAGACCGCGAAGCCCGCGGAGAAGATAGCGAAAGCGGACGAGAAGGTCTGCAAGACCTGCCATAACGAAGAGAGCCCGACCTGGAAGGCCGACCGCTACAAACTGGCCGATGGATCGAGTTCAGGCTTCGACTTCAAACAGGCATGGGCGAAGATCGAACACAGCAATCCGGCGAAGAAGAAATAAGTTGGCGCAACAGCGGGTTTAACACGTGGAATGCCGACAAGTGGCATTCCACGTGTCGTTTACATTGGAGGCAGGACGAATCATGATGAGAATCTGTGTAGTGCTGGCGATGGCCGCGCTCTTGGCCGCATGCGGGAATTCCGGGACCAAGGAGGTCACCGAGACACGGACGGTGACCGCCCCGCCGCCTGCCCCGGCTTCGGCCCCGGCGCCGGAAAGCAAGATGGACAATGTGCCCGCCACCGCGTTGAACATGCCCGGGATGATGCCCGCGGGGCATCCGCCGGTCAGCCCGTTCACGTGGACGTTGCCGGAGGGCTGGACGGAGGCGCAGGCCACCCCGATGCGGCTGGGGAACTTCAAGCTGGCGTCCAATCCGGATGCGGAATGCTACGTGACGTTGCTGCAGGGTGCCGCGGGCGGCGTGGATGCGAACATCAACCGGTGGCGCACGCAAATGGGCCAGCCCGAGTTGAAGCCGGAAGAGATTGCGGCGTTGCCCAAGTTGACCGTCCTGGGGCAGCCTGCTTCGCTGGTCGAGATTAAGGGCAGTTTTGCGGGCATGATGGGCGATGCCAAACCGGGTTACATGCTGCTGGGGGTGGTGTGCTCGCTGGAAGGCCAGGCGCTTTTTGTAAAGATGACGGGGCCCGAGGCGGCCGTCGCCGCGGAGAAAGAGCGTTTCTCCGCCCTGTGCCAGTCGTTGAAACTACGGGAGGCCGCGAGTAATGCGGGCGCTCAAGAAAACAAGTGACTTCATAGCCTCCTACAAACTCTCCTGCATCCTATTCCTCCTGTTAATGGTGCTCACGTATCTTGGCACCATGAATCAAGTGCAGGAAGGCCTCTACCAGAGCCAGCAGAAGTACTTCGAATCGCTGTTTCTCGTGCACTGGGCCTTCGGTGTGGTGCCGATCCCGCTGCCCGGCGGCTACCTGGTCATGATCGTCACCTTCATCAATCTGACGTGGGGGGCGATCTTGCGGGCGTGGCGGGGCCTCTCTCATTTGGGGATCCTGATTGCCCATATCGGGGTGCTGGTGCTCTTTGCCGGTTCCTTCGTCACGTACATGTACTCGACGGACGGCCACATGGCGCTCTACGAGCAACAGACTTCGAACGAATTTGAGAGTTCGTATGAGTGGGAAATCGGCGTGCGGGATGTCGTGGCGCAGGGCGCCGCGACGGAGTATGTGATTCCGCAAGACGACTTTGTGAAGCTCACCGGGGCGAAATCGCGCATCTTCCGCTTCAGCGCGCTGCCCTTTGACCTGACGATCCATGGCTATGCGCCCAACGCGGTGCTGCGCGCGGCGGCACAAGGCGAGACGGCCGTGGACGGGCGGGTCCTGGAAGTCCGCCCGCTTGACCGGGAGTGGGAACAGAACATGGCGGGCGCCTACGCCACGCTGACGGCGAAACAGGGCGATGTGAAGCTGGAGAAGGTGTTGTGGACGGGGACGGACACGCCGGCCATTGCCGCCATCGATGGAAAGCAGTACCGGCTTGAACTGCGCAAGCGGCGCTGGCAATTGCCGTTCAGCATTCGGCTGGACAAGTTCGTTCGGAAGCTGCACCCGGGCACGAACACGCCGAGTGAATTCACCAGCGATGTGACGAAGACCGAGGAAGGGCTGAGCCAGCAGGTGAAGATCACGATGAACGAGCCGCTGCGGCACCGGGGCTACACTTTCTATCAGTCCTCGTGGGGACCGCCGAACGCGGGCCCGAACGATCGGTTGTACTCGGTATTCGCGGTGGTCAAGAACCCGACGGATCAGGTGCCCCTGTATTCCTGCATCATCACGACCGCCGGGTTGATCCTGCATTTCCTGCAAAAGCTCATCGGCTACCTTAGAAAAGAGAGGGCCAAGAGGTCATGATTGGCAGTGTCGCATTGGGCGTTTTCCTGTTGACGGGCCTTGCGGCCGATACGTCCACCGCCCCCCCCGCATGGGACCGCCAGACGGTGGCGCTGTTCCGAACGCTCCCGGTCCAGGAAGCGGGTCGGGTGAAGCCGCTGGATACGTATGCTTCTTTCAAGCTGTTGAAGTTCCGCGGACGGCGCAGTTGCCCCGGCCTTTCCGGGAAGAGCCTCTCGCCGATGGAATGGCTCATGGATTGCCTTTTCCGCCCGGAGTCCGCCAAGCAATACAACATGTTTCGCGTGGACAACGCCGAGGTGATCGTGGCGATCGGGGTGCCTGCGAAGAAGAAGCGCGACTATTACTCGTACAACGAGTTGCTGCCCGGGCGCGCCAAGCTGCTTGAACTGGGCCATCTGTACATGCGGAAAGAGGACAAGGACCGCAGCGTGGTCGAGTCCGAACTGCTGAACCTGGCGATGAATCTCCGCGAGTTCGAGGAGATTACCGCGTTTCCGGATTTCGTCCGGCATCCTCTTCCGTTGGGCGACAGCGCCACGCTGAGCGCCCTGTTCCCGGGGAAGACGGAGTGCCGCCTGAGCGAGCTGCTGGGGAAGGCGCCGCAGATATTCTCGGCCTATCTTGAACTCCAGCACAATGCCGCGGGCAAGGAACAGGAACAGCAGTTGCTCGCGAAGTTCCTCAAGGGTCTGGAACGGATGGCAGGGGACAGCACCGCGCTGGCGTTGTTCCCGCCGGCGGCCGGGGCGGAGAGCGACGAATGGATGAGTCCGGGAAGCATGGTTGAACGTGCCTTCTCCGGAGAACCCCTGCCCTCGAACCAGGTGGAATTGCTGGGTTCTTTCGAGGAACTGGTGGCTGCCGCCGGGGAGCCGGTGGCGTTTCAGCAGCGCGCGGCGGCGTTTCACGGCGTTGTGGCGGGGCTGGCCGCGGCGCGCGGCGAGTATCGGAACGTGCCGCTGGAAGTGGCCTTTTATCGGCTTCAGTTCTTCTACTACGCGCTGACGCTCTATGTGTTGAGTTTCCTGCTCCTGGCGTGTTCCTGGATGCGTCCGCGGAGTTCCTGGCTGTATGGGAGCACGTGGGTGTCCATTTTCGTGCCCACGCTCCTCTTGACGATCGGCATCATCCTGCGCTGCATCATCCGGGAACGTCCGCCGGTCACCACTTTGTACGAAACCATCCTGTTTGTCACCGCGGTGGCGGTGGCCGTGGCGTTGTTCATGGAATGGGTGAACCGGCAGGGCGTGGCCTTGGCGATAGCCTCGATCCTGGGCGTGGTGGGGATGTTTCTGGCGAACAAGTATGAGGCGCGCGAAGGCGCCGACACGATGGTGAGCATGGTTGCGGTGCTCAACACGAACTTCTGGCTGGCCACGCATGTGACGACGATAACGATCGGGTACGCGGCGGGGCTTCTGTCGGGGGGGCTCGCCCATATCTTCGTTATCGGCAAACTGCTCGGGCTGCGGCGCCAGGACCCGGAGTTCTACCGGGGCCTCTCGCGCATGGTTTACGGCGGCCTGTGCTTCGCGCTCCTGTTCTCGATTGTCGGGACGGTGCTGGGCGGCATTTGGGCCAACGAGAGTTGGGGCCGTTTCTGGGGATGGGATCCGAAGGAGAACGGCGCCCTTCTGATCGTCCTGTGGCAGCTGGCGATTCTGCATGCGCGCCTGGGCGGCATCGTCCGGGATTTCGGCGTGAACCTGGCGGCGGTCTTCGGCGGTGTGGTGGTTGCCTTTTCGTGGTTTGGCGTGAACATGCTGGGCGTCGGGCTTCACAGCTACGGGTTCGCCAACGGCGCGTACACCGCCCTCATTTCTTTTTACGCGTTCGAGCTGTTGATTGTGCTGCTGGGGGGCATTGCGTGGTTTCGCGAGAGGACTGAGACCGCCTAGACCACCGTTGCCGGGGGGCAGGGTGCTGTGCGGTCCAACGCAGGGAGGTCCGTCATGGCGAAGCAGAGAGCGGGCTACTATGCCGCGTTGCTGACGGTTTTCGGGATGAACTACATCACGGTCCTGGGCGGCATGCTGGCGGGGATCAGCGCGTTCCTGATTATCGGTTTGCTTGTCCTGCAACTGATTGACATGGCGGAGTCCCCGTACATCGGCATCGTCGCGTTCCTGATTCTGCCGGGCTTGTTCATACTGGGATTGCTCATCGTGCCCGCGGGGGCGTTATGGGAGCGCCTCAAGCGCCGGAAGTCCCCGCAGGCGGCGCCTGCGCAGCCCCCGTTGCTTCCGGTGCTGGATCTCAACAAGTCCCACACCCGGCGCGTGCTCACGGTGATCGTCGTGCTGACCGGACTCAACCTCATGATCATCAGCACGGCCACGTATCAAGGCGTGCTCTTCATGGATTCCGTGACGTTCTGCGGCCGGGTCTGCCACACGGTCATGGAACCCGAGTTCACGGCTTACAGCCACTCGCCGCACTTGCGCGTGCGGTGCGTGGAATGCCATATCGGCCCGGGAGCGCCCTGGTTCGTGCGATCCAAGATTTCGGGCACCGGCCAGTTGTTCGCCGTATTGTTTCACACGTATCCCACGCCCATTCCGTCGCCGGTGGAAAACCTGCGGCCCTCCCGGGAAACCTGCGAACAGTGCCATTGGCCGGAAAAATTCACGGGAGACCGCCTGAAAATCATCACGCACTACAAGGACGACGAGGCAAACACCGCATCGAAGACGGTGCTGCTCCTGCACATCGGGGGGGGCGGCAACCCGACGAACGGCATTCATAGCTGGCACATCAGCCCGGAGAAGCGCACGTACTACACGGCGGTGGACGAACAGCGCCAGAAGATTGCCCAAGTCCGGGTGGTGCGCGCAGACGGCACCGAATCGGTCTTTCGCGCTCCGGAGAACAAGTACAGTAAAGAGGAGCTTGCGCATGCCGGGGAACGGCAGATGGACTGCATCGACTGCCACAACCGGCCGTCCCATATTTTCAAAATGCCTTCGACAGAAGTGGATGCGGCCCTCTCCGATGGCCGGCTGGACGTGAAGCTCCCGTACATCAAGAAGCTGGGGGTGGAGGTGCTCACCGCGGCAAAGGGCGAGGAAGGCGACCTGAGTCAGATCGAAGAGCATGTGCGGCGCTTCTACAACGAGCAGTATGCGCAAGTAGTGAAGGAGAGTCCGGAGAAGATTGAAGGGGCGATCCGGGTGCTGAAGGGCATCTACAGCGACAACATCTTCCCGAAGATGAAGCTCACCTGGGGCACGCATCCCAACAACCTCGGCCACGAGCAATTCCCCGGATGCTTCCGGTGCCACGACGATTTTCTTGCGGACAAAGAGGGCAAAACCGTGGGGCAAGACTGCACAGTCTGTCATTCCGTGCTTGCCTGGGATGAGTCCGATCCGGAGATTCTCCAGAAGCTGGGGGTCTAGCGCGCGACGGCGACTCCGTTGCCGGCGATGCGCCGATTCCCGCACAAGTTCGTTCCGGGCGCAGTGCATATCCGTATTTTTCCCGGATGCCCTGCCGGTGAATACCGGCAAATCCCGGATGTATCCCGCGAGTCCCTCGCGTATGCTAAAGCTGCGTTTAACCGAACTCAGGCTGCGTAACTAAGACTCCGCTCCCTAAAACTGTCTTCGAGAGGGTAAATCATCATGCGAAGCATTACTGCATGTCACGGTTCTTGTCTGGCCGCCACTATTCTGCTCGCTGCGGTTTTGATGGGCTGTCCGAAGCCCCCGGCCATCGATAGCGGCCCGGCTTCCCTGACGGTCACGCTGGGTCAATCGGTCACCTTCAGCGTCACGGCCTCGGGCGCGGAACCGTTGAGTTATCAGTGGCTGAAGGACGGCGCACCCATTTCCGGCGCGACACAGCCCGACTACACTATCGCGGCCGCGCAGAAATCGGATGAAGGGGCCTACGCCTGCACCGTGACGAACTCAAAAGGCAGCGTCACCTCGAGCGCCGCCACGCTCACGGTCACTGTGCCGTCCCTCTCGGTGACTCCGGCCAACCAGCCGGTCGATGCGGTCGGCGGTACCGCGGTGTTCTCGGTGGCCAATGGCGCGGCGGGCACCAGCCTGAGCTGGTCCGCAGCGGTGGCAGCCGCCGATACGTGGCTGACGATTGACAACACCAGCGGAACGAATGCCGGAACCATCACCGCCACGGCCGCCGCCAACAGCACCACGAATCAGCGGGTGGGTCATATCACCGTAAGTGCGCCCGATGCCACGGGCAGCCCGGCGACGGTCACCGTCACGCAGGCGGCGGGTGTCATCCCTGTGGTCACCACCCAGCCGCTCTCCCAGTCGGTGAAGTTGGGTGAGGCGGCCAGTTTCTCCGTGACGGCCTCGGGCACAGCGCCCCTGCAGTACCAATGGAAGAAGAACGGCGTCAACATCACGGACGCCACCGAGTCCACGTACACAATACCCGCCGTGACCAATGCGGACGAAGCCGCCTACAGTTGCGACGTGAGCAATGCCCTGGGCAGCGACAGCTCCGACGCCGCCACCCTGATTGTGAAGGCCGGCCCGGTGGCCGCCATCCACATCAAGGGGCTGAATGCCGAGGAAGTTGCCGCGCTCGGCCTGGCCACCACGCCGTCGAGCGGGCTCAACACCGTGGGCAAAGGCACCGATGTCTACCTGGTGGCGGAAGCATCGGACCCGGATGAAGATGCGCTTACGCTGAGCTGGTCGCTCCTCTCGCGCCCGAACAGCTCGGCCGCCGCCTTCGTGGAGCCCAATCCCGCCTTTGACACGGAAGCGCCATCGACCGTGGTGCTTCACACGGATCTCGAAGGCACCTACACGGTTCAACTGAGCGTGAATGACAGCACGGGCGAGAAGCTCATCACGAACGTGACGCAGACGATTCATGCGGGGCAGTGGGTTGGCTCGGGCATCGTCGCGAAGGACGGCTCGTCCATCTCGGGCAGCACGTGCACGGGCTGCCATGACGGCTCGACGGCGCCGGACCAGTTCACCCCGTGGTTGCAGACCGGCCACGCGACCTACTTTGCCCACGCGGTGGATGGCGAGATCAGTTCACACTACAATGGTTCGTGCATCGGCTGCCACACGGTGGGCTACGATGCCTCGCCGACCGCCGTGAACAACGGCTTTGACGACATCCAGGCGTCCCTGGGCTGGGTGCTGCCGGCGCTCGCTGCGGGCAATTGGCTGTACATGACCGAACACTTCCCGACGCTGGCGAAGCGGGGCGGAATCCAATGCGAGAGTTGCCACGGTCCGGCAAGCCAGCATCCGAACGCGGCCTTTGGTGCGGACAAGAAGATGGACGTTTCGCTGAATGCCGATGTGTGCGGCCAATGCCATGGCCAGAATGCCATGTGGCAGACGACCGGCCACGCGGACGCGAACGCGGAAGTGTTCACCTATCCGGTGGGCGCAGGGCATGAAGCCTGCGTGAAGTGCCACTCGGGTTACGGGTTCATTGACAGCGCGAATGGCGTGCCGCAGGCGCAGCAACGGACGGACAAGCATGTCATCTCCTGCGCCGTATGCCACGAGCCGCACGACCCGACGAATCCCGATCAACTGCGGGTCTACGGGCAGGTCACTTTGCCCGGAGACGCGTCGCCGCGCACGGGGATGGGCGAGTCCGCCACGTGCATGACCTGCCACAATGGCCGAGTCGCCCCCAGTTCCGCCACGGCACAGCGGCCCAGTTTCCCGCACCACAGCACCGCCGCGGAGATTCTGCTGGGGGTCAACGGCATCACGTTCGGCCAGACGGTCGACAATTCCGCGCATGCATCGATGGCCACTTGTGTGGATTGCCACATGGCGGCCACGCCGGGCAATGCGCACGATACCGAGCACACGCCGGGCGAAGGCCTGGTCGGCGACCACACGTTCCGCCTGGCTTTCCACAAGACGGGCGACCCGGACGATGGGTTTGAGAACGTGCAGAACGCCTGCAACGGCTGCCACGGTGACCTGACCTCGCTCGATCGCGGCGCCTTCGGCGACTATGACGGCGACGGACAGGTTGAAGGGACTCAGGAAGAAGTGGACGGGCTGATGGTCCTGCTTCTGGCGCAGATCCAGGCAAAGGGTGTTGTCCGGCTATCTGCGTATCCGTATTGGACTTGGACTGGCGTTGCACCGGCCGATTTGACCGTGGCGCAACAGGCGGTGTGGAACTATCAGCTGGCCGAGATGGACGGAAGCCGCGGCATCCACAACACCGGTTTCGTGGTGGGGTTGCTTCAGGTCACGTACCGTCAGCTCGCAGGGGTGGACGTTCCCAATGCCACCCTGCGCTACACAGCGGCCCGGTGACCGTCACGGCAGACACTTGTGGGTTTATGGATGCGAGGTTATTGACGAATTCGCATTATTTGGGTTAAGGTAGATGTATGGGGTTGTCGGTGCGCGGTGGGGCGTGCCAAGAACGAGGCTTGAAAAGGAACTGGAGGCTAGTAAGTATGCATGCACGCTGGATGAAGTCTGTGTTTGTGGCCGCTGCCGTGATGGCGATACTCACGGGGTGTCCGCCGGTGGCGGTAGTAGTCACCGTTACCCCGGGTAGCGCAACGCTGGACGTGGGCCAGACGCTCGCGCTCAATGTGTCGTCCCTGGATGTGGCGGATGCGCCGTTTTCCTGGGCCAGCAGCAACGCCGGCGTGGCGTCGCTGGACGCCTCGACAGGGCTGAGCGTGGTCGTCACGGCGGTTGCGCCGGGCAATGCCGTGATAACGGTGACCGGTTCGCACAGCGGTGCCCAGGCCACGGCCGTCATCTCGGTGCCGGAAGACCCGGGCGAGGGCGAGGGTGAAGGCGAGGGTGAAGGCGAAGGCGAAGGCGAAGACCAGGAAGGCGAAGTGACGCCGCTGGTTCCTGCCGGCCTGAACATCGACATCACCGAGGTGTTGATCCCTGGCGACCTCAAGCCGGAAGTCACCTTCACGGCCAAGAGCAATCGCGGCGACAACATCCCGCTGGTGGAACTGACATCGGTTCGTTTTCTGATGGCGCACCTGGTGACTCCCGGCGAGGGCAGCACGGCTTCGTTCATCAGCTACAATACCCGCACGGAAGACCCGGACGGCACGCCGAATTCCGGCGATGAGGCCCTCCAGGCCACCTATGACGGCAACACGGTTGCCGTGGTGAAGGACAATGGCGACGGTACGCTGACCTACAAGTTCAAGTCAGCCCTGCCCGCCAGCTACGATCCGCACGCCACGCACGCGGTGGGCGGCCAGTTTGCCCGCCTCTCGGCACTGGACGGGAAGTCCTACCCGGCCAACGTGGAATTCGAGTTCCGCCCTGACGGCGAACCGGTGACCGAGACGCGCGATATCGTCGATACGGCCACGTGCAACGTCTGTCACACGCGCATGGGCTTCCACGGCGGCGGCCGCCGCGAGATGAAGCTGTGCATCCTGTGCCACAATCCGGGCACGGTGGACGCCAACAGCGGCAACACGGTGGACATGCCCGTCATGATCCACAAGATCCACATGGGCGAGAGCTTGCCGAGCGTCGAAGCCGGCGTTCCCTACCAGATTATTGGCTTCGGCAACAGCATCAACGATTACTCGACGGTGGCGTTCCCGCAGGACATTCGCCGTTGCAGCACGTGCCACGTCGAGGACGGCAAGGCCAGCCAGGCAGGCGTATCCCTGACGAAGCCGACGCGCTCGGGTTGCGGATCGTGCCATGACCGCACGTGGTTCGGCGACCCGGCCGCCACGCCGGAAGGTTTCGAGAACCATCCGTACGAGTTCACGCAGAACGATGACAGCCAATGCAGCACCTGCCACACGCCGCAGGCGCCGGGCGTGTCGCCCATCAATGAAGCGCACCGCACGATTGATCAGTTGCCGGAGAATCCCGGTTTGGACCTTGATCTGACGCAGGTCACGGCCAACCCCGAAGACGGCACGCTGACGATTAACTTCACCGCAACGTACGGCGACGGTTCTCCGGTCACCGCGCTGGCGGACGTGGACCGCATCGGCTCCATCGTTGCCTGGCCGGCCTCCGAGTACCAGACGTACAAGTCCGAAGGGATTCGCGGGCGCACGCCGGCCCCGGGCACGATTGTAAATGATACCAGCCCGACGGGCGAATACAGCTACATCTTCGCCGCCAAACTCCCGCTGGATCCGGGTATGACGTTCGGCATTGTCATGACCGGCCGCAAGGGCTTTACGGATGCGGACGGCAACGTGGAAGAACAGGGCCTTAAGTCGAACAGCCTGCAGTTCTTCACGATTGACGGCAGCACGCCGAAGCCGCGCCGCCAGGTGGTGGACGAGGCGAAGTGCAATGCGTGCCACCATGAGATCCGCGGCCACGGCGAGCAGCGCCTTGGCGTCGATACCTGCGTCATGTGC
>CAILVY010000197.1 GCA_903837785.1 Candidatus Hydrogenedentota bacterium
ACTGACGGCGGGTGCGTCCCGCTTCGAGGAGCAAGGGCATGACGGAATATCTGACTTTTGAAAGCCTGGCGGCGCTCTTGACACTGACCGGGCTGGAAATCGTGCTGGGCATCGACAATATCGTCGTGCTCGCCGTGATCACGGGCCGCCTGCCCGCACAGCAGCGCCCCAAAGCCCGCCGGGTCGGGCTCAGCCTGGCCATGTTGATGCGGATTGCGCTCCTGCTGTCAATCAGTGTCATCATGTCTCTCACGCAGCCCCTCTTCAGCGTCCTGGATTTCAACATCACGATCCGCGATCTCATCCTGATTATCGGCGGGCTGTTCCTGATGTGGAAAGCAGTCCACGAGATCTATGAGCGATCTGAAGCGAAGGAGGAATCGGTGCAGGTGGCGGCCGCCCGCAGTTTCGGCATAACGATCCTTCAAATCATCCTGCTGGACCTCGTATTCTCGCTCGACTCGGTCATTACGGCGGTGGGCATGGCGCAGCACGTGCCCATCATGATTGCCGCGATTGTCATCGCGGTGATGGTTATGATGATCTTCGCGGGACCGGTCAGCGACTTCGTGAACCGGCATCCTTCGATCCGGATGCTCGCGCTCGCGTTCCTTCTCCTGATCGGCATCATGCTGATCGCCGAAGGGCTGGGCAAGCACATTGACAAGGGCTACATCTACTTCGCCATGGCCTTCTCGCTCTTCGTCGAGATGCTGAACATCCGCGCGCATCGACGGCCGGCCGGCAAGCAGTCCGGCGCCGATGCCACATAGAACAGGGATTGCCCCGCCGGATTGGCGCGGCGGCCACATAGGGAGGGCGACACATGCGTCTGGGTGGACCGGTCTTCGGCGATTGCACGCATCCCGATCAATGGATCGCGGCACTGAAGCAGTGGGGTTATCGCGCGGCGTATGCGCCCGTCGACCACTCCGCCTGCGATGAACTCGTGGGGTATTTCGTGCGCGCGGCGCGCGAGGCCGATATCGTGATCGCGGAGGTCGGCGCGTGGAGCAACCCCATGCATCCGGACGAAGCCAAGCGCAAAGAGGCCCAGGAACTCTGCAGGAACCGCCTCAACCTCGCGGAACGCCTGGGCGCCCGATGCTGCGTCAATATCGCGGGATCGTGCGGCGCGCAATGGGACGGCCACGATGCGAAGAATCTGACGAATGAGACCTTTGACACGATCGTCGAAACCACACGCGCCATCATCGACGCCGTGAAACCGAAACGGACCTTCTATACGCTCGAGTGCATGCCTTGGATGTATCCCGACTCGCCCGACGCCTATCTCCGTCTCATCAAGGCCATCGACCGCCCGCAGTTCGCCGTGCACCTGGACCCGGTGAACCTGATCTGCAGCCCGCAACGCTTCTATGGCAATGCCGCCCTGATTCGCGAGTGCTTCGAGAAGCTCGGCCCGCATATCAAGAGTTGTCACGGCAAGGACATTGCCCTGTCCCCCAAGCTGACGACCCATCTGGACGAGGTGCTTCCGGGCCTCGGCGGGCTGGACTACCGCGTCTTTCTGCGCGAGCTTAACAAGCTCGATGCGGATTCCCCCCTGATGCTCGAACACCTCTCCAAGGAAGAGGAGTACCGGCAGGCCGCGGCGCACGTGCGATCCGTGGCCAAAGAAGAAGGCATTGCTCTCTGACCCGCTGCCGTCTCACTCCGTCGCGAACGGCCAGCGGCGCGTGAAGAACGACCACGCGAAGAACGCGGCGAGGCCGGCGACCAGTGCGCCGAAGCTGAAGCACAGGATCATCTTTCCCGCCGTCAGCATGACGAAGAGCCAGCCCAGCAAGGCCACGAAACACGGGAGCGGGTAAAGCCACATCTTGTATGGGCTGATGGCCCCGCGCCGCCGCAGCAACATCACAGCGCCGATTTGACCGACGAACTGAATGAGTATGCGCGTCGTGAGCAGGGCGTCGATGACGGTTTGCAGCGTCAGGAAGCACGCCACGATCGAGATGAGGCCGATGGCCACGAGCGACACGTCGGGAAACGCCTTCTTCTCATGCAGATGCCCAAAGACGCGGAAGAAGTAGCCGTCCTGCGCCGCGGCAAACGGAATCCTCGAGTACCCGAGCAGGAGCGCGAAGACGGAGGCGAAAGTCGTCCACAGGATCATGAGCGTGAAAATCGAGGCGAAAGTCTTGCCGTGGATGCGCTCCATGGCGATCGACACGATGAAGCTCGCGTTGGGGAACTTGTCCGCCGGGACGAATTCGCGCCAGGAGACGATGCCGATCACCGAGAGGTTCATCAGCAGGTAAATGAACGCCACGCCCAGCAGGCTGATCAGGATGGATCGCGGGATCGTTCGGCTTGGATGCTGCACTTCGTCGCCGATGTAGCAGACGTCATAGTACCCGAGATAGTCGTAGATGCCGACGCGCATGGCGCTGCCGAGGCCAATGAAAAATCCGAACGACAGATTGAACGCGCCCGGCGGGAAATCAAACGCCACCGCCGGATTGAAGTGCCCCGCGCCGGTGAAGATCACCGCGCCCACAGTGAAGAGCATGCCCACCCACAGGCTCACAGTCAGCCGCCCGATGAACGTGATCCGGCGGAAGAGCAGCAGGATATTGAGCACGCCCACGGCGGCCGCCACGAGCTTCATCTGAAGCGGCGTGATGCCGTGCCAGAGATACCCGAGATATTGCCCGAAGCCGATATAGCCCGAGGCGATCTCGAGCGGCCCGCTGATGATGAATTGCCAAATGAACAGGAACGCCATGAGGCGTCCGAAGCGCGCGCGCCCGAAACCTTCCCGGAGAAAGATGTACGATCCGCCTGAACCCGGCAGTGCCGCGCCCAGTTCGCTCCACACGAGGCTGTCCGGAATGCAGACCACGGCGGCCAGAAGCCAGCCCAGCAGCGCCTGAGGCCCGCCCATCGCGGTCATAATCAGCGGGATTGTGATGAACGGCCCCACGCCGACCATGTTCGACATGTTGAGGGCGGTGGCCTGGAGCAATCCAAAGCGCCGTTGAAGATGCGGGCCGGTAGCGTCGCTCATAAGCCTCTCTTTGATTCCCTGACTTCCGATGGCGGTGCCGCGCGCCGTGCCTCAGGCCAGCGAAACCCCGTAACGCTGCCAGCGTCCACGCAGTTCCTCCAGCCTCTCCGCACAACCGGCCTCCGCCGCAAGATTGTGCTCTTCCAGCGGGTCCTGCCGGAGATCGTAGAGTTCCTCCAGTAACGGCGCGGAATCGATCCAGCGGATGTATGACCACCGCGCGGTGCGCACGCCCTCGCTGCGCGGAATGCCGGGGTGCTTGAAGTGATGTTCGTAGAACCAGTCTTCGCGCCACGCGCTGGCGCGTCCGTGCAACAGCGGGAGCAGGCTGCGTCCCTGCATCCGCGGCGGAACGCCGACGCCCGCCGCGTCGAGGACTGTCGGGGCAACATCGATATTCAACGTCATCGTTTCACATGGCTTCCGGGCCCCCGCCCGCGGATCGAACAGGATCAGCGGCGTCCGGATCGACTCTTCGTACGCGTACCACTTCCCTTCGAGGCCGCGGTCGCCCAGGAAATAGCCGTTGTCGCCCGTGAACAGGATGATCGTGTTTTCGGCGCAGCCCAGGTCCGCAACGGCCCGGCGCACCTGGCCTATCGCGTCGTCCATGCCGGTGATCAACCGGTAGTAGTCCTTGACATTCTGCTGAAACCGCTCGGGCGTGCTGAAGCAGTGTTCCCAGCGTTTCCGCCCTTCGCTCTTCTTCAGAAACGCGGGGAGCGCTTCATAGTGCCTTTCCGTGGCAGTCTTCGGCGAGGGGATTGACACGTCCTGATACAGGTTCTCAAAGCGCGACGCGGGCGGGAAGGGACGCTGATCATAATCGAGGGCGTGCGGCGACTTGAAGCTCAGCGAAAGGCAAAAGGGCTGCCCCGGCCCGCACGTCTTCAGAAACTCGATGGACTGCTCAGCCAACAGGTCCGAAGAGTGCACCTGTCTTTCGTTCTCGGGGTAGAAATACACTCCCTGCCCGGGAAATCCGCGCCAGTAGTCGAACGCATCCTCCGGGAGCTTCACGCCCACGCCGTATTTGCCGACAAAGGCCGTTCGATAACCCGCATGCCGCAATCGCAGGGGATAGCTCAGCGCGAGCATGTCCGGCGAGAGGTCCTGGTTGAATTCCGTAATGCCATGGCGCCGCGCGTACATGCCCGTGAGGATGCTGGCACGGCTTGTGCAGCAGATGGCGGTAGTGCAGAAATTGTTCCGGAACAGCATTCCCTGCCCCGCGAGTGCATCCAGGTTCGGCGTTTGAATGATGCTGTTGCCCATGCAATGCAGCGCATCGTAGCGGTGATCATCTGAGACGATCACCACGATGTTCGGCCGGGGAGCCGATTGCGCCTCGCCGCGCGTTGCGCAGCCCGTCGCGGCGCCGGCCGCCGCCGAGGCCATCAGATTGAGGAATCGCCGCCGCCCCATGCCCGCCATGCTGCCTCCTCACGCCATCCAGGGGCGCTGCCGATTCAGATTCCCGTTGAGAATCGAAAGGGCAAGGTTCGTGTTGTCCACAAGCTGGAAATCGTACATGCCCACGCACAGGAAGTCCGCGCCGTTCTCGAACGCATACTGAAACCCTTCCTTCGGATCGATGGCGCCCGCGGCCAGCGTCTTGAACGCGATCCACGGCTCCTTCCGGTCGCGCATGAAGGCAACCGTCTCCTCCGGCTCATAGCAGAACACGTTGTCGCATTCCTCCGGATGCCGCGACGACCAGTAGTTCTTGGGATGCAGGGTTTTCATCCAGAAGTCGGGCTGGAGGCCGTGCTCGACACAGGCCCGAATCGTCTTGATATAGTGGCCGCCGATGCCCGCCGGCAGGCCGTTCTGCCGGATCAGTTCGAGCGCCTTGCCGATGACATCTACTTCTCCGTCATTGATCAGGCGGTCCGCCGTCTGCCCCTGCACATAACACGCCGCCGCCCCCTTGTCGATAGAGACTTTTATCCGCTCGAGCACGTCCTCGCCCCCGCAATCCGAGATGAACTGAATCTTTCCGATCCGGCGTTTCCAGTACTCGTTGATGACGTCGCAGAGAATGGGGTTCGTCAGGATGGCATTGATGCCGCATTTCTCTGCCAGGAGAAAGGTTTCGAAGACCTTGTCCCGGTGATGATAGGCCTTCACGAGCTTGGAAACGTAGATCAAGTCCCGCGCATGCGCCCAGCCCCCGATCAGATTTCCCCCGAGGATCACCCGGCTGAACGGCACGCCGCGTATGGGCACACTTGGAATCTGTCCTTTCAAGTCCTTCAGGGACGTGAAGTTGAACGTCTTGATCGTGGCGCGGCTGACCGCGTCGACCAGGTTCTTCTCCTCGTGACTCTCCAACTGCCGCTTGTGCACGAGCGCCGCCCCGAAGGCCAGCAGGAACGGCGTGGTGGCCAGGCTCTTAATGACCGCGCGGCGATCCGGCGCCGCCGCCTCCAACGCCGGCGCCGCAGTGGCAGCCGCGGCCGGTTTCTGCTGCACAGGTCGCTTCGCGCGGCGGCGTGCCAGCAGTCGATCAAGTCCCGCCGTCTTGCCCGTGGGAATCACTGTCAGCACGAACAGGGCGAAGAGCTCGACCAGGTTCTTGTCCACGATCAGATAACTTCCCTCGCGGCTCATGCCGAAATCGAGATTCGGCAGGGGCGGATGCGCCGCATAATAGAACGCAATCAACGCCATGCCCGCGAAGCTCGTCAGGCGCGAGAACAGCCCCAGGATCAGGCACAGGCCTATGGCACAAAGCCCCCACATGTTCAGGAGGTCCACCGCCCGCAGGACCGGCGGATGCGCCACGATCCATTGAAACGCGTCCGAAAGCACCCAGCGCGAGGAGGTGAGGAATCCTTCGGCGGTCCAGCCGGGCGTGAAGAGTTTGCTCAACCCCTCGTAGAGGAAGTGCCATCCTATGGCAACGCGCAAGAGGGCCAGGACGGCAATCTGCCAGCCGGACAACGTGAATGGGCTTTTCGAAGTGGACATGGCTATCCTCCAGAATCCTGCCAACGACGGCGCGGCCATGATAGCGCGCGCGCCTGCCGCGCTCAACGTTCTGCCGCGTTCAGCCCTTGAGCGCGCCCGTCGTGATCCCGCTGGTGAGTTGCCGCTGCAGCAGCATGTAGACCGCGAGGGTTGGAATAATCACGATCACGAGCGCCGCGAACATCAGCCCGAAATCCGTCTTGTACTGCGATTGCATGCTCACGCTCGCAAGCCCCAGCGGCAGCGTCTTCTTCGCGGCCGAACTCACAAACACCAGCGCGAAGAGATACTCGTTCCACAATCCGATGAAGTTGAAGATGGCCGCCGTCACAATCCCCGGCCGCGCCAGGGGAAACATGATGCGCCAGAAGACGCCATATTCGCTGCATCCGTCGATGATGCCCGCCTCGCGCAGTTCGCCGGGAAGCGTCTTGAAGAATCCCGTGAGCACCAGAATCGTGAACGGCAGGCTCAACGCGACGTAGATCAGAATGAGCCCGGAGAGCGAGTCGTGGAGCCGCAATTCGAGGCCGAACGGCGCAAGGAGGCGGCTTCCGGCACGCGAAAGCCACGTGAATTGAAAGAACAACGGCACGAGCACCAGTTGCGCCGGAATCATCATGCCGCTGATAAAATACAAGAAGAGGGCGCGCCCCCCCCGGAAGCGGAAGCGGGCCAGCACATAGGCGGCCATCGCGGAAATCAGAATGATGCCCACAAGCGAACAACCCGTCACGATTACGCTGTTCACGAAGAAGCTGCTGAAATGCGATTCCACCCAGGCCTTTGCGTAGTTTGCCTTCGCCTGCTGCCAGGCCTCGGCGCGGGCGTGGCCCTCGGGACCGCCCGTGAACAGCCAGGGCAGCCCGAAAGGATTGGCCACAAACTCCTGCGAACTGCGCAGTGAATTGACAAATACCCAGCCCAAGGGCAACACGACCGCGACGAGCCACAGCCCGAGCACAACGTAGATGGCGGTCCGTTGCAGCGCGCGGCCCATCAGTATTCAATCCTTTCCGCGCGGGAGAGCCGAAGGCTCACGAGCGTTCCGAGGAACACCAGAACGAAGAGGCAGACCGCCACGGCCGACCCATATCCCACGTTATACTCCGTGAACACTTTCTGATAGAGGAGCGTGGCGAGCACATGCGAGTCCCGCGTCGGCGTCTGATTCTCCATCACCCAGATCGCATCGAAGAACTTCAGCGTCGAGATCATGAGGAAGACAAGGCCCACGGTCAGCACTTCCCGGATCAACGGCAAGGTGATGTGCCGGAACTGCTGGAAACCCGTCGCCCCATCCAGTTTCGCCGCCTCGTAGTAGGATTCCGGAATGCCTTCCATGGCCGCGAGGAAGAGGACCATGTAGAAGCCGGTGACTTCCCAGATGATCATGGGAACCACGGAGTAGATCAGGAACCGGGAGTCCAGGAAAGGCACGGGAAGGCGCCAATTCGGCCACGTCCAACCCAGGGCATGGCAACCCGACTGCACCTGTGCAAGAAACGCATTGACGATTCCAAAGTGGGTGGTGCTGTACAGCAGCACCCACAACAGCGCCACCGCCACGGCCGCAATGACGTTCGGGAAAAAGAACGCCACGCGAAAGAGCTGCGCCCCGCGGATGCGCCGGTGCAGGAGTGCCGCGAACAGCAGCGCAAGGCCGATAACCGAAGATCCTGCCGCCCCCATGATGAAGAGGTTGTGGCCGAGCGCCTTCAGAAACAAATCCCCCTGTTGAAACAGGCGGGCGAAATTCTCCAGCCCGATCCATTCCGCGCGCCCGAGCCCGTCCCATTTCTGCAGGCTGTACAACAACGCGCGTGCGCCCGGCAGCGCCACAAAACCCGTGAACAAGAAGAAGGCCGGCGCCAGGAAGACTCCGGCAAAGACCCGCTGCGACGTTCGTTCCGTCATGGCGTCTCTCCGAAGGCAACCGGGTCAAACGGCAGATATTCGGGGATCACGAGGTCCGGATTCCGGCGCGCGGCGGCGATGCCCGCGTCCAAGGCCGCGCCAAACGCCTCGGGGGTCATCGCGCCCCGCAACAGGGCGGCAAGATTCGGCTGCATCACTTGATTGTCCCACGCGAGCATCAAATCGCTGAGGCGATCGTTGAAGAATCCTTGTGCCCGCTCGATCATGTCGAGGGCGGACTGAAGCGGAGGCCCCACCGTATCGCGTGGCGTGCCTCCACGCAGCGGCGAAATGACGCCGATGCTTCGCCCCATGTCCGGCGCGTTCCGCGGCGAAACCAGATACCGCGCGAAGTCCGCCGCCTCCTTGGGGTGGCGCGCATCCGTAGGCACGAAAACATACTCCAGGCCCATCCCGTTGAAGAGGTTCGGATTGCCTTTGCCCTCCTCCACCAGAGGCACGTTGAAGCAGCGCATTTCGAAGCCCGCAGGAATCGTCGCCTTCATTTCGTTCACCAGCCAGAGGCCGCAGAAGATCATGGCCGCCCGGTTATTCACGAACTGCAACTGGCTCTCCGTGTGCGTCATCGCCATCGCGCCCGGTTGAAAGAAACGCACCGCGAGCGATTGCAGCAGGCCTGCCGCACGGACCACGTCCGGATGACTGAAGGCCCCCGCGTCCATGCGGTTGTCGCGGTTGATCGCGGCCAGGCCGCCGCAGCGCTGGATCAGCGCGGTCAGCGTGAACCAGGCATAGCGCGGATACTTCCCCTGAAACGCCAGCGGCGCGATTCCCGCCTCCTGGATGCGCTCGCAGAGGCTTTCGAACTCACCCCAGGTCGAAGGAACGCTCCAGCCATGCTCGCGGAAAAGCCTGGCGTCATACCAGCAGGCCCAGGCGCCCAGCGAGCTCGGCACGGCATACACCTTGCCCCCGCTCGTATAGCTCTGCAGCATGCCCGGAAGAAAGCACTCCCGCCATGGCTTCTCGGCGCCGTAGGCGGGCTGGTTCAGCGCCTCGTCCAGGGGAAGTACCTTTCCCGCGGAAACCAGCAGCCAAAACGGCAACTGATGCATCAGGAGGAGGTCCGGCGGATCCCGGCGAAGGAGGCGCGGCTTGATCTTGTCCTGAACCCGCGGATCGCCCCACAGGCTGACCTGCACCCCCTGAGCGCGGCGTTCATCGTTGAACTGCTGCGCAATCTTCTGATGCCAGCCGATGCCGTATCCACCCTCGAATACCGCCACTTCGACGAGTGCTCCCCCGACGGATTGATCGGCGGGCGGGCGTATGGCATCGCAAGCGCACAGCAGGGCGCCCAAGGCGAGATTCATGCTCATCCACACGGCGGCTTGTTTCATGGCGGCCTGATTCTATCGGCGGAACTGCGCGCTAAACAAGCCGGGCGCCCGGCCCCTGCAGGAGCGAAGCGAGAATTGCGCGAAATTCCCGCGGTTCGCCTTTTTGAGGTTTTCATGATAGAATCCCTTTGGTTCTTGGGAGACAAGATGGGGGTGGAGGGTTGTGCGTTGGCGTTTGAGGAGAGGAATGTCGAGGCCTATCTTGCTGTCGGCATCGTTGCCGTGTTTGACCTTGAACCGCATCGCAAAGACGGCCCACGATGCAAGACGATATTCCGGGGGTGGCGGCGTCCCAACCATGTGATGGTGGACCGCCCAAAGGCCGCCTCAGGTTCCGGATACGCGGCCCTGCAGGAGGGGCAATCCTGTGTGGTCCGTTATCTGTATGAAGGGCAGGCCTGCGCCTTCGACTCCATGATTCTTGATTGGGATGCCCGCCACTATAATCCCTACCTGCGCATCGCCTGGCCAAAACAGATTGAACACGTGGCATTCCGCAAGCACGAACGCATCAAGCTGCAGTTGACGTGCGGGATGGAATGGCCGGACGGCGAAAAGACCACGGGAAGCCTGCGTGACCTGAGCATGGGTGGTTGCGGCGCCGTGTGCGGCCGCGCCCCGCAGCCGGGGGACTCGCTCGCCCTCTCCTTCGCCCTGCCCGATGGCACAAGCATCGCGGGGCTGAGCGCCGTGGTGCGCGGTGTGCGCGAGGTCGGAGCCGAATCCTGGCTCATCGGTTGCGAATACGGCCCCGGCCAGGAAGCCCTCAAGAACAACCTGGCCTTCTTTGTGACGAGCACCCTGGAACGCCGCCGCACCGACAATGTGAACCCTGCCCGGCCGGAACGGCTGCTCATCGTGGACGACAATGCGGACCTATCCCAGCGCCTCAAACGCAATTTCGAGACGCGCGGCTTCGAGGTGGTGCTGGCCGACAATGCTGTGGACGCCATGTATCGCCTGCGCATGACGCCGCCCTCCGCGGTCGTGCTGAGCCAGACGCTGTCGGACCTCACCGGACTGGATGTCTGCCGCGTGCTCAAGCGGCACGAGGATTTCGCCCAACTTCCGGTTTACGTCTATGGCGGCGAGCCCGACGACATGGAAGGCCAGGTGCGAAACGCAGGAGGCACCGGGTATTTCCCGCCCTCGCTCACGCTGGCCCCCGACATGGCGCGAACCTTGCTCCAAACGCTCAAGCCGTCCGCCTGAGCCGGGGATTTCCTCAGCTCAGCGCACGCGCAACACCGCGCACTTCAGATACGCGGTTTCGGGCATGGACAGCAATACCGGGTGGTCCGGTGAGGCGCCCCGCAGTTCCAGCAGCGTAACGCGCCGCCGCGCCGCGGAAGCGGCCTGCTTGAGCATCTCCACAAAGTCCTCGGGCGCCACGAAATGCGAGCAGGACGAGGTGATAAGAATGCCGTCCGGTTCAAGCGCCTTCAGCGCCGCCGTGTTCAGGGCGTGGTACCGCGCGAGCGCTTTCACCTTGAGCGCGCGGGACTTGGCAAACGCCGGCGGATCCAGGATGACCACAGTGTAGTGGTCCGGGCGCGCCAAGGCCGCCTCGACCTCTTCGCACGAAAATGCGCACCGGTCCGCCACGCCGTTCAATTCGGCATTCGCCCGGGCCTGCGCCACCGCCTGCGACGAGGTATCCACGCCGAAAACCGATTCCGCGCCGGCCAGCGCCGCGTGGCAACTCCAGAGCCCCGCATAGCAGTGCCCGTCGAGCACCCGCGCACCGCGCGCAAAGGGACGAACCGTGAGGCAGTTCAGGCGTTGATCCAGGAACATGCCCGTCTTCTGCGCGCCCTCCAACTGAAACCCGCACCGCAACCCCTCGATGAGGAACTCGCTTCGCTCGGGAACCTGCCCGAAAATCAGCACGTCCCCGCCCAACTGCATGCGGACCCCCTCAATGCCATCGTTGTCAAGGAACAGCGCGGCGAGCGCCTCGGCCCACGGCCGGTAGAAGGCGCACGAGCTTTGGATGGATACCACCGCATCGTAGCGGTCCGCCACGAAACCCGGCAAGGCGTCGCTCTCGCCGAAGACCCAACGATACACGTTCTGCCCGGGGAAGAGCTGTTCCCGAAGCGCCCGGGCACGAGCGATGCGCTCGGCGAAGAATGCCGCGTCTATCTCCTCCTGGCGTCCCGTGAGCAGGCGCACGGCAATCCCGCCCTCGGCCTGATAGAAGCCGCGCCCCACAAAGCGCCGGTTCTCGGCAAAGACGTCCAACAAGGCGCCGTCTTCCACGCCGGGAAGCTGCTTGAACTCATTCCGGTAGGCCCATAAGTGCCCTCGGAGCAGGCGCCGTTCCTCGCGCGCATTCAGGGTCGCCGATGCAACCGTCATGGCAGGTTTCCATAAGCCCGCGGTTGGGGCCTCATTTGACGCCAAGGTAATTTCCGTAACCCACAACGATTGTGGAAATGATCAGCACTATGATGCCCGTCACGATAATGACATGGGTGCGTTTGCTCGTGCCCAGCCACTCCTTCAGGACAATGCCCCAAACGTTGCCGAAGATGATGATGAACGCCATGTGCAGCGTCCAGCTCGAGAAGTCATATTGCCCCATCTTCGTCGTGCCCATGCCGTAGAAGAAGAACTGGAGGTACCAGGTGACCCCCGCAATGGCGCTGAACACGTAATTCGCCAGCATCGAGGCGCCCGGCGCGCTCACGTAATCCTTGAAGCTCCGGTTCTTGAAGTTGAGGTACATGCACCACGTGAAGTTGGTCGTGAACCCGCCCAGCAGCGCAATCACCAGCACGGGCGTGTTGCAGAATGTCGGTTCCGTTCCCTGTTTCTCCGCGATCTCGAGAATCGGCTTGCCCGCGTGGAAGGCGAACGACATGCACGAACTCATGATGCCCGAGAACACCGCGATCCACAGCCCCTTCACGAAGTGGAACTCCGAACTTGTCCGCAGCTTCTGCTCCTGCGTCAGTTCCCCTTCCTTCAGCATGCCGGCCCGGCCGCAGACCGCGATCCCGCCCAGGCACACTCCCACGCCGGAGAGCAGCACCCATCCGGAGGCCGTCGACAGCAGTTTGGGAAATTCACCCGTGAACAACGGCGGAATGAGTGTTCCGAAGGCGGCGCAGAAGCCCAGGGTCACCGCCACGCCAAGTGACAATCCGAGATAGCGCATCGTCAGGCCGTACGTAAGCCCGCCCACGCCCCACATCATCCCGAAGATATACGTCCAGAAGACCGCCTTGAGCGGCGCCTCGCTGTAAATGGCGAAGAGATTGGGGTTCAGCAAATAGGCCCCGATGATCGGCGCGATAATCCAGGAGAAAAAGCCGCCCACGAGCCAGTAGCTCTCCCAGGACCACACCCGGACCTTCTTGTACGGCAGATAGAAGGTGCCCGCAGCAAAGCCGCCGATGGCATGAAAGATGACTCCCAAGAACGGATTCGGATTCACCGGCCACATCTCCTGTTGTTAGTGAATGACCACAGGCCCGCCCCGGCGCATTGACAGGGGACAGTACCTTCCCCTCGCAAGGGTTGTTTCAATGAGGCCTCCCGCGGCCGCGCGGTCACTGCCGCGGCATGCCCGAAGCGGCCGTTGTTTGCGGCGACAGGCCCCTATCATACCCTGCCCGCGGGAGGTTTCGCCAGCCGATGCGGAACGCGCCTCTTCCGGCCGGCGGGGAGCCCGCCAGGACAAAAAAGAGGCCGTCGAACGGCCAAAAGAAAAGAGAGGGGGCCTGCGTAGCTAGTTGGCTGCAGGTACTCTTGGGGGAAGGAGTGACGTGAGGCAGATTCTAACCGTGCGCTCCGCAGGCCCTAACCTCTTGGAAGAGCAAATAAAGGAAGAAGCGGACCCGCAAAGCATGTTGGCTGCAGGTACTCTTGGGGGAAGGAGTGACGTGAGGCAGATTCTAACCGTGCGCTCCGCAGATCCGCTTCTTAGAGGCGAAAAAGAAAGGAAAGAGACGGACCCGCGAAGCATGTTGGCTGCAGGTACTCTTGGGGAAGGAGTGACGTGAGGCAGAATTCTAACCGTGCGCTCCACAAGCCCGTCTCTCAGAGGCTCACTGATATGCTCGCTATGTCGTGGCATAGTCTTCATTGTCATAGGCTCAACGCGGCCACTTCCGTGAACGGCATGCTGTCGGCTCCGCTGTCCCTATCCGGAACCACGCTGATATGCAGTACGTTCTTGTCTGCAATGCTGATTCCTTCCGGCACCACCAGCTCGAAACTGGTGCGCTCCCTAACCTCAAATGCCTCTCCCGGAATGTGTCCTTTGAACAAGGGATTCATATGGTCATCAGACACGTAAATGTGGTAACCACAATGACTCGCCGGATATTCCGCGGGATCCCATTCAAATGTGATCGCGCGGACCGTGTGCTGGCTCACATCGACCACGAACGCTTGCTCGGCCCGAAGCACTTTCACCACGGCCGGATGAATCATCTCCTGGCACAGCTTCAGGGCTTCCGGATCCGCTTGAATCGCCGACGCCCATGCCACCACGCTTTGCACGTCCACCGGCACCTTCCTCAGGGGCTTTTCGGCCAGGCGCACGGACACTTGTTGGCCCGGCTCCAATTGCGTGAAGGCCACGTCGTTGCTCACCTGGACCCGGCCGCTCTCGACGGTCACGACCGTGCGATCCGCGGTCACCTCCACATTGAACACGGTGCCGAAAACCGTGATGTCGCCCGAGGGCGTCGTCACGCGGAATAGCCGTTCGTCCTTTGCCACGCTGAGCCAGATGCGCCCGGTTTCCACGCCGATCTCGCGCTCATTCACCACCTTCACCCGCGTGTTCCCGTCCGCCTTCAGATGGGTCGGACCCGCAAGGGTGATCATCAACGAGGCCTTGTCCGCCGTCTCAAAGCGTTCGTCCGCCGTCACCACCGCCTTCAAGGCCACGCGCGAACGTTGTGTCCCTTCCTCGCGGCTGCGCAACACCCGGCCATCCTGGTGCGTCACCATCCCGACCGCCCGACCCTCGTTCAGCAGGGCCGAGGGCCACGACCACGCCAGCAGGAATGCCAGCACCAGCAGCACGGATACGGCCGCCACCGGCATCAGCATCTGAAACAGGTTGACCCGCTTGCCCTGCTGTTTCGTGCGCATCGTCATTTCGTGCGCCCGCTTGTAGCTCGGCTCCATCTCCGGCAGGTGCGCCATGATCTCAGGTGCCATGTTCCGGCTCAGCCGGTGATCTCCCAGCATTTCGAAGATCAGCGCGGAACTGGCCCGCTGCCGTTTGAGCAATGCGGCGCAGGAACGGCACTCCGAGATATGCTGCTCCAGAATGGCCTTCTCCGCGGCGCTTAATTCGCCGTCGATATAGGCCTGAAGCAGGCTATCTACTTGTGTGCACGACGCCACTGCGCATCATCCTCCGTCATCTCGAGTTCCGCCAAAGAATCCCGCATCTGCCGGCCCGCGCGGTGGAGTATCCCGCGGATCTCATCCCGCGATTCTCCCGTGAACCGGCTGATCTCGTCATAGCTCATTTCCTGCAGGTAACGCAGCACCACCGGAAGGCGGTACCGCTCGGGCAGCGCATCAATCGCCGCCTGAACCCGTTCATACCGCTCCGCCCGTTCTGCATTCCCTTTCGGCCCCTGGCGGGCATCTTCAATCGACACCGTCCGCCGATGCGGCAGCGGCGTCTCCAGTCGCAGGCGCGGCGCATTCCGCCGAAGCCAGTTCGCCGCAGTCCGGGTCGTCACTTCCTTGAGCCACGCCCCGAATTTGTCCGGATCTTTCAGATGCGGCAAACTGCGGTAGGCCGTCCAGAACGCTTCTTGCGTGATGTCTTCCGTGGCCCCGTAGCGCCCCGCGTAATAGTAGGCAGTCGCATAAACCGCCCCTTGATAGCGCTGAACCAGCCCCGAAAAGGCATCCGTGTCACCCTCCAGGCACCGAAACACCAACTCCGCATCGCGTATAGGATGCATGACCGTTCCTTCCCCTCGTGTTGCCTCAACGGTTTTGGTGCTTCGCATCATTCAACTGTGCTTGCCTCTCGCGCATAGAGTGGTTCGAAGCGCAGGTCACGGCACAATCGGTTCCATTATGGAACATTCTCCGCCCTCCTTCCATTTGCCCCTTCGCTTCACCTTCAACGCACCCCGTCCCCCGAAGGTTACACGCAAAGCCCGGGATCCATTCCCGCGCTGCCTCCCAGTCACTTCTCACCCGGATACGGATGAAGTGCTGCAGCCCCGTTACCTGGGTGGTGAACTGTGCGCCGTGACGCAAGCTCGACTGTATGCAGCGTTGTTTTTGTCCCAGCAATAGTCGTAGGATACGACGGTCATCGGCCGAGCATGGGGAACGCGCCGTGAACTCACGGGAAGCGAAGCAGCAGTTCAAGGAGGCGGATCGCCTGTTCCGCGCGGGGGATTGCCGTGCCGCGTTGACTATCCTGGCCGCATTGGACCGCGAGTATCCCGGCGCCAAGAACGTCCTCTACCCCATGGCCTTATGCTACGCGCGGCTCGGCTATGAAATCGAGGCCCTGCAGCTCTGCGAACAGCTCATACGGCAGTTCCGCGACCGGCGCGCCGAGACGCTCAAGCGACAGCTTTCCGAACCCACGCAACCGCTTGCCCCGGCGCATGCGCCGGCTGCCGATACCCCGGCCCAATGGACGAAACAAGACCAAGCGCCGGACGTGCGATCAAGATGGCGGCGGCGCACACTCGCGGCGGTTTCAGTGGCAATCCTGCTGATCCTGCTCGCCGGTACGGCCCTGTTCTTGGCCAAGTCATTCTAGGAGGAACACAGCATCCGATGGACGCACATCAAGCCCAACAGCGATTTCAGCAGGCAGACACCCTGTTCCGGCAAGGGCGGTTTCAGGAAGCCCTTGGAATGCTCGTGGATCTGGACCGCGCCTTTCCCAACTCGAAGAACGTCCTGTTTCCGATGGCGCTGTGTTACGAACGGCTCGGCCATCCGTCCGAAGCGGGCCAACTTGCGGATCGGCTTCTGGCGCAATTTCAAGATCCCCGGGCGCAAGCCCTCAAGGCCCGCCTCGCCCCCAGCATGAATCCGGTCCTCGCCGGGGGCATTGATCTCAACGCCATCGACATTCAACTGGACGCGCCTTCGCCGAGCGCGCGCAAGCAGCCCGCTCCTGTGTCATCCGGCTCCGATGGCAAACTGAAATATGCGGTTTTCGCTGGGTTGGCCGCGCTGATTCTGCTCGGCGGGTGGGCCGTCTATTCCATCTACGCCGCCGCTTCGGGAGGCGACGCCGGCGTCGCAGCTTACGAAGGAACTGTCCTGCAGAGCATTCTGCTGAGCCTTGCGGGAATCGCCGTGCAGATTCTCTTTACTTATATCGCGCTCCGCGTGATGAAGGCCCTGCCGGATGAGGACTTCCAGGCGGAGATCGGCACAGTAAGTTGGATCTGCGGCGTTTCGGCCCTCCCGGGAATTCTGGGTGAGTTTGTCGGCCTTTCGATCCTCGGCCTCGCGGGCTTCATCCTCTACCTGGTGCTCTTGTCCCGGAAACTTGAACTCACCTGCGGCCAGCTCGTGATCTGCGTATTCATTCAGCTCGCCCTGGGGATCGGGCTTGGCATCGCCGCCGCAATTGCGTTCGGCATCATCTCCGCTTCACTCCGGTAAATCGCACGGAGCAGAGCGGAAATGAGGGAACGTCCCTGCTCCTGACGGCGTCTTCGAAGCGGCTAACGCGTACCCGCGTAGACAAAGTTGAACTCGGCCTCATCAAGGCACGGCGCCGCAATGTCCTTCTTCGAAATGAGCGCGGGCGGGGCCGGCCACTCGATGCCAACCTTGGGACAGGCGTAGGACAAGGAACGCTCGGCGGACGGCACGTGGTGCGCCGTACACTTGTAATGGACGACGGACGACTCCTCCAGCGCCAGGAATCCGTGCGCGAATCCGACCGGTATCCACAGGGTCGCGCCGTCGCGTTCGTTCAGTTCACAACCCCACCACTTCCCGAAAGTGGGCGCGCCCCGGCGCAAGTCCACGACCACATCGTAAATCGCGCCGCGCAGGCAGCGCACGAGTTTGACCATGCCGTCGGGCTCGATTTGATAGTGCATGCCGCGCAGGGTGCCCTTGGCGGATTCGCTCAGGTTGTCCTGTACAAACTCGCCCGCAAGGCCGGCCTCGCGATACATGTTCTTCGAATACGTCTCCGCAAAGAAGCCGCGATCATCCCGGATCAGGCCCGTTCGCACGACATACAATCCGTCAAATTCCGTCTTCTCGATCGCCACCGGCATTGGCATTGCGTGTTGTCCCCTCTTCAGTCTGCCGCGCTCCGCGCCCGGACCGCTGTATGCTAGCCGACCCGCGTCATTTGTGCAAGCGTGCGCCTTTTCCTTAACATGAGCGCCATGAAAGTCGTGCTTTTCGGAAATGCCCCCGACAAAAACGCGGCCATACGCTACCGGGTGATCAAGTTCGCGGAACTGCTCTCCGCGGAAGGGCACCGGTGCATCGTGTGCCTGCCCGCATCCACGCGCTGCAAAGAGCGGTGGTACGACCGGCGTTCGCGTTGGCTGAAGCTGCTCTATCTCGGCGTGGTCTTCCTGCGGCGCATCGCGCAACTGCGGCACGTTCCCGGCGCGGACGCGGTCTTCTTCCGCGGGCCGCTCTTCGACTACGGCCCCCCCATCCTCGAGCGCATCGTGCATTGGCTGAATCCGCGCATGATCTTCGACATCGACGACGCAGTCTGGGAGCCGCCCGCGCACGTGGACAGCCCTTTTCTGCGCTTCGTGGATTTCGGCTGGATGCGGAAGATGGCCGGGATGTGCCGCCATGCGATCGTGGGCAACCGCTATCTCGAAGCGCATGTAAGCAAGCTCATGGAACACGTCACCGTGATCCCGACCTGCATCGACATGGACAAGCATCAGGCGAAAACCTGGGAGGAGGCGCCGGGCCGCCCGGTGGCGCTCGGCTGGACCGGCCTGAAGGATAACCTGGGGTACCTCGAGATCATCGAGCGCACACTGCTCGAACTCGCCCGGGAACATGACCTTGTGCTCGATATCGCGAGCGACGGCCCCTACACGCTCGACGGCCTGCGGGTCGAGTATCATCCCTGGCGGCTCGAACACGAATTCGACTATCTGCGCGGCGCGGACATCGGGCTCATGCCCTTGAAGGACACGCCCCGCGCCCGGGGCAAGTGCGCGTTCAAGGCCCTGCAGTACATGGGCGTGGGCACCCCCTGCGTGATCTCGCCCGTGGGCATGAACGCCGAAGTGATCGAGGACGGCGTGGATGGCTTTCTCGCGGCCACACCCGAGGAGTGGCGCGGCAAACTCGCCCGCTTGATCGCCGATCCCGCGCTGCGCCGGCGCATGGGCGAAGCCGCCCGGGAGAAAGTGCGCCGCCGCTATTCGCACGAAGCGCATTATCCCCGCTGGAAAGCCGTGATTGAGCAGGTCGCGGCAGGAACAAAGAACTAGAGGACACGGATGCAGTTTTCGAACGATCCCGACATTGCGATTGCCCAGGAATGGCTCGGAGAACTGGAAGGCTGGCTGGAACGGCACGGATTGCAGGGTTACGATCCCTTCGACGTGAAACAGCACCGCCTGATCCGTTCGACGCAATCCATCGCCCCGCTCCGCAAGGCCACCACTGGGCTGTGCGACCTCTATCCGCTGGCGGTGCGCCGCCTGCTGCGCGTGCCGCAGACGGAGAACCCCAAAGCCCACGCGCTGACCGCGCTGGCCTGCCTCCGCCGCTTCGAACTCGAATCCGAGCCGCGCTTCCTCGATCAGGCTTCCGGGCACCTGCGCTGGCTCAGGGAGCACGCCTGCGCCGGCGCCAGCGGCCTCTGCTGGGGCTATCCGTTCGACGTGCGGGGCAAGGGGGTCGATTCGCCCAAGGGAACGCCCGTGGGCGTGGTCAGCGCAATCGCCGGACAAGCCTTTCTGCGCGCATACAAGATCACCCAGGCGCAGGAACATCTCGATGCGGCGCACTCCATCGCGCAGTTCATCCTGAAAGATCTCCCGCGGATGCAGGAGCAGGATGACACGTGCTGTTTCGGCTACACCCCCACGGACCGCCGCCGCGTGCACAACGCCAATCTGCTCGCGGCGGAGCATCTCCTGCGCACCGGGCTGCTGGCCGGAGACGCCGCCCTCGTGAATGCGGCGGAGCCCGCCCTCACTTTTTCGCTGTCGCGCCAGCGTGAGGACGGATCGTGGCCCTACGGCGAGCACCGCGATGATGAGCCGTTCGAAGTCGGGTTGATGCGCCTTGTGGACAATCACCATACCGGCTTCGTGCTCCGGTCGCTGCATGCGATCCACAAGGCGCGTCCGGAAGACCGCCTGCATGACGCCCTGCGCAAGGGGTTCAAGTTCTATCAGAAGCTGTTCACGAAGGACGGCATGCCCATCACGCAGCAGGCGAAGTTTCCCGTGGACATTCACGCGTGCGCCGAGGGCGTGCTCTGCCTCTCGGTCATTTCAGAGAGCGTTGCCGGCGCCAAGGCGATCGGCCTTCGCGTGTTGCGCTGGACGTGGTACAACCTGCGCGACCCGGAAACCGGCGCGCCATACTACCGCAGGTACCCGTGGCACACCGCGCGCATCGTGTTTCCCCGCTGGGGCGTGGCGTGGATGTACTGGGCCCTGGCGGAATACCTCGCCCATTTCGAACGAAAGTGACTTGCCCCGGCGCCCTTCGTTATCATGGCCCTGCGGGGACAAACGGAAAGCGGAAGCATCATGCAACAAGTGCTTGTCAAAGGCGGAAAAGTCGAGATTGCCGAAGTGCCCCCCCCGGGCATGGCGCCGGGCATGGCGCTCGTGCGCGTGAGCCGCTCCCTGATCAGTTCCGGCACGGAATCCGCCTTTGTCTCCGAGGGCGGCACGGCTTCCTTCGTCCTCAAGAAAGCCAAAGACCCCCTGAACATCGAGAAAGTGAAGCGCAAACTCGCCAGTGTCGGCA
>CAILVY010000198.1 GCA_903837785.1 Candidatus Hydrogenedentota bacterium
CCCTGCCGCAAGGTTGCTCGCGGCATTGGCAATAGGCAAAGCAACCGGATCGCTCTCCGCAACGACGACGCCGCTTGTTGCTGCTGCCCGGTCCACGTATCCGCTCGGATTCGAGGCCGCGTAGAACGCCGCCGGGTTGCTGTAGACGATGCTTGTAAAACTGTTCGTCTGGCTCGGAACGTCGCCCGCTTTGATGTATCCGTTGGTCAACCCAGCCGCGAAGCCAACAACCTGATTCGTCCGGCAGAACGTCTCGTTGGTCTGCGTCACGTCTGCGGGAACGTCCGCGAGTTTGATGTACCCGTTCGTCAACCCAGCCGCATACGCCCTGTCCGCGCTGCTCGTCGCCGCAATCGCCGCGCCTATACCGTGCTCGCTCAGTGTCGCGTTGGTGTGGACGGCGAGCATGGAGCGGGCAATCACGTCCGGTTCGGCGGGAGCGATGGAAATAAGTTTCCAGCTTCCGCCGATGTTCGTCCAGACAACCGTTGTCCCGTCAACCTGATTGGTTCCGATGTAGCCAGCAAGGTATGTCGGTAGCACTATCGGAACGACGAGAGACAGGGAGGCCGACCATGCCTCACGCACCTGAACCTTGCTCCTGCTCAGGACGCAAAGCGTATTCGTTGTCGTGCTCCCGGCATTTGTTGACAGCACCATCGTGATGCTGTCATAAGTCCCCGTAGGAAGCATGGATTCCGCAGGAGTGAGGCTGAACTGGATCACCCCATTCGTCGGATCGAATATACTGCCAACGTCATAGGCATACTGCAACGTCCTGTTCGTGCTATTGACGACAGACCAGACGGCAAACGTGTTTGTTGCTGGCAGGTTAATCGCCCGCCCGCCTGAAAAGGCCCGGATGTTGTAGGTGATGGATTCGCCCTGATAGCATGACAGCAATTCGGGCTGTGGCGTAGGGATAGACAGGTCTGCTACCTGAGACCATATCCGACTACCCCCGGCGTGCGATGTGGCCCCACAAAGGCAGACAAGGGCCGCCAACGCGATTCTACGAGACGCTTTAAGGAAGGACTGCATAGTCTATGCTCCCCGCACCTGTGGCAACTTTGGCTTGGATGTTCGTGAAGGTGAGTCCAGAGGCCAGCGGGATGAGCGCAGGAAGGCCCGCCGGAACGGTTATCGTCTGCGTCGAGCCGCCATCCATCGAGATGAGCGCACTCGCAGAAGCATGGACGTTCAGGATGTAGAGATACCGGGCCGTCGTAATGCTGCCCTTCGAGAGCGAGGCGTATGAATCCGTCAGAATGAGGGTGACAAGCCCGACCGCCGCCGACTCGCTGATGTCATACTTGAGTGACCCGGAATCAAACGAGCGAACGATGTCGCCCTTGGTCATCTTGAGAACTGCCCTGATGCTGCCTTCGTTTGCCATAACCCATAGCTCCCTTCTGGTTGTTCACGCAAATGCTACCCGTTCCGGCTCATACGAGTCAAATCACTTGTAGTCAAAGTCCCACACGGCATACGCTTTCGACGTTATAGCCTGCCATCCGTAAGTTCCTGCGTCATAGATCGAGTTCGATGATGTTCCTGAAACGCCGCCAACATCTGTCATGTATGGGCTAAGACCATTTGTTGGGAACGCTTCGGGGAATGTATTGGTCGGCATGACAATGCCGCATTGGTTTGTTTGTGAAAACACAATAACAGTCGTGCTTTCCTGAGTCGCAATAGAGCCTATAGAGTATGGCTCAAATGTATTCTGTACCGTAAAAACACCGACTTGAAATGCGCCGATCATTGCGGTGATTTCGGCTGTGTAGGTCAGCCCGGTATAGGCCGCAACCGCGACAGGATAAGACCTGACCACATCCTGATGGCCGAACGCTGTGTTCCAAGGATTTCCTTGCCATTGAGCCACCAAAGATGGATAGGTGATTTCATGCGGCCTGTCATTCACGGCTGGTTCTCCGAAATGAGACAGCGTGGCGCAATCGAGCATGGCTTCTCGCTGCGCGTTCGACGCAGCCCTTATGTAGTCCAAGTCATAAAACGGTGGGGCGTTGTAGCCCCATGAGTTCGTCATGTTATCCGGGTTGCTCCATCCTATCAGATGGTTTGTCAGTCCGTTGTTCGTCCATGACATAGGGATGCTGGTCATCACCAAGTTTGTGATGCACCGCTTGAGCGCATCCCAGTTGTAGTCCTCGGCCCGGTAGCCAGCCAGTACGTTCATATTGGTGACGATCTTCGTGAACACCTGCCCGTTCGTTCCGATATTGGTCACGGCCCCGCCAAAGCTGTCCACGGTGATGTTGGTGCAGACGTTTGAGCCGGAGCATGATTGAATCCACCTTGACGTTACGATATTTCCGTAAGGCGTCCAGCTTCCTGATGCGGTGCGCCAGTACGATGTATAGGCCCAAGAGTCGCCGCCCCCATATGGAATATCAAGGAAGTTGGTCGGAACAGAAGCGCGGACGCATAGGCTGGAAACTGTTAATTGCTCATAGGCCAGTGGATTCGTTGATACCTTGACGTAGAAGTTCGGGATGATGTCCCGCGTGTAAAGCCGCAGCATTGCCAAGTTCCAGACCTCGGAGCGATACAGAGACGGGAAATGCGTGGCGAGAGCCGGATATTGCGGGTAGGCTTGCTCGTCCAGCGATTGCCAGAAGTTTGAAGGCGTCCCGCCGAGCATGACATGACGCTCCATGAGTGCCATCGTGCAATCCAGCATCCGGGTATCCTTTGCTTGATATAGCAGGGTTGTCTGAACGGCGGATACATCTCCCCACCAGTTCTCAAAGTAGATAGGGGAGAACTGAGGAGAACCCCAATCGTCATATGGGTCATCAGTCCAGTACCCTCGCGCCATGACGTAGTTACTTGTCCACGCTCCGTAGGCCGCATTTGTCCAGACAGAAGCATTTGTTGCCGTGACAACATTCGTCATCCAGCGCAGATGATTGGTCGCGGGCCATGCAACATAAGGCTCGTTCGTGTGCCAGCCAGCCAGAGCATTATGCGCGAGGAATATGAATATCGCCAGATGTCTTAGAGACTTCATACCACTCCTCGTTCATGGGAAACGGATCGGGCGGCGGGCCGTCATGGTCAACTGCCGTAGCCATTGCGAGATTGCAGCGCACCCACTTCTTCGTGCCGAGTCCCGTCGTCTTTCGACCCGCGATATAGGCCGTGCCGGAGAACTCCATGCTTGCGCTGGCCGCCAAGTCCACGAACGTGCCTGAGTTCCCCATCGGCTTGACGGAAAAGTTGTTCGAGAAGATGAAGTTGCAGGCCCGCTTGACCTCCTCGACAAGACCATGAAGGAAACGCGGGTCAATGCCGCCGTCGCCCGGTTTGGGCGTCCTGTAATGGCTGAACGATCCTGAAAGCATGGGTCGTCATGTGCTCCTGTATGAAGCCGGATTGCACAGGCTCTTGAAATCATACGAGTCGTTCACAATGTCATACAGCGGGATGCTGATCGTGTCCCATGTCCCGGTTGACTCTCTGAACAACTTGTTCCACGGATTCTCCCGCCATGCGAACTGCCATTTGACGCGAACGTGCCATGTCCCGGCATCCTCGCCGTCAATGGCTTCACCGAACGGGACGGAGATGCCCTCCTGCGGATTTGCCGAGATGCAGAGCCATTGTCCGGCCCCGGCATCCATTGTGCCGACCCGGAAGAACATGAACTCCTGAGCATCCGACCAATCCGCGAAGCATTCCCATATTTCGAGTTGAGCACCGCAGACGAGCTTTTGAAGGACTTGGTTGACCGGGTCGTTTGGCGCGGTCCCCCATGTCGCCGTGTACCCCTTTGACAGCGAGAGTATTTCCCCCCCCATTGTCATGCGCGGCTTCGGGACAGGAAGCTGCAATCGGTCATCGAATGTTTCTTCGGATGTGTAATAGCAGACGAGGCATTCGTGCTGGTTGTCCTTGTACTGATTGCGCTTGAACGAGGTGAGCAGGCAATCGGGATGCGAGTCATCATAGGGTTCTCCCGATAGGGGTGCTGCCGAATCATCGCCATCCCCCGACTGAGCATCTGGAACAATGAGATACCAGCGTTCGCCTATCTGCACGCCGTCGCGCTTCTGCTCGATGAACGATTGCGCCAATAATGGACGGTACTTCGACATGATATCATCTCCCAACCACCGGGGCTTGTGCGCCCATGAATGTGTTGTTCTGAATCTCCCGGAGAATGTCAACCACGGCATCCCTGTTCGCGCCCCCATGAGAAGCATCGTAGGGGCCGCCGAAGAATACATGAGCCTTCGCGTTCGGATCAATCGGCGTCTGATTCGGGTCAAAGGCTGGAATCGGCGTGTAATATCCGCCACGGCTCGCCACGGGTGCGCTTGCCGCGCCTCCCGGTTTCGATCCAGAAGATGCGCGGGAAGCCGCCGCAGACTTGTCAGCGATTTCCTGCTGCTTCTTCCATGCGTCCGCAATAGCCGATGTGGACATCCCGCGCTTGGAAATCTCCTCGTCGAGCATCTTGAGCCTGTTCTTTTCGACCCCGGCAAGCCCATCGCTCGCTTTCTTCCCCTGCTCGATGTAGTCAAGCCATCGGTTGTAATAGTCAACGGTGAGCCTGAAATCCTCGTTCCCGTTCGCGATGTCATCCCCGAACGCCTGCATGAGTTCTATCGTGCCGCCGATGGATGTTGAGAACCCACGCCAGAATTGGGTGTCTCGCAATCCTTCCATTGATTCCTTGATGTTACGAAAAGATTGCGACATGCCTTCGAGAATCTGGCTCGTCACGACCGAATCCGATCCAAGCGAGACGATAGACCCGCCCGCCTCAACGAAGTCGCGTCCTAGAATCTTGAGTTGCCCGCCGAGCGTCTTGGCCTTGAGTTCGGCAACGGCGAAGGCAGCCTCGCCTACCTTAAGCACTTCCGCGAACTTCTCGCTCTTGGTCATGGTCTCATCAACGATCCCGTAGTATTGCAGCCAGCGGGCAGACCCGCCTGCCGCGACGCGGGCGATGCCGAGCATGGCCGTATTCAGGTCGAGGTTGTATCTGGCCGCAAGCCCGATGGCCGCCTTGGTTGCCCGTTCGATCTGGTCTGACTGAATCCCGATCTGCATACCGGACGCCATGCTTGCCTTGATCTGGTTATCTTCAAGCGTTGTCAACGAGGCAAGTTCCGCTGAGTATCGAGACAGCCTGCCTGACATCGCATCAACGTCTGCGCCGGATGCCTTAAGCGCGATGTTCAAGTCCATCTGCGCTTGCTCGGCTTCGATGGATTGATCGGCGAACTTCTTGAACGTGAACGCCCCGGCAAGCCACGGTCCTATGCGGGACGCCATGCCGAGTGCGGAGCCTTCTAAGACTCCGACCGTCTTGGCGAACTTGGTCTGTGCGCCGGACATGGCCGAATCGAACGCGCCCATCCTTGCGCCGATCTCGACATACGCATCGCCTAGTGGTTCAGACATGGGATACCTGCTTTCGCTCGGCCTGCTGTCGCTCGGCCTGCTTTCCGTTGTCCTGATATAGTTGCGTGAACACGCGGGCCATGTCAACAGGCTTCCCGCCGGACTCGGCTAAAAGCACGCGGGCCGCCGCCTCAAACGCCGCTGTAACGTCCACGGAATCACCCCCCCTATCCGACCCCCCCCCCTGCCCTGATCGGCCCGTATAGGGCAAACCAGACCCATTTCCCGCGCCCGAAACAGGCATAAACCCGGATATGCACCCCGAAACGGCCAGCAACAGGGATAGACGGGAGCGCGGCCAGACGGCGCAAGTACCGGGAGCGAGGTTAAACACCCGGTCGAGGCATAGGCTTTCATGCGGCTCAATCATGGCCGCGCCCCCTGAGATAGCTGGTTACGGTTCATGGGTTAAAGTTCGCAAAGCAAGTGAATCAAAGCACGGATGTCTGCCGGGTCTGACATCCAGACGAGACGCCGAACATCCTCAAGGGTAGGGCAAGGCTTCTGATCCTTGTCCAATGCGTGCCATAACGCTCTGGCCGTCCCGTTGATTGTAGCCAGATATGAGAGGGCCATGCGCTGCAAGTCACGTCCGGCTGGCAATGACTCAAAGGCTTGAATGAGAAAAGCGGCCCGTTCGTCCTGCGGGATTTCCTGAGCAGCTTCCCGTGCCGCCGAGATTCGCTGGGAGAGAACAGCGGCTTCCGCTTCGGCAACGACGAGTCCGGCCCCGACCTTGCGGGCCTTGAACCTCATAGGCTTGTCCTTCGGGCCGAGTTCGATTTCAACACAAGGGTTCAGCAGGTCATAGTATGTGGACTCGTTCATGCGGCTTTCTCCCCATAGATGTATCGCATCAGGACGACGCCAGACCAACCACCGTCCGGGTCTGGAAACAGGTGCCTCGATTCAAAGGTTGCGAGGATGACCCTGTAGGACGCCATCTGGAACGGGTCTGCGTCAAAGAGGTAATCGTCATAAAGGTCGCCAACGTCCTGAATCATCGCGGCGATCTGGTCTCTCCCGTCCGGCCCGGCAACCGTAGTGAAAATGGACAGCTTGACGATCGCCTCCCAAACGTGCGTGTGCGCGGCGGCGGCTTCCCGCATGGTATGTCCGGCCTGCTCCGGGGAGTCGCATGAGACGACGACGAACGGGTTACGGGAATCGTGAGGGGCCAGATGAGCGTGGATGCCACCTATTGCTTTATCGCGGAGTGATGTCACGGCATCATCCAGCCCCTCCCGAAAGTACTTCACGATGGCGTCAATGAGTTCGTTCATGTTTGACCTTCACTTCACCTTTACGCTTTGCCTGAAATCATGGCAAGCAGTTTTGCCTTGTTGCGCCTGAGCGCGGGCCGGAGATAAGGGCGGGCCGCCATACCCTTGTGCTGTACTGACTTCACCGGATGCGCTGCTCCGGGCCAGTAGAGAGCCTTTTTCGTCACTGGCCGGATGATCCCGCCAGCCCGCGTGCCAAGTTCGAGCCAGAGCGCATAGAATACAGACTTCACGACGCCGACCTTGCGTGACAGGCTTGTCCGGCCAGTTTCCCATGTCGTCCCGCGCCGTAGTGCGCCTGTCTGTACGAACGGCGGCTCGCCCGGCTTCGAGTGCTGCATCATGCGCCACTGTGAGGACTTCCCTACGCTGTAGAGTCCTGAACCCTTCTTGGCCTTGTCGTCATAGAAATGCCATTGCTTATAGACCATTCCTGATCGGTTCCAGCCGGACGGCATGGATGCTGGCGATCCGTAGGACTTCTTAATATCAGCGACGAGGAAAAGGGCGGCCCGGTCAAGGTTGCGCTGGACTCGCGCTTCGACCTTTGTTCTGAATGCCGCGCCTTTCCATGATGTCACTGGCATTGGTGCTCACACGCTGAGTTTCCTGAACGGAACGAACTCCCTCGCGTGCTCCTTGATCCAATCGTACACGATGTTCTTCGCGTACTGGTAATCAACGCTGGTCCCGTAGGCCTCGACTACGCAACGCTCGGCCAAGTGCATCAGGGCAGCAGGCAGGTCGCCTTCGACAGCGACAATGCTCGGATCGTTCGGGTCTGCATCCTGCGGGAGCGTGTACCCGGCCTCATAGTACAGGAACAGGTTTGATCCTTCGGCGGCCACGGTCTTGATGGTTCTCTCATGGGTCTGCGGGACTTCGATCATCAGGGGCAGGGCCGGAACTGACAGACGGCAGCCTACGCGGGCGTCCCATGACGAGAACGGGTAGAGCATGATGGCGGGCTGGTTGTAGAAGTCCCCATGCCTGTCATACGTCCAGTTTGGATTGCTGGAATCGGCTATCACGGTATCGCAGACATCGGAGACGCTTTTCCCGGCGCAAGCGTATCGTTTCACAAGCGGAGTCCCCGTGTCCATGACGGTCGTGCAAACCTCGGTTCCGTTCGCGCTCACGGCGGCCCATCTGCATGAGCCTGTGTATCGCAGCGTGCAAGCGGATGTCATGTCAAAGCCGCAGTAGAAGATGGCCTTGACCGGGTATTGCCTGAGCGATACTTCTGCTGCGCCCGGATACCATTCGTAATAGGTCGTCAGGGCGAAACTGCGGTCGCAGTAGCGGGAGATGGCGTCGGATACTTCGTCAATGAGCACTTGAAGCAAGGCGTCTTTGTCCCTGTTCGGCAGGTTGCCTTGCCAGTATCGCTTGACGCGGGATAGAGTTGTCAGGGCCATGCTTCACTCCTTTGGACGCCTTCGGCCTGCGTACAATCTTGTCTCTCGGCGGGAAGCGCAGCATTACGGCCTCACATAGAGGACAGCGGAACCCGTAGAGGCTGCGGCCCCGTTCACAACGGCAAGAGTCAGCTTGTCATTCACGGCGAAAGTCATTCCGTTGGTCACGATGACGAACTGCGTTGCTGAGTTAGTTGGCACGGCTGTCGCAAGCCCTCCGAGCAGGTCAATACCGTTCTCGTCCTTGAGCGTGACGGATACCGTTGCCTGAGTCGCGCCGTTTACGGTCAGAACAGTCCGTTCGATGCTTCCCCTGACGTAATCAGACGCTCCACCGTTGGTCGTCCATGTCAGAGTGACCTTCTCGATGTTGCCGACTGTTGACCGAGTTTCGGTCACGCCCCCGAAAGACCGCGCCACGAAAACCGCGACGGCTGCCAACACGATTGCTGAAACGATGATTCTTGCTGTTCCGTTCATTGTTCTTCCCTCCTGAAATCTGGTAGCGGGGCATGGAATTGAACCATGTTCTGCGCGTTATGAGCGCACCGTCTTGCCGTTTGACCTCCCCGCAGTCTATACTCAAAAGCCGCCGCCCGGTTATCCCGAAACGGCGGCTTCATCAATCATGCCCTTTCTTTACGCTTCAACCGAGACGTTCACGGTCGGCGAATCGCAAGTAAATGTCACGGTGAACTGCCGCGTGACTACCCCTGTTACGTCATTGGTCGTGGACAGACGCGCTATGACCATCTTGGTCGGCTTATCCGCGCTCGCCAGAGAGACGTACTTGGCATAGGCCGTCTCAAGTATCTCCTTGAGGATGTTGCAGATGTCGCCGTCCGCCGTCGCCGCCTCTGCCACGGTAAGGCCGGACAGCGAGGCAATCGGGATGGTGATGTTCGTGCCGTTGCTTGAGTAACTCGCGATCCAATCGGTCGGTATTCGTGAGATTGCCATTGTCGCCTACCCTTCTCAGGACACCGTGACGGTGCCTGTGTACTTGAACGTCGCCGTGTATGTCACCACGTTCTCGACAGGAGTGCTTACGGCAACGTCCGAAATGTATGCCTTGCCCGTAATCGTCATGCCGGCGGATGCCGTCTTGAGCGTCAGGGTAACGCTGGCCGTTGTGACCGCCGGGGGAGTCCCGATGCAGTCAAACGAGCCGGAGCAACCCTGCAAGCCAGCAATGAACTCCTCGAACCCGCCGGACGCCATGCTGGTCGCGTCGAGCAGCGTGACTTTCGGCGTGGCAGACCATTTCTTGATCTCGGTTCCAGCCGAACCGCTGATGCTGCCGCCATAGCCGGAGATTGCCGCTGTTGCCATGAGAGTTCCTCCCTACGGGGTGATGTTGGTCTTGACCACGTTTGTCACGCAATCAACAGTTACAGTCACATTCGAGATGGCCGCATAGACCGTCGTAACCTGCGCCGTGCATACGTTCATGGTTACAGGATTCGTTGCCGAATCCAACAGCGTAACCGTGTGGAATACCGGGACGCAGTTCGTCCATGTGATCCTGCCGACCGGAGTTACCGTACCTGATGCCGTCGCCTGATTCCCGACCACGTTGGTCGTGACCGTTGACAGGTTCCCGACCGACGCGCCTGCCGGAAGCGATACCGTACCCTTGAGGGTCAGGTTGCTGATGGTGAGCGTGCCGGACTGATCGGGACGTTGCCACTGGAATACCGTGTTCGTGTCTGCCGCCTGCGCGATGAACGCGAAGCCGAGAACCGCAGCGATAACCAGAAGGGACTTACTCAGAAGTGCCTTTTTCATATTCGTTCCTCCTTCAAAAAAGCCGGGGCCGCGCTTGGCGTACCCCGGCCTGTCTTTCCTTCGGTTACAATCACGCCGGGGTATCGGACAACGGATCGAGCATGGCCGCCCCGCTTCCCGCGTACCGGGCCGCGTAGCAATCCGCCTGCACCGCGATGAGGGTCGCGTGCGCTCCGGGCGAACTGATCTTCGGCTGGACGACGACGAAGCCGTTGGCCGCGTCGAGCATATCCGCCGTCAGTTCGATCTCGTACACGCTTCCCGCCGTCACCGTATTGGCGATGGCGAACGTGTTGGCGGTCACGGCGGTCTTGGTGCGAATGCCCGTGGAGGCATCCGTGATCCACACCCAAGAGAAGCCGAGCGCCTTCGCACCCGTCAGGGCCGACGCCGAGCCTGCGCCCGCCGTTCCCTGTTCCAGCGTGACATTCATCGTATCGGAACTCGAAAGGGCTCCGGTGATGATCTTGATGTTGCACCGGGCGTACCCTTTCAGGTTCACACCGAGTCCGACTTGGGCCGCGCCTGTCGCATCCTTCGGATTGAGCAGGTTGACCGTTTTGACGTTTTCAGCGAGCATCTTGTTCATGGTCTGATTCTCCTTGATTCAGCCTTTTGCTTAGGAACGGGTATCGAGTACGACAAACGGACTCAGAGTGTTGCTGCCCTTGAACGGGGTGAGCGGGAGCCTCCAGAGAGGTTCGCCATTGCACCGCAGCGAGAACCGGAACGCCGTCTCGCCTTGCAGGAACCGGACATGGATGCTCGCCTGCGCGTCCAGCATACCCTTGCGGATCATGATGAACTGCGACAGGTCGAGAAGCATGATGTCGCCCTGCGTGCCGAGGGTCGCGGCCTGCTCGATAGGCTGGATCGGCCGCCCGAACAGCGTGCCGTATGGGGCCGTCGAAGCACCACCCGGAGGCATGAAGATCGGGAACGCCGTCGCGCCCGTGGGGATCGTCAGGGTCATCAGTTGCGGATAGATGTCCTGATTGATGTACCACTTGGAGCGTGGGAGGCTCGGTGCCCACAGGCGGGCGAGCATCTTGATGACGTTCGCGCCGACCAGCGTGGCCGCCGCCTGCGCCGTTTCCTTCGCAACGCTGACTTTCGCTGGGCTGTTCAGGATTCCGAGAGGCTGGCCGCCGCCCGTACCACGGATGATCGCGTCATCCAGCTTGAACCCGAACTCCTCTCCGAACCACGATGACACCATGCTTTGAAGCCCGGTGGCGTCCTGCAACAGTTCGTCGGTCGCGTAGTACAGGCCAGTCAGCTTCGAGAGCCGCACGTTACGGGCTGCCATCTTCGGCTTGCTGCCCGTGTAATCGGCTGCCTCGTTCGTCCAGTAGGTGTTCAGTCCACCGCGCCGTGAGCCATCAACGCGGGAAGTCTCGTCCACGGCGTTCCATGTGAGGCTGTTGCTGTTCGCGCCGATTTCGACGGTCTTGCACTCCCCGGCCAGCATCCCGGTCTGGAACGCCAATTGGAAAAGCTCGGTCGCCACTTCGGGCTGCAACAGGAATCCGCCTTCGGAGTCCACGAACTCGTTGAGGCCCGTGGCCGCCTTGCAGCGGGCTTGGAGGGCTTCGAGCCGCTTGTCCATCTTGCCGGACAGTTCGACTTCCTTGATGGCGAACAGGGCTTCACCGATGGTCTTGAACCCCTGGTCGGCAGGCTCGTTGACGACGGTGATGCGGACGTTGGGGCGATTCGCTGTGGACTTCTCGATGGCATCGGCCACGACTTTCTCGATGGCCTTCTGGTCGAGCACGGGGGCGGGAGTCTCTTTGATCTCCTCGACGGTCCCTTCCGGCAGAGCCTTGAGGACTTCATCGGTGATCTCGGCGACGGTTCCGGCCTTGTACTCGGCGTGGTCTTTGAGGAACTTGAACTTACGCTTCACGGTGATTCTCCTTGATTGATGTTATCAGCTATTCTGGCTGCGCCAACTGCCGGAGGCCGCTTTCGGGATTGCCGTTTCGGATACCTTGTTGGCTTGCATGGGGTATAGTCTCACACACGGCCCATTTTCAAGTCAACCAGATTTTTAATGTTTTCTCGCAGCGTGTCCTCGGCCAGCACCCGGATGCCTTGCGCCGGGAGTATGCGGATGCCGTCGCGCATCTTATCGGGCGTGAGCAATACCGTGATGCCTTCGGCCTGCTTTTGGGTCACGACGAATCCCTTGCTGGAGAGAAACTCACGGCACTTCTCGACGGTCAGTTCTTCCGGGGCGTCCTTGAGTCCGAATGCCTCGATTGTGTCTGGCGACAGGTTCAGGCTCTTGGCAATCGCAATCGTGAGTGCGTTTGGGTTGCAGGGTATCGGGACATCGCTATGCTCCAAGAGGATACCGCGCGTGACGAATGACTGACAACGGTCAGCCTGCTTCTTGAACTCAGGCCAATCCTCACGGCATTTGTCCATCATCTTGAGAAAGCCAGCGTCGTTCGAGCGCACGACTTCGATCGGGACGAATCCGATGCTGGACGTTTTGAGATGCCCCTCTTTTCGCAGCGTCCAGACTTCCGTTGCCCTCGGTGTGCTGGCGTAGATCGTCTTGGCGACCAGAGCATAGCCCTTGTCGTCAACCTTGATCCACTCATCAGAGCCTATCTGCGGCTCCTTGTAGTTATGGCCCCACATGACAACGGGATTCTTCATGTAGTCCTTGAGGTCAAGCCCGGACGGGATGACTACTTCGCCGTCCCGGTCAACGTCGCGGGTGCTGACCCGGTGTATGACGGAGCGCGAGCCTTCATCCAGCTTCATGTCGTCATCAGAGAGTCCGGCACGCTTGAGTTCAACGTCCTCCGGCTTGAGTCCTGATTCCTTGAGCGTTGCCGAAAGCGACTCCTGCAACTGCTCGGCGAAATGCGGAAGAATGCTGGCGAGTTTGATACGGGTTTTCATGCTTGGTTCCCTTCGTTTGGTTATTCCGAAACATCTTCATCGGGGCCGATGATTTCAGGTATGAGGTCGCAGCGGCAGTTACAATGAAGTGGAGGCCCCTCAACATCCGAGTAGTCCAAGTTCATCGTATTGCCGGACGGGAGCGTGATCGTGTCGCCCTTCTTGAAGAAGTCGCCCGCGACCCCGACGATCTTTCCGTTGATGGACAGGCAGAACTCGCAGGCATCCCCGGACGCGAGCCAGCGCAGTTTCTCCACGACGCCGCTATCCCGGTACGCCTGACGCTCGCCGCCGACAAATGCCCTTGCCGTTTCGGTGCGCGAGATGCGCTCTGCGCGATACTCCTCGTAGGTCTTGAACAGGTCTCCGATCTGGTCATGGATGTCGTCTATCGGAATCCCTGCGTCTATTCCGTCTGCCAGAATGTCGCGGAGGTCATCGTGGGTTTTCTGGTTGATCGCCTTGGCGAACTTCATCGTGTGCTGCCGGACGTAATTGGCCATCTCCGGCCTGTTCACCCAAAGGTCAGGCACGTTCACATCGAGGCGCGGCTTGGCCTTCGCCTTCTGGATCGCCTTCCCGCGCTTGGACAGGGACCGCACTCCCTTTAGCGTCCCGGCCTTGAACTCATGCCCGACCTGCTCATGCGTCATCTTGACAACAACGCCGTCCCATTCGTCACCGAAGATTCGCTCTGGCAACGCCGCCTTGCTCTTGACGCCGAACAGGGTTCTATGCTCCGACAGCCACTTCTCAACGGACGCCTCCTGCATGACGAACACGGCGCGAAGGTTCTTGGCGAGTTTGGCCTGATTCTTGGTGAGCGGGGCGACTGTGCCTTCCCCGGCAGCCTTGCCAATTGCCGCAACAATGGCCTTCTTTGGCTCCTTCTCCGGGCTTTCATCCTCGTCCCCTTCTCCCATATCCCCATCAGGCGATGGGGTCGCCACGGGGCGATTCGGCTCGTCTCCCCATTCGACGGGGTCTTTGCCGAGACGCTGCCGAACTTCGTTGATCGTGACAACGCCAGATGCGAGATAGGCTTGATCCTCGCGCAACTGGTATTCCTGATCGGACGGAACCGGATTGTCGAAGGCAAGCATCAGGCGGGGTTCGTTGTAGTACGGGATGAGGCGCTCGTTGAGTTTCTCCTCGATGCGCTTGAGTCGCGGCATGATGGTGAACTTCATGTACTGATAAAGCGCCGTCTGAGCATTGGCGAGGTTGACGTTCTCCGTGTCCAGCAAGGCCAGCGGGACGCCGAACGCATCGGCAATCTCCAGACGGGTCCAGCGACGGCCTTCTGAGAAGCCCATCTCACGCGGGGCAATGCCGAGCGTCTTGATGTCATACTCCGTGTCAGTCACGGCGACTTTCCCGGCGCGCTTCGTCCCCTTGAACCGATTGTTCCATGCCTGTTCGAGTTCCTGCCGCTTCTTCTCGTCAAGCTGCCCGGTCTTGTAGTTCACCCACAAGGACGGCACGCCCATGTTCTCGTTGAGAGACTGCTCGTACTCGTCCATGGCGTGATACCTATCCACCGCGAACAAGGTAGCCTCGATGCAGCCCAGCCCGTAGAACTGGCTGTGCGGGTTCGGCATCCTGAAATGCACGATCTCGGACGGATCAAAGGCTTTCTGTGTTTTCGGATCAAGCCCGTAGAGATACCCCTTGATGATTCGCGTCTCATCCGGCACGACGAACGTGAGTTGCGGTTGCAGCGTCCAGAACTCCTGCGGGATCCCGAGCGCATTGACGGGTACGTACCAGTAGGCGTTACCGACGACGTCCAAGAACGTGCTTGTGAGTTCAATCGCATCGAATCGGTTGTCCTTCGGGTTCACGTTTTGGAGCAAGTCAAGAACCGGGTGCTCCACGATTTCCTCGACTTCTTCAGCAAGCTGCAACGCCTTATGCCTCGGATGCGTCTTTTGCAGATACCTGAAAGTCGCCTTCTCGACAGGCTTTCCGATGCGCTTGAATCCGCGTCCTGCCTTCTGTTCGCCCGTGGCGCGGGCCGCGTAGAGTTTCAAGGGAACAGCCGCGATGCTTGCCGCGTTGCGTGAGGCGCAGATGTACGCCCAGCCCGCATAACGCTCCATGAGGCTCTTGTGGTCTTTCTTGGGCGGGAGTTTCTTCTGGCCAAGCCGCATCATGGCCATCTCCTGCAACGGCCTGATGACGCTGTTCGCGTCGAAGGGTTCGCCGATCGTGTCTCGGTACGACTTGATGATGTACCGGGCGTCCATCAGGTCACGGACAAACTTGGGGAGCAGGTTCATGGTCGGGTGATCCTCCATCGGTTATGGCTATTTTGCAACCGGATACTGCCCCGTCTGTGGCGTAGCGTTTCGATACGGTCAGCGAGACAATCTGCGAATCGTCAGCGTATGCAATCCCTGTCAGAGCGTCACATACGGCGCGGGCCAGTTTGTCTATGTCCGGCTTCTTGGTATGCGCCGCGACTTTCTTCGGGAGCGACTTCGGGCGCGGCAGTTCAAACGTGAGCGTGAGCGACACGGCCCCCGGCAAAGGCTTCACGCCCTCCTGCTTGGCAGTCCAAGACACGTTCGACTCCCACGCCTTGAGTTCCTTTCCGCCCGTGCTGGTTAGAACCGGGCGGGTCCAGCCACGCGGGACAAAGGCCCGGATGCTGCCCTTGGTCACGGGTTCGCCGGCTACGAAGAATGTCTTGACGACGGGCATGGGTTTGGCTCTTTCAGGACAATAGGCTATTGCCACAGCGCATCGTTGTCAACAGGGGAAAGATTCGGGTCAACTGGAATGTCATCGGGATCGCGCCCCACTGACGGGTTTATCTGCCCGTGATCCTTCCACATGACTGCGTATCGCACAGCGTCCATTGCGTGATCGAACTCTTTGACCGGCTCATCCTTCACGCCCGTCCCCTTGGCCTTCCACTGGTACGATTCGATTTCGCGGATGACGTTCTCGCAACACGGTTCTACGGTGAGGCGCGGGAATCCGCCTGCCCCGATAGCGCCAAGGCGTGACAGGACTCTCTGAATCCCCTGCGTGATGTCATTCTCAGCCGCATAAGTGATAAGCCCGCCTGCGCGAAGGGAGGCGGCAAGGCCAGCCGCCGATGGGTCATAGATGAACAGGGACGGGGACCGCTGCTCGCTGGAAACTTCACCGCCATGCGCGACGGCGACTGGGCCGGTAAGTTCCTTGCAGTACGCCACGACCTGTTCCGGCAGTTGCTTCGTCCGGTAGAACTCGCGGATGATATGCATACCGCCGTCCGGGTCTAGCCCTATGAGCAAAACGACGCAAGGGTTCGCATATCCTTCATCCACGGCTGCTATCAGTTCTGACCACGGCCCCGGCCTGCTCCTGACGTGCGCGGCCCGCTGCCAGACTTCCCCGTACACAAGCCCCTCGAAGGCCACCCATAGGCCCTTGACGTAGCGGTCCCGGCGCGTGCCGGTGAAGGTATTGAGCATGGCCACATAGTCGGCTGGCAGATATCCGTTATCGTCTGCCGTTGCGTGGATCAAATGGTGGTCGGGTGAATGCTCCACGTAGAACATGCGGTGAAGAAAATGCGAAGGACTGCCGGGGTTGGTTGCCGCGAATATCTGGCGGCGGTCATCTACCGAGTTCCGGCACCGGCCAAGAAGCATCGTCCATTCGTCCTCGTCCAACTCGATTGCCTCATCCACGGCAACGGAACCAACGCCATGCGTTGACCCTATCCGCTCAGGGTTGTCGCAACCGAAATAGACGATCTCGCCAGCATCATGAATACTGATTCGTGATTCGCTTGAATGGTGCGTATAGCTACCTGGAGGAAGAACGGGTGGGAGATTTCCGTCAGGGAAAAGAAGTGTTCTGAGTGTCGAAGATTTGAGTGCAACCTGAGTCTTCCGCGTCATCAGGACGGTGTTGCCTGGAATGAGTGCCCTATCCAGAATCTTGTAACAGAGTGCGCGGCTTTTCCCTGCCCCGAATGCGCCGGAGTAAAGAACCTGTTTCGCCCGTGAGTTGACGAACTCAAGCTGTTTTGGAAGAACCAAGACCTCACGGACTTCTTCTTGTTCCCGTGTTGCCATTCAAGTCACTTCGGTTGAAGTTCTGAGCCGTCAGGCGGCTTCGGGTTCTGATCCGCGACCAGACGGAGAGTAATCGGCCTGCCCTCTGCCCCGGTTACTTCCGTACGCTCGACATAGCCGCGCCGCTTGCAGACGCACCGTAGCCCAAAGGCGATGGCCGTGGTGTCCCCGGCGTCCACCCGTTTCATCAGGGCGGATTCGAGAACGTCCCCAAATGCCTCACGGGATGCCCGCACAGCCTCACGGCAGACCTCGTGGCGGGCAACGTATGCCTCGACGGTCTGGCGGGCACATCCAAGAGTCTTGGCAGCATAGCTCAATAGGCCATTGTTGGCGGTGATGGCCTTGGCAACCTGCTTTGCTGTGTATCGTGGCTTTGCCATAGCATCCTCAATCATGCTCCTGCCGTGACATGTATGTCAAGCATCCAAGCCGCCCCCTCTCCCATCCCTACCCTTCCCTCTCCCCCATTACTGAGTCAGACCGTGGCGGGTATCTCGTCCGGGTCCGTCTGCATCCTTGCGACCTTCGCAAAGATGTCCACGAACCGGATGACGCAATCTTCGAGTTGCGCCGGGGTCTTCATCACGATTCGGTTGGTGGGGGTGATGGTCCGTGTCCAGTTCATTCGGACTTGGTGATTCCAGAACTCGGTGATCTGATCCGGGGTGAACCCGTGCTTGACCCCAAGAGCCTGAACCTGCTCGAAAGAGAAAGGACACACACCGTCCCCGGCAGGGGACACTGTATGTTTCTCTTCTCTTCTATTCTCTTCTATTCCATTCAATACGTCGCCACTCGACTGACGTTCGCCTGACGTTCGGGTGACGTTCGCCTGACGCTCAGATTCATTTTCGTCACAAATACACGTAATCCAGCCAACTTCCGGGGTAGAGCAGAAGTCAAGAGCGCGTTGGACGTGATCCACGGAGCGGCACCCGGTCTTGATAGCGATTGATCTGGCTGTGTGCGGGGTGCCGTCAGAACGCACGAGGGTGCCACGCGGGTGACACTTGGATGCCACTTGCAGAATCAGGTGCCAGCAGGCGTAGATGATAATGCCGTCAGGCTCGGCCATGATGGTCTTGTATCCCTCCCCATCGTGCTTGTTAGGAACCGGAACCCACCGGAGTTCATCCATCACCCGTGTCCTGTTATTCTCGAAGTGCTTATCCCATTCGTTGATCCGATACGTTTTCATACTGCTCTACTCCAAAAAAGACCCCTCAGGGTGAGCAGGGCAATGGCCGGAGAGGTCACGCCAGAATCCGAAGATTCTCCCGGAGGGGTCAAAGGGTTGTTTTGATGTTTCATGGGCTGCTCTCCCATTCATTTCGCCGCGTACTCTACACCGGGGCGGGCTGAGTGTAAACTTCTTTTTTGTTAGGCACTGCCATTCGCTTGTGTTCCTCGCGCAGTATCTTCGGCGCGCAGTTGTGCCAGTTGATCTTGTGGTGTATGCGGTAGTGCGGGCCGCACGTCCGCCAGCCGCCCCAGTCCTTTGAGGGCCGGCAGGGTCGGGATCGCCTCTGTTTCGTGCCCTGTCATACGAGTCTCAATTCCTCGTCTGCTGATACGCAATCAGACGGCATTCCTCCTGAATCCTCAATGTTTGCAAGGGTTTCCGCGTCTTCGGCGTTGCCGTTGCCCGGAATTGTCACGGGATTTGTCACCGCTTCTGCCGGGATCGTGCATCCTGCGGGGGTGTCGCCGGTCGGGATCGCCACGGCCTCAGCCGGGGGTGGTAGCGCCGCCTGGCCGCCCTCGGATGGGGCCTCGCCAGCGCCCGCCGGGGCCTCCGCCTGCCCGTCGGCGGGGTCATCGTCGCCGGGGTCAACGTCTATGGCCTCCGCCTCCGCCGCCTCGCCCTGGGGCAACGTCGCCACGATCTGCCGCAACTGGGAAACGGTCATCTGCTGCAACGTGCCGCCGATCTCCCTGCTGAGGGTGAATGTCTCTCGCGGCATGAACGGCAACAGCGCCCTCAGTACGTGCCACGGGTCTTCAACCCATTTCTGGCGCAAGTTCAGCCGCCACGTTTCCAGCATCCGGGGGTCCGTCAACACCTGCTCCGCCACGGCCAGAACCTCGCGGATCGCGTCCGCCCTGGTCGTGGGGTAGTACGGTCTGCCGGCGGGGTTGCCGCTCGCGCCGGGCCGGAACCGGGTGGCCGCGCCGATGGCGTTGCCCTTCTCAAACGGCATGGCCGGAACCCTCCCGATGTTGAATGGCGTTGCTGGGCGTGACAGAAACAGGCGGGACTCTGGCGTCAAACAGACGGGCCGGCAGTGGTCGCCGGTGGCCGTTGCGCCGACTCTGCAACCTGTGCAACCTGTGCAACCTGATACCCCTACAAATAAGGCAACCGCCTGTTTCTATAGGTCTAGTGGTCTCAGGGTGCACAGGGTGCAGGGTGCAAAACGGGTTGGGGGTCATTGGCCGCCCTCCCTGGCGAACGTGTAGAACTTCATGAACTTGGGCTGCCAGCAACCGGCAATGGCCCTTCGTGATGAACCCGGATCGATTCGAGACCACGATGGGATTGCGCCAGCCCTGCGCCCGGATGATCTTCGCGAGCAGGGCCACCTGCTTATCCGGGTGGCTGTTCGGGTTGCGTGGATTCGGTACGAGGGTTGTCACGTCCACCAGGGCGTCATGCGAACACCAGACAGGAATGTCAGAAGCCGTGGCCTTCGGAGCGGGGCCAGTTGGGGCTTGTGGCTTTTCGGGGGCAAGCTCCACCGGCAGTTTCTTGGGTTCCTTCTTCATGCGGCCACCCCCGCCTTCCGCGCCCTGTACTGGCGCATGTACTCCCGCGTGTAGCGTCGCATTGACGCCGGGAGCTTGTAGGGGTTTCGCCGCGTAGGGAGTCCCGCCTTGATTCGCGCCCGACGCCACCGGAAATACTCAGCCGTTCCTGAGCGCGGGGCAGATATGGTTTTGGTTTCCATGCATCGTAGTCTCCCACGGCCAACCGAACGATGTCAATACCTACCGCCAAAAAAAGTTAAAATTGTTCCCGATGGTTATTTACAATAGCACACGGCAGGTGATATGGTATGCCTCAGAAACAGAGAGACACGGGATGCACGCAGACGCTACCAGCCAGAAGACGCAGACGAGCAAAGCCGCTCAGACTTCACGGCTCAGCGATTGCCACATACCGGCGACTCTCACCGATCTGTAATAACTGAATACGGCTTGCACGGCAAGCAACCCGCCAGCCCGATAAGGGGCGCAGGACGACCGACAGTACGGCACGACGGCGGGAGCCTCAGAAACCAACAGACACAGGACGGCAGGCACGTTCCGAATATGACAGTAACGGCCACGGCGGCAATGCTCACGTGGAAACCGAAAAAGCTGATTCGGGTGCGGGTGCTAACGGACTTCGGGCGACCGGACAGAGAGCCGGTGAGAAGTGGGACGGAGTGGAAAACATTTCTGGCCGGGGACTGCAACCCGGCCTGACAGGGGCAAGCCCTCCATGCGGCAACAAACAACCGACCCTGACGGGCCGCTGTGAGAGAGGCGAACGCTAACAGCAGGAGACCCCCGGCGGCACCGGGGCGAAAAGGAGACACAATGAAATCTAGCAGTTACTGGACACGCAAGGCTGAGGCAATGCGGGAATGCGGGCACTGGGCAACCGGGCTTGCGCTCTTTCGCTTCACGTCGCCGGACCGCCCGGAAGACTGGCAGGAAGTCACGCTGGCGGACCTGACGGACCGGGTCTTGTGCCTGACCGAGCGGGACGCGCCGCGCCGGGGCCTGTCCTGGCCGGCGCTGGGCGTCCACCCGTAATGCGGGTGCTGACGAGGCCGTTTGCCCGATCATGAACAACAGACAGAAGGAGACGAACATGAAAAAGGGAACGAAGCGAGTATCCAAGGAATTGCCGAGCGACAGACTGGGAGTGCCTCCCACCACGCCGGACGTTGACGAGAAGCTGGAGAAGATCGAACATCCCGAATACTCCGTGGGCGACGTTCTGGTGAGCGAAAAGGAGGTTGACGGCAAGAATGTGCTTTCGCCCGTGGTCATCTACGGAATCGCGGACGATGGCAAGTTCAAGCTGGCGAACGAGACGCACGTTGCCCTGAACACTACATTCACACCGGAGCGGCTGGCGGAATTGGGGTACACGGTCGTGACGCATGTTGACCTGAACACGGTACAGATCAAACCGGCGCGGAAGATAGTCAAGAGCGAGACGGTTGCCGGATCGAGCGGCGAACTGCGGCTTGAGAAAGAGCCGGGCACGCCGGAACCGAAACCGGAGAAGGCACCTACTACGCCCGTAGCGCCTCCGGCTGGCGAACCCGAAGAGAAAGCAGCCAGGACTACGCGCAAGGCCAAGGCGGAAGCGCCAGCGCCCGCCACGTTTGCCCCTGCGCCAGCGTCGGGGCGAAAGCTCATTCAGATTTCAGCCTCAATGGACAAGGGCATAAGCCTGTACGGGCTGGCCGATGACGGTACGGCTTGGAAGCTGACCGATGATGAGTCGTGGCACCAAATCGCGGGATTAGCATGAACACCACAACCAACAAACCCACGGCAGTCGGCAAAGTCATCAGCGGGCGCACTCATGAGGGTGCGCCACGCTACAAGGCCCATGTCAGCAACACGGGTCACATCGTCATCGAGGCTCCGGCTGCCAAGACGCCGGAGCAGAAGCGGGACATCATGGCCGCCGTCCGAAACATCTTGGGCACGGACAAGAAAGCGATGTTCGTATGACCATTGAGCCTTTCGGCAGCGAAACGGGCGTTTGCGAACTGTGCGACGGCCTGATCTCGTCGGATGACGAGTCCTACCTGCTCGACGGCAACTCGCTCATCTGCGCGGAGTGCAAGCGCGAGTTGATGGACGAGAACGGAACGGATTGCGACTATCCTGACCCGGAGGTGCCGGAGTTTCAGGAGATACTCAACCGACATCAGGAGAGGCTATGCCTATACCCGTTGAACGCATGAAACTCCCCAAGTGGCTTGTGTACTTCGGGGATGGCGACGGTGCGGATTGCGCCGTCATGCACGTTGAGGCCATAGACGAAACGTGGGCCATGCGAATCGCCGAGCGCGATATCCATGCGCTCACGGGCAGGACTGAGAAGGCGGCGCGGGCCGTTCCCGCGCCGCTTGAGGACGAAGACGTATGGGGCGTATGACAACGAGAAAGGAGACGAGACAAAACATGAAGGCGTTGATAGCGGCTCTGATGATGGTCGAATCGGGCGGTGACGCCACGGCTATCGGGGACGGCGGCGCGGCGGTCGGGGTGTTGCAGATTCACCCGGCCATCGTGCAAGACCTGAACCGATGGGGCTATGCGTTCAAGCTGGTGGATCGGCTTGATCCCGTGAAATCCGTCCGCATGGCTGAAATCTGGCTCACCCGCTGGTGCGGAAGCGGAGCGAGTTATGAGAAGCTGGCCCGTTGCTGGAACGGCGGGCCGCGTGGATACGCGAAGGCGTCCACGCTGGCGTACTGGAAGAAGGTGCGCCTTGAGTTGAAGCGACAGGGTATCGAGAGGCTGCTTGCCCTGCCAGCAGGAGGAGGGAAGATATGACACACGAAGAAGCCGTGAGGATCGCCCGTTCGGGTGAAGGGGCGATAGTGGGTGAGTTGAGGCGGTTATCCGCTGAACGCCGCGCCGCGCAATCCGCCGGGGGCAGTCGCATCAAGACGCTGGCCGCCGACGCGCCGGACGTGAAGGTCGCGGACTGCCGGGACGTGGTCGCGCTCATATCGGAAACGATCAATCAGGTCAGGAAGGGACAGGTCGATCCACGGGTCGCCAACGCGGTCGGATACTTGGCAAACGTGCTGATCAAGGCCGTTGAACAGGGCGAACTGGAAAGACGCCTGGCGGAAGTGGAAGCCGCCGTCAAAGGGCAACGTCCATCTTCAGACCTGGCCATGACGGGGACAGACTCATGACAGCATCATCGACGAAGAAGCGCCTGGACGCCGTCGAAATCGCGCTGACGCCGAAGGAATGGGCGGTCCGGCTGGCGGATCAAATGCGGTCGCATCCGTCCGAAGCGGACTTCATGCAGGCCATCGCCAAGGGCACCTATGAGGGGTCGCCTTTCATCCGTCCCTTCCTGGCGCTGGCGGACCAGGCCGAAGCGAAGCATCCGGGGACGAAGCCGGAATCCATCCGCGCCAAGATCGCGTTGAACCGGGCGCTTCGGACCGAATACCACGGGCTGAAGGGGCTGATCATCACGGTCAACGAAGCCGTGAAGACGAAGGGCGAAGCCTCCGGGATGAAGGCCGCGCTGAAGCTGGCCAGGCTGGAAACGCTGGTCCTTCAGGACGCCTTCGGGCGGACCGCCAGGAAGGCCGCCGAATGGGTCGAGGGGTACAAGACCGCCGACGCCGCCGAAGAAGAAAGCCGTCAGGGTATGCTGGCGGAACTGGCCGCCTATGCCGACGTGGACTATGGGGAAAAGTGGTCGGACTCCGTCCCGCTTCCGGGGGGCGTCCGCTTCCGTTTCCCGTCCATCATCGAAGACTGGGTCGCCGAAGTGGTCGCGCTGGCCGCCGGGGTCTTCGCGCATCGCGCCGCTGTCCAGATCGTTCAGGACCAACACTTCGACGGGCATCCGATCCTTTTCCGGGACGTGGAAGCCGCGCTGGCCGAAACGGTCAAGACGCTGGAAGACGGCATCGAAACCTTCAACGCCTATCTGAAGACCAGGGCCGAAGTGTTCAAGGGCGAATGGGAAGTCGAGGAAGAAGAAAACGAGGGCATCGCGTCCGCCATACCGGGCGAACGGGAAGGCCGCCTGGCCATCGACATCGACGCCATCCGCGCCGGGGTCAAGAGGCTGCAAGCCGGGCTGGTCGCCGCCGGATGGGTCAAGACCGCGAAGGACAAAGCGAAGGCGGACATCCTGGAAGAATCGGATGAACATGGCGCCTTCGTATGGGAACGCTTCCGGGAACAGGATTCAGGCGATGCAGAACTCCCTATTGTGGGAATGCCGCCGTGAGTTCTGGAGTGGCGACAAGGAGTATGACGATATTCCGCATGGACAGTACGAGGCCAAGCGGAAGTATCACATGCTCTGGTTGAGCAAGTTGGTGCGGAACAGTGACAACGCGGCGTACAAGTGTTGCACGGACACGCTGGCGCAGGCCGCGTTCATCTGGCAGATCGGCGCGTTCCATTGGGCGTTCACGGATGGCAAAAGCGATTCGCCTGTTCTGATCTTGTGGGAACTGAACATCGTCAGCGTCACTATGGCGTTCATTGATGGCGATGGCAAGCACGACAAGGCGCGAATGGTTCTTGATCTTGTCCAGACGCAAGTGCTTCTCAGGGCGCAACAGGAGGGGTTGGCACACTACAATCCGAATGCCGCAAGGTATAAGAGGCTACGCGAGGCCTCGGCGTCAACTCTGACCGAATGCGCCTTTCACTGGAACAACAACTCTGAGGGATAACTCATGAGCGACAATCAGATGGAAATGATGCTGGCGACTGGCGGCAAACTGCCAGAGGCGATTGCCCTTGAAATGGAAATCCTGCTCGGATGCTTCTACCCGAACAAGTGGGCGACTCGAAAAGACCTTGCCACTCACGGGCTGACTGACAGGCAATGCCGCATGGGGCGGCAGCACAGCAAGGGACGGATTATAGCGGGGCAGTTGGGCTACAAGTTGGCCAAGCACGCCACGCTGGAGGAACTTCGCCAAGCGGCGAACACACTGCACTCGCAGGCCACGGCGATGCTGCGTGAGGAACAAGAACTGTGGCGCGTCCTGCATGGTCGGGGCGAAGCAGAGGAAAGGAAAGAGGCATAACATGAACGAGAAGGAACAGGCAAAGGCGACAAGTCAGGAGGTCATGCGCGAGACGGGATTCCCGCCGCCGGATTCAGGCGCGGTCATTCACTCGCCGCCAAGATTCGACTTGGCGCAGGCCACGAAGGACATGGAGCAGCGCATCGTTCTGGTTGACCGTATTCATACGATGATCCAGAAGCAGATCAACCCCGAAACGGATATCTCGAAGATGGGGAACAAGTGCCGCCGGACGATCAACTTCGCCCGGAAGTGCTACCGCATCGTCGGGGGTAGCATCGAGTGGGCAACCTACCCGTCGGGCCTCAAGTATGTGCGCGAGTCCATGCAGGACGAGCAGGGGTCATGGTACGCCATTACCGTCTCCTGTACCTACGTCACGCCCTGGGGGGAGCGTGTCGAGTGCTTCAAGCGGCTGACGAGCCGGGAGCCGTTCTTCGGAGTCGAGGATGGAAAGCCGATGGAGGGCAGCGATGTCAACGAGAGCGACATCGTGGAGATGGCCGTGACCGAGGCATTCAAGGGCGCGGTGTTCACGGCATTGGGATTCCCGAAGGACATCAGCGCGGACGAGGCCAAGCGGTTCGGGCTGGACACGTCGAAGGCGTCCGGGCATGACTTCTCTGGCGCGAAGGGCGCACAGGGCGGCAGCGCGGACAGTTCGCAGGAGTCGTATGACACACGCAAGCAGATCGAGATGATTTGCAAGCGGCTGTCCGAATCCGGCTACACGCACAACGGGGCCGAATGCCCGACATCGGTCGAAGTCCTGCGGGCCGTGACCGCGAACCCGTCGAAGGGCTGGAACGGATGGGGCAAGTTCTCCGCAATCAAGGAAGTCCAGTTGCCGCGAATCCTTGAGCAGTTGGAGAAGATCGAAGCCGACCTGTCCGGCGGCGAACGTCAACCGGGAAGCGATGGGTGACATGGCGAGGCCGCATGATCCAGTTAAGGGCGTGTTCGTCACAATGCTATCCGATAACCTCATGGCTCCGAAGAAGTGGATCGGCAGGATCGAGAAGTATCCTGACGGTATGTGCAGATGGGCCGTGAGATTCGTCGGTGAGCAGAAATCCTGCGAGTGGGTTCCCGCGCCAAGCGAGCGCGAGGCCAAGAAAGCACTCAACGCATTTGTGAAGGATCACAAGGCAAAAAAGTAGAAACGCAACCGAAGGGGAGTCCGGCTTTCCGGCTCCCCGATTTACTGGAGAGACATAATGCCGCTAACGAAATCAACAGGGAATATGTATCCGTGGGTAACGCATATGCACGCCCACCTAAGAGGGCAATGCACTCACGGTTGCTCGTACTGCTACGTTCAGGACTTTGAACGACGCTTCAATAGCGGTGCGTTCAAGGGGCCGATAAGACTCAAGACGGAAGAACTGAGCGTGAACTATGGTGAAGGAAAAACCATCTTCATCGAACACAAGAATGACCTGTTCGCGTATTCTGTCGCGCATGACTTCATCCGTGAGATCCTGACGCATTGTTGCCTGTGGCCGAACAACGTCTATGTGTTCCAGACCAAGAACCCGCTGAGGCTGGCGCATTTCTTCGCCGACAGGCTTCCGGTGAATTGTCTGGTAGGCACCACGATGGAATCGAATCGGTTTATTCCTGAGATCATGGGCAATTCACCGTGTCCGGCAGAGCGGCATATCGCCATGCTCTATCTGAGGATGCACTACCCGAAAATCAGACGGTTCGTGACTATCGAACCGATACTGGACTTCGATCCGTTTGTTATGGTGGACAGCATGAATGAAATCGCGCCGGAGTTCGTGAACATCGGCGCAGACAGCAAGGGCCACAATCTACCTGAGCCGTCAAGAGACAAGATCGAAGAATTGATTTCCGGCCTGCAAAAAGCCGGGATACAGATACGCGAGAAACATAACCTTGAACGCCTGATGAAAGGAGAGACGAAATGAGCAAAATACCGAACCTAGTTGACCTGATGAACGAATACACGGCGAGCCAGATCGAGGCGTGGCCCGCCCGGTGCCTTCACGCTTCCGCCATAGGGCATCCGTGCGCCCGGAGTCTCGTCTATGACCAAGTGCGGCCAGCCGAGAAGCACGATGTCCGGCTTGAGCGCATCTTCGGCATCGGCAGGATGATACATGAGCAGACCGTCATCGAGGCGATGAATGCCCTCAAGGGGACTTCATGCTCGATACGGCAGAATGAGCAGACGCTCCCGCGTAACGAGTGGGGAATCGGCGGTCGCATTGACTTCGCCTTGTCTTGGTATGACGAGGAGACTGGACGGCAGAAAAGCATTCCCGTAGAGGTCAAGTCGTGCAGCCCGCACGTTTTCGATTCGATCCATACGGCAGAAGAAATGAGGGAACACAAGTGGCCCTATATCCGCAAGTGGCCCGCGCAGTTATCCATCTATATGCTGCTCGCCAATAAGGAGGCCGCAGCCTTCTTGCTGGTCAACAAGGTCACGGGCGAACTCAAGTGGATCGAATGTCACTTGGACATGGAGTATGCCGAGGGTCTAATCAAGAAGGCTGAGACTGTCCGTGATTCGGTCGGGCTGTATTCGACGGCAAAGACGGACGCAGACCGGGAGGCCGCGCTGCCGGAGCGCATCCCGTTCGATCCGTCCATCTGTCCAGACTGTTCGCACTTCGCTTGCTGCATCCCTGATGTGCATACCGTCGGCAGCGTCGTTGTTGACCCGATGTGGGAAGGGGAAGTCGAGGCATGGTGCAACATCCTCAAGCAGACCGAGGACGCAGCCGAACAGCATGAGGAGGCGAACAAGAAACTGATGGCCCATGTCGCCGCAATGTGCGCCGGACTCAAGGCGGGCGAGAAGCGCACGATGATAACTCAAAGCTGGTACGTCTCCGGAACGATGGGGAATCCGCGCACCGTCTATGATGTCCCCGATGATGTGAAGGAAAAATACAAGACAACTGGCTCCGCGAGCGTCCGAAAGAAACTCGAGCCTATTGACAGGAACAAGTCTGAGGTGTAGTGATTCACTTTGTGTGGCGGCGGCTATGGTTCAGCAGCCATAGGAAACTGTTGCTGGCGGCCCTTAGCGTGTGCCGTGTCTCGGCCTAAAGCCGCTGCCACACTTCTTCACTGAGACGCAGAGACAAACACGGGAGAGATTATGTCCAAACGAATGACCGAAACGGGCAAGTGGGCTGACCGTTGGTTCCGCGCACTCCCGCCCGAATACAAATGCCTGTGGCTATACCTGTGCGACAACTGCGACCAGAGCGGAGTCATTGAGCCGGACTATGAACTGGCCGAGTTCTGCATAGGGTCTAAGGTGGATTGGCGAAGGGTAGGCGAACTGTTCGGCAAGCGTCTGCAAGTCATCGGGGAACACAAGTGGTGGATAGCCAAGTTCGTGAAGTTCCAGAATGGCAAGCTGTCGCCTGAATGCAAGCCGCATACCCATGTGATAGCCCTGCTGGAACGGCACGGCCTGATGGCCCGATACAGGGAACTTGAGGAAAATGGCTACAAGGGGCTAGAGGAGGCCCAAACCCTGCTACCCCTATCCGACACCCCCCCGGCTGGCAATCGGGCCTTTACGGGGCTACCAGACCCCAAAAACGGGGCTACAGACCCCCTTTCTACCCCCCACCACCCCCAAGATACCCCCCCTGCCCGCCGGACGGCGCGGCACTTCGATTCGTTCTGGGCGGCATACCCGAAGTGCGAGCGCAAGACCGACAAGGCGAAATGCCTCAAGTTCTGGCAGGCACATGGACTCGATAGCCAATGGGAGTCTATCAGCAAAGGGCTTGAACTGTGGAGAGTGTCGGAGTCTTGGCAGAAGGAATCAGGAGAGTTCATCCCGATGCCGTACACGTGGCTGAACAATGCCCGATGGGAGACGCCTCCGGAGAAGTACGTCAAGCCGAAACAGGAGCCGAAGGCGCGGCCAACCGTAATGACATTCGATGATGCTGTGAACGATGCTATATCGCTTCTGTGGTCTCTAAGGTCTGACGAAGAACAGTTCGATAAAGCGAGGATTGTACTCAAGCATAAGTACGCAAGTCTGATGTCTGATGGGAAGGAAGTTGTTTCCGCTGCTATGGAAGTCATTGAACATCGAAAGGAAAACTGGAAAAGCGCATATACAGGAGAACCATTATGAATAACACAGAGAAAGGCGAACGTGACCGCTCACCTTCGAGCGGTCCAAGGAGAACCGAAATGAAACAGAAGAAACGCACGCGGGCCGCTCGTAAGGTGCGGCGGCTGGTTCGGCGTGTGTCCGTCGAAATGCTGACACGCGCCATGCCGAAGTACGGAATCCCCAGCATCAAGGATCACCCGGAGTACATCCGAGGGTACTCTGACGCCGTGGCGAAACTCCATTCGCTGCTGACGCCGAACGCTCCGCATCAGGCGCGAGCGGTAGCGAGTCGCCCTGAATGCGGTTGTTCGAAGATTGGAGGTACTCCATGCGCGTGATCATGTTTCAAGACCGATTCTCCTGGAGTGTCCGCGACGGAAGCAAGTGCCAGACGATCCGCAAGAAGGCGC
>CAILVY010000199.1 GCA_903837785.1 Candidatus Hydrogenedentota bacterium
GACCTCGGAGCCGATTTCGTTCACCTCAACCTGCACCCCGGCCGAGACTTCAATCTTGAACTTCTCCGCGTTGCCTTGATAGGCAACAGCGGTGATCTCGCCATTGGCATTGCGGGTGGCCACAAACGGGACGTTCATCGTTCGCGAGCCGCCGAAGATGTAGCGGCCGTTCGTGATGTGGTTTGCCTGTGACAACACATCCTCGAGGATCGAGTTGATTTCGATCGCGATCTGGTCGCGTTGCGTCTGCCCGTTCGTGTTGTTGCTGCCCTGAAGCGTCAATTCATACGCGCGCTGCCGGAGGTTCTCAACGGTCTGGACCGCGGTCTCGGTCTCGAGCAAGTACGGGCTGATGGTCGAGATGTTTGTGAGGTACTGTTCGTCTTGCGCCATGACGGCGCGGGCCGCGACGGCACGCCGCGTGGCCATGGGATCGTCGGACGGACGGTTCACTCGTTGCCCGGTCGAGAGCTGTTCCTGCAGGCGCAACAGTTGCCGCTGCTGATAGTTCAGATTCGTCAGCACGCGGTCGATGAGCATGCCGGGCGTTACGCGAATGGTTCCCATGAGCAGTCCTAGCCTCGTTGATCCATGAAGGCCGGCCCCGAGTGATGGCCGGAGACTTCGCCGCCGCGCACGTCGTAGGCGTTGGGCGCTGCAGGAATGCATTGTCCCAGCGACTGGAGTGCCTGATTCACCACATTGAGTGATCTCCGGATGAGATCGTTGTTTTCCCGAACCACGCGCGCGGTCTCGCTGAGCGTGGCGCGCATCCGGGTCTGGAAATGTTGGAGCCGCGACTTCCAGGGTTCGGAAGAGACCGCGATCAGCTCCGTCAGCGTCTGCCGTCCGGGGGGCAGTGCGCAGGCGCTTACGACCTGCTCGACGAGCGCCATGCGTGTGCGTTCGGCCTCGGCGGTTTCCCGGATCAACACATTCAGCGCGGCGGTCTTGGCTTCGAGGTATTCGAGATCATGCAGCCGGGCGGCTTGCCCTTGCGCAATGCACACCGCAAGGACGTTTTCCTGGCGCTCCAGTTCTTCTTCGAACTGGTTGCATAATGCGCCGAGGAGTTCGTTCATGCCCTATTCCGCCTTCGATTGGGCGGCCATGTAGCGCCGCACTTCGTCAAGGGACATCCGGCCATCCCTATCCGTGTCGATTTCGTTAAACTGCTTCTGCTTCAGCCCGCTTTCCTGGCTGTTCAACGCGCCGTCACCGTTGGCATCGCGCACACGTATGAATTCCCGGCTGGCCGCTTCGATCTGCTTGCGCTGGGCCGCCTTCGGCTCATTCTTGCTCAATTCCGTGCGCATCATGTCCCGAAAGGCCTGCTTCTGTGCCCTGGATTGCCTCAACTCGCGCACCAGGCCGGTCATGCCCTTCAACGCCATGCCCGCGGCGCCAATCGTCAATGGATCCATCTAGCGAACCCTCCCGCCGGGCGGGCCGCTCGGACCCGTCTCTTTTATCGGCGCTGTGCGCGCCGCGCTTGAGTGAAGTTGCTGCAACATCTGCTTGGCCATGCCAAACTGCCCCGAGTCGGCCATCTTCCCCGCCATGAAATCGTCCATCATGTCTTCTACGAAGTCCTGCTGCGACGAACGCCCGAGCAGGGGATCCGGCGGAATGGTTTTGCGCATTTCCCGAAGAAACTGATAAAGGAAGAAACGCTCAAACTCCTGCACCGCCTGTTTTTCGCGCACAGTCTTCCGGGCTTCGGCATCCAGGCGCATCAGGGCGGGCGATTCCAGCGGGTTGACATACAGCATTACATGATCTCCAAGTCCGCTTCGAGCGCGCCCGCCTCGCGCAGCGCCTGGAAGATGGAGATCATGTCTCGCGGCGTCACCCGCAAGCGGTTGAGCGTCGCGGCAACGTCCCCCGCCGAGGTCCCCTCGACGGGCATCAGATAGGCCTCCTGTTCCTGCACTTCAACCTTCGTGGCTTGCGTCGTCACAGGCTGCGCGTCAGTGAATGGAAGCGCCGGAGTCACCTGCGGCGTCTGCGAGATCTTCAATGTCAGGTTGCCGTGGGCCACCTGGCACGGTTTCACAATCACATCGCCGCCCACCACGATTGTCCCGGTGCGCTCGTTGATCACGACTGTGGCGGGCATTTCGGTCTTCACCTCAATGTCTTCCAGCTTGGCAATGAAGGACACGAGGTCCGGCCGGCCCGCCTCCGGGATCGTCACGCGAACTGTGCCGGCGCCCATCGCCGAGGCGGTGCCTTCGCCCATCAGCGTATTGACCGCCTCCTGGATCCCGTTGGCGGTCGCGAAATCGGGCCGTTTCACCAGGAGCATCAGGCGCTCGCCGTCCGTGATTGTGGAAGGCACTTCGCGTTCGATGTGGGCCCCCATCGGGACGCGCCCCGCGGTCACATGGTTCTTGCGGACGGCTGCCCCTCCCCCGCCGCCGCCGGCTTCCGCATTGAAGCCGCCCACGGACACCGGGCCTTGCGCGACGGCGTACACCGTGTCGCCGAGCCCGGGTCCCGTCAGGTGGGTTTCGAGGAGCGTGCCGCCTTCGAGGCTCTTGCAGTTGTACATCGAGTTGATGTTTACGTCGATTTGCGAACCTTCCTTCGCGAAGGCCGGGATCGTCGAGGTAACCATGACCACGGCGGCATTGTCGGACTTCAGTTCCTTCAGGTCCTTGACTTCGATGCCGAGGCGTTCCAGCAGCCGTTGCTGCGAGACAATCGCGGCCGAGGTTTTGTCGCCGGTGCCCGCAAGACCCACGACGAGTCCGATCCCTTTCAGGATGTTGCTGCGCGCCCCTTGCACATCGCAGAGTTCCTTAATCCGGGCGGCGTGCGCCGTCCCGCCCCAAAGCAGCAGCCAAGCCGCCGCCCCGAGGGCCAGGGCCCGCCATGCGCCCATTTTCGAACGCTCTTCGCGCATCGACACTACTCCACCTGAGAGGGTTTAGAACGGAGACACCCAATCCAGGAACCGGGTGATCAGGCCGCGGCGCTGGTTGTTCCAGAGCGGCCCTTTGCCTTTAAGGAGCACTTGTGCGTCGGCCAACTGCGAGGATTGCACGGTGTTCCCCGGCAGTATGTCCTTGGATCGTGCGGTCCCCGACACATGTATCATCGAGTCTTCGCGGTTCATCGAGACCCGCTTGTCGCCTTCGAGCTTGATGTTTCCGTTGGGAAGCACCGCCGTGACTGTGCACATCACCTCGGCGTTGAGCGTGCTCTTGCGCTTCGTGTTGCCGCGGGACTTCGTTTCGTTTGTGCTCTGGATGTCCCAGTTCGGCAGGGTCTTCGGATCCATGATGTTGAGGCCCTGGGGCGTGTTCCCGACCAGGAATTCGTTACTGTCGGCATTGGCGGTGGACTGAACGCCGGCTTCTTTCTTCGTGTTCGTGTCCGAGACGGTGCTTGCGTCGATAATCTCACGCACCAGCACCGTAATCAGATCGCCTTCCTGAAATCGGTTGATTTTTTGCGAGATGGCCGTGCCGCTTTTCTCGGCGTCCCGGGTGAAGAGCGAATCCGCACAGGCGCGTCCCGCGAGCAGGACCATCAGTACGGCGAGGACTCGAACAGGCTGCATGACGTCTATTTCACTCCGTTGATTCGGCCTATCTCACAACGACGACGCCATCCCCGCGGACCACGCCCTGAAACTGGGCGTCGGAGCTGGCGTTGGAACACAGGATGGTTTCGCCCACGCGCCCGTCCATCATGGCCACCGCGCGGGTTTGCACATGGACGGCGCCCGACTCAAGTTCCACGGGCACCGACTGCCGCCGGTGAACCAGCACCGGCAACTCGACGCACCGGCTCGAGATAATCTGGCCGGGGAAGATCGTCTTGCTCGCGACGCGTCCTGCCACATCCTCCAGACGGGTGGCCACGTTGCCCGGCAGGCCGGACAGGGAAAGACGTCGCAGTTCCACGAGTCCCGCGGAAATGGGCCTGCCCCGCGGAATGTCGCTCGTGGCGACCACCACGTCCGTGTAACTCTCGATGGTCGCTTTGCAGTTCAAGGTCGTTTGGGGCCGGCCATCCACGGAGAGCGTGCCCTGAAAAGCCCCCTGCCCGAGATAGCGGTACTGCGGATTGCTGCGCCATGTGAAGCATACCTGCCCGTCCGGGACCGTCAGGCCGTCGGGCGGCAATGTAATGTTGATTTCCGTGCTGTCCGCGTTCCACGGCATCTGGGACTGGATGAACACCCGGAGCGATTCGGCAATCATGTCAGGCGTGACTTCCGTGTGCAGCGTCGTTGCGCGGACGGATGACGCGCCCTTCACGGCGATCTCTTTCAGGCCGGCATTGCGCAACCGGGATTCCACTAATGCCGCATTCAATTGGCGGCTTTGGCCCGGCTGAGGAGCCGAACCGAGTTCGATGGCCGCCAGCGACGTCGCATTCTCGCCGTCGATGTCCGCCACTTCGCCCAGCAGCACTTTCGGCCCCTTGACGAAGGCCTCCTGATGCAGCGTCAGGGTATCGCCCAGGGCGCACGCACTCGCCAGCGCCACGGCGGCGGCCAGTATCGTTATCCTACCCATGGCCCATCACCTCACGGACTAACGCCGCACGTTGTTCGCGGTCTGCAGCATCTCGTCCGCCGTCTGGATCACCCTGGAATTGGCTTCATACGCGCGTTGCGCGATGATCATCTGAAGAATCTCCTCCACCACCTGCACGTTGGAGTTCTCGAGGAAGCCCTGCGCGATAGTGCCCAGCCCGTCCAGCCCCGGTTGGCCGGTGCGCGGCGTCCCGGAAGCCTGTGTCTCCGTGAGCAGGTTGCGCCCCAGGCGCGCATCCAGGCCCGAGGGATTGGAGAAACGAACCAACTGAAGGGTTCCGAGATTTGTCGGGGTGTTTGTACCGGGAATCCTCGCGGAGATGCTGCCGTCTGACCCAATGGTGACCAGTTCCGCGTCTGTCGGAATCGTCACCGCCGGCGTCAGGGGATAGCCGTCCGCGGTGAGCATCGTGCCATTCTCGTTGATTTTGAACGCCCCGTCGCGCGTATACGCCGTGGTGCCGTCCGGCAACTCGATCTGGAAGAAGCCGTCTCCCTCGATCATGATGTCAAGCTGATTGCCGGTCTGGATGGCCGCGCCGGCGGTGAATTCCTTCGCGATGGCGGATGGGCGCACGCCGTGCCCAATCTGAATGCCTTCCGGGATCGTCGTGCCGGCCTGGGTCTCCGAGCCCGCCGGCTTCACTGTTTCATACAGCAGGTCCTGGAAGTTCACCCGGCTCTTCTTGAAGCCGGTCGTGTTCACGTTCGCCAGGTTGTGCGCGATCGTGTCTATGTTCATCTGCTGGGCGATCATTCCCGTGGCCGCGGTGAACATCGAACGGATCATGGCCTGTCTCCTTAGATCGGCATCCCGACCTGATCAATCAGCCGTCCCATCGTCTCATTGAACGCCAGAACTACGCGCTGGTTCGCCTCATAGGCGCGCATCCCCAGCGTGAGTTGGATCATCTCGTGCGGCAGGTTCACATTGGACATTTCGAGCATGCTCTGCTGGACCTGCGTATTCGCAGCCGCCGCCGATTTCTGTTTTACATCGTCGCTTGCCGCGTATACGTTGTTGCCTTCGCGCTGCAAGCGCTCGGGGTTCTCAAACTCGATGACGCGGAGTTGGCCCGCGTCCTGTCCGTCCACTCTTACCCGCCCCTCGCGGTCAATATTTACACGGCCGCCGCGCGCGTCGATGGGCTGGCCGGCCGTGCTTTGCACCGGATAGCCCTCCGCCGTGACGAGCCTTCCCTCCGTATCGAGGGTGAAGTCACCGGAGCGCGTGTAGCGCTCGCCGCGTGGGGTGTCCACCGCGAAGTAGCCCGCGCCCTGCAGGGCGGTGTGCAGCGGATTATCCGTCGTGCGCAGCATGCCCCCGGCGAGATCAGGGAAGGTTTCCACCACTTTCACCCCGCCCGCCGGCGCAGAATCGGAATTGTAGTGGAAGGGCTGGCGCAAGGAATTGGAGAAGACTTCATAGAAGCCCAGTTGCACGGGCGTTTCCGATTTGTAGCCCACCGTGGAGGCATTCGCGATGTTGTTGGCGATGGCATCCTGGCGATCTTCGATCGCCCGCATCCCGTTGGCCGCCGTATACAACCCTTGAATCAATCGCCCACACTCCAACCGGCCAGGGCGAACCTCAACTTAACAAACCGAGGTCCACCTGTACCCTACAACCCTGGACTCCACGCTATCGTCACGCCCGAAGGCGGTTTCCTCAAGGAAGGCCCGCGCCATATCCCGCGACGGATTCCGGCGCGCCAATGGGTTAACGCGCCGCTGCGCTGGGCCAACCACTCACGAAGACAGGCTCGGATGGGAGCCAAGCCTGACAGCAGGCAAAAGCAACCCCCATGCCAAGTGGAGATTCGCACGCAAACCCAATATTCAGTGGGCATTTACGGCGCTGCCGGCCGGAAGGCGCAAGAAATTCCTGCCGAGGACCGGAACTTTCTGCATGACCGGATGATCACTCACGTACAGAAACTACGCCCGGGGTGCCTTGATACTGTTCTCTTCGCCCCGTAGAATCACCGAAGCTCCGAGGTGAGTCATGAACAAGAGCCAAGCGCGTGCACTGGGCCTGAAGCTGCGGCAGGGTCTCTGCCCGGATGAGGTATCTGAAAAGAGCGGCGCCATTCGAGAACGACTGTGGACGCTTGAATCCCTGGCAAATGCTTCGACAGTGCTTACATATGTCTCCTCCAAGGACAACGAGGTGGACACTCTCGAGATCATTCGCACGCTCCTGTCCCGGGAGCGCCGGGTGCTTGTGCCCGTGGTTCAGCCGGGACGGCAGCTCGCATGGAGTCGGCTGGAGCGCCTCGATGTCCTCGCTCCGTCCCGCTTTGGCGTGCTTGAGCCTGTATCCGAAGCTCAGAACTTTGTGGAGGTCCCAGAGGGGGCTGTGTGTCTCGTGCCGGGAATCGTCTTCACCCGTTCCGGCCATCGAATCGGCTATGGTGGCGGTTATTTTGATCGGTTTTTACCCTCTTTTGGCGGCGCGTCCATCGGACTAGCCTTCGAAGTACAGCTATCGGAGGAATGGATGCCGGACGCATATGATGTCCCCGTAACGATTCTCGTGACCGAGTGCGGAACCTACTCGAAGGGGTACTCATGCTCCTGAATTTTGTTGAATTCGCCTTATTTGTGATTATATCCATCGCTATTTATCCGTTTTTGGTGAATCTCCTGCGGGAGCGGAGACTGAACGGAACTAGGCGCGCGCGTCTGAACGCTGGACAATTCCGGGCGTTGTCGGACGGCGTCACACATTTTGAATGGGCAGGGCCGGCGGAGGGTCCTGTGCTGGTGCTTGTTCACGGCTTCTCGTCTCCCTTCTTTATATGGGACCACAATTTTCGGGCGCTGGCCGAGGCCGGGTTCCGGGTGTTGCGCTATGACCTCTACGGACGCGGCTATTCCGATCGTCCCTGGAAACGCTATACGGCGGCTTTGTTCGACCGGCAGCTGATCGAGTTGTTGGATGTGGAAGGCGTGACAGGGCCGGTGAACCTGGTCGGCCTCAGTATGGGCGGGGGAATTGCCCTGAACTTCGCGGTGGAGCATCCGGAGCGTGTCTCAAGGATTGCGTTGATTGCCCCGGTGAGTTTCAACGAGCCGGTCCGCTTTGCCCGGGTGCTGCGGTTGCCGGGCGTGGGCGATTGGCTCATAGCCGCCCTGGGCAGGCGCGTCTTTCTGAAGTCGATTCCTGTGATGTTGGGCAACGACCCCGAGGCGATACAGGCGTTCAGGCGGGAGTACGCGAGGCAATTTCAATATGGCGGCTGCGTGCGCGCCCTGCTCTCGACCCTGCGCCACGGCCCGATTGCCCGGCTGGATGCCGTCTATGAACGCGCTTCACGACTTAAACTTCACGGCCTTCTGCTGTGGGGGACGGCGGATCGCGTGTTGCCCTTCTCCCTGCACGAACGCGTGTTGGAACGTCTCCCCCACTTCACGTTTCACGCGATTCAGGACGGCGGCCATTGCCTGAACTATCAGCGCCCCGCCGAGGTGAATGCCGCCCTGCTGGACTTTCTCCGGCAGACAGACGCCCGCGCCCTCTGAAGGTGCGCGCAGGAAGCCCCGGGAATCATCTCGAATCCGCTATCCACGGAGCATGGCGAGCATCTCGTGATGGATGGCGCCGTTCGTGATAAGGAGCCCCTGCTTGGGCTCGAAGAGGTGGAGCGGTCCCCCGTTAAGGCGGGAGGCCATGCCGCCGGCCTCCTCGACGATGAGTTGCGAGGCGGCGAAGTCCCAAGGGGCGAGGTTCATGTGAAGATAGGCGTCACAATCGCCCGTGGCGATTTGGCAGATGGAGGCGACGGCGGACCCATAGCATCGGACCTGGCCCACCTGGCGGAGCACTTCCACGCCCCTGTCCAGGAACTGGAACCGGTCCTCCAGGCCGCTGAAATCGAGATCAATGCGCGCGTGGCTCGCCTGCTGCACTTCGGAAACCCTCAGCCGCAGGCCATCGCAGAAACTGCCCGCGCCCTGTTCTGCAAGGAACATCTCCCCCGTGATGGGAAGCAGCACACCGGCAGCCGCATTCTTTCCGTCCACGGCAAACGCGATGGAAATGGCGAAGATCGGATGCAGCCCGCGCACGAAGTTGTACGTGCCGTCAATGGGATCGATGATCCAGGCGCGCGACCGCAGGTCCCGTGGATAGCGCGAATACTCCCCCTCCTCCCCCACCACAACATCCCCGGGATAGACGGCGTTCACGCGTTCGACGAAGCGTTTCTGTATCGTCAGATCGACTTCCGTCAACAGGTCGCTGGCGTGGGCTTTCGTGCTGACAGTCACGCCGCTCTTGGCCGCGTACTTGTCCTGCACGTATTTACGATTAGCCTGGAGAAAGTCCCGGATAAAGTCCAGTTCGGTCATGGGGCGTGTTCCGTTGCGGCCGGCGCGGGCGCGGGGGTGGGGGTGGGGGTGGATTCGGACTCATGAGTTGTCCCGGCCGGAAGCAACTCCGTGGCCGGCGGGATGGGAGGCGGGGCGCTCTCCGCGCCGGTTTCCCCGCCTTCTTCCCCCGCGATAACGAATTCGACGCGCCGGTTCTTGGCGCGGCCTTCGGGCGTGTCGTTGGAAGCGACTGGATGATATTCCGCATAGCCGCTGGCGGACAGGCGCTCCGGCGGCAACGAGAACTTCTGGACCACGTGCTCGATGACGTGCACGGCGCGGGCTGTCGAAAGCTCCCAGTTGTTCTTGAAGAGTTCGTTCTTGATGGGGATGTTGTCCGTGTGGCCTTCGATCTGCACCTGGGCGTTCGTTTGGGCGATGATCTCAAACATCTTGTCGATCAGATCAAGCGATTGCGCGTTCAGCGAGGCGCTGCCCCCCTCGAACAGCAAGGAATCCGCCAGCCGGATCACCACGTTCTTGCCGCCTTCGCCCACGGCGACATTCACGGAACTCTCGAGCCCTTTGTCCTTGAAAAGGCTTGTGAACTGCCCCGCCAGCTTCTCCATCTTCTGCTTCTGCTGATCCACCTGGACGACGACCGGCGGTTTGGAGTCGCCCCGGTTCTTCGATGAGATGTCATCGCCATTGCGTCCGCCCACGCCGGGCAGCGGCACGGGCATCGTCAGCACGGGATTGTTGAAGGCGGCGCGGAGGGTTTCCGAGAGCATTTTGAACTTGTTCTGGTCCACCTGAGACATGGAATACAGCACCACGAAGAAGACCATCAGCAACGTGATGAGGTCGGCATACGTGAGGAGCCAGCGCTCCTCATTCTCATGTTCTTCCTCTTCATGCCTATGTTTGCTGGCCACAGCGTGGATTCCTTACTTTTTCGCATCCGCCTGCGGCGCTTGCAGCAAGGACCACTTGCTCTCGTCGATAAGCGACATCAGTTTCTCCTGAACCATGCGGGGATTGTCGCCCGCCTGGATGGACAACACGCCTTCGACGATCATGAGGCCCAATTGCGCTTCGATCTTCGATACATACGCCATCTTCTTGCTCAGCGGCAGGAAGAGGATATTCGCCGAAGAGATGCCATAGAGCGTGGCCAGGAAGGCCACCGCGATAGCCGGTCCCAGTTCCTCGGAATTCTCCAGGTTGCCAAGGACCATCACGAGTCCAAGCACGGTTCCGATAATGCCCATCGTGGGTGCGAATCCGCCGGCCGTCTGCAGGATGCCGGACTGCACCTTCATCTTCTGCTCTTCCGTCAGGATTTGCTCGATGAGGATGTCCTTCAACGCGCCGGACTCCACGCCGTCCACGAGAAGCCGGATGCCACGCTTCAACAGCGGGCTGTTCACCTTGATGGGATGATGCTCGAGCACGAGCAAGCCTTCGCGTCGCGCGAGCGTGGCCATTTCGCCGAACGCCGCATAGATTTCCACCGCGGTGCACGAGGGCTTCTTCATCACGCGCGGCAGCGTCGAGAGGAGTTTCACCAGCTCCTCGATGGAATAGCAGGTCGCGGTTGCACCCAGGGTTCCGCCTGTGATGATCATGAAAGCCGTCGGCGCCATCAGGGATCCGAGACTGGTCCCCTCGATTATTGCCGCCGACAAAATCGAAACCACCGCGAAGACAATTGCGAGAATACTGATTGGGTCCATGGCGCGTTATCCTGTTTTCCGCTGAGAGAGCATAGGAGAATCACGGCCAGCGATGCAAGCATTTACGGAGTCTCCCGAAACTGCCTTGAGGGCCGTGGGCGATTCCGCGGGCGGAGCCTTCAAAGCCTGCCTGTCCTGCTCGCCTCGCCGTCAGGACCGTCCGGGAAGGGCCCTGCGTTTCCTCCGGTGTCGCACGCGGCACGGCACGCGTGCCCCTGTAAACCGTCTCGTTCGCCCCCGACGCGCTCGAAGACTTGGCAGCGCACCGCGCCGCGCAGATAGACATCCGTGAGGAGTTCGAGGCCGGCCGCCTCGCAGAGGGCGGGATAGGCGTTGTTCCAGTTGTCCGCGCTGTACTCGAACGTGCGCAGCAGGGGCAGCCAGAACAGGCCGCCGGGACTGCACCGGGGCCGGGTCCAGTCCACGAGCGCGAAGAAGCCACCGGGTTTCAGCACCCGCGCGATCTCAAGAATCGTTCCGCGTCTCACTTCGGCCGGCATCTCGTGAAAGGCGAGGCTCGAAATCGCGGCGTCGAAGGTCTTGTCTTCAAAGGGCATGGCATCGGCGGAGCAACGATGGAACGTGAAACGCGTGGCCGACTTCTCCGATTTGACGCGGGCGTAATCGAGTTGCGTCTTCGAGAGGTCCACTCCGTCAACGCTTCCGTCGCTGCCGATTCGGCCGGCCGCGGCCAGGCTGAAACCAGCCGTGCCGCACGCCACATCCAGGATGCGCATCCCCGGCCGCAACGGAATGGACCACGCCGCCCGCCGGTAAAAGCGTGGTCCGAAACCAGCCAAACGGCAAACCACATCGTATGGCGCACCTCCGGCCAACCCTTCAAAGGACAGTTTGTTCTTCTCGGTCATACGCCACCCCTTCCTCGGAACCTTCGCTTTCGGCACAGCCGCGCCCGTTTCCTGCCTGCCGTGAGGGAATCAGATTCTTCGCGGTGTTCGTGACTCGACGAAAGCATACTCCAACCCGCGGGGTTTCCAGTAGCAGCGGACTTGAATACCGGCGCATCGAAGCACCGCGGCCGCCGCGAAATACTGTGCCGAAGCGATGTAGTCAGGCCCTTCTCTTGCCGATAAAGGGAACCGGCACGGAAGCGGATTGCCGCGGGCACACCCGCATGATACACTAGGCCGAGCACGGCGACACCGTGCGTGGCGCACAAGATGTAGTGCCCGGGCGCCGGAACAGGCTTATGGGCAAACAAGGGATTGCGTGGCAGAGGGACGGGATTGCAGATTCTGACGTATGGCCAGTGAAGACAAAGACAAGCTAGGTTCCGGGCCCGAACCCGAAGCGGAGGGGCAGCGCGCGCCATTTTCCGAAGGTGAGCCCCTCTTGGATCAACGCCTTCTGGACGCGCTGCTGGCCGCGCAATCCGGACAACAGAGCCCGCTATTGGACCAGAATCCAATAGACGGCAACGAATTGCTGCTCGATGACACCTCGCTCAGCCCCGGTCATGAAGAAGATGAACTGGCGCCCATGAGCAACGACCTGGGTGTCGATGAGGCTCCCTCCAAAGAAGGAACCGTCACGAAGGAGGATCTCGACCGCCTCATCAAGGAACATTTGGCGGCCATGGAATCGACGCCCGCGGACGTCAATCCCTTTCCGCAGCCGCCGCAGGAAGAGGGCTCCCTGTCGCAGAGTGAACTGGACCGCATGATGGCCCAATTGGAGATTCCTGCGGAACCTGCCGCCGCCGTGGATGCTCCGCCTCCCCTCTTGCCCGATGAACCCGCTTCGCTGATCATTCAGGACGAAGCTCCGGCCGCCGCGGCGCCGGAGGACGTCTCTCCCATGGTCTTGGAGGAATCGGAAGTGGCCGAGGCGCCGCCGGCCGCACCGGAGGCGGAACTCGCGCCGCCGGCAGCAGCGGTTGAATCCGCGCTGCCGGAAGCCCCGCCAGATCAGGCGCTCTCGCAAGCGGAACTGGACCGCCTCCTGTCTTCCATGTCGGCACAACCGCTGCAGGAAGAAGCGCCCGCAGCGTCGGCCCCGCCGCCATCGCTGGGGCAATCCGAACTGGATCAACTGCTGTCCGCCCAAGTGGAAAACGACGCTCCGCTGGATCAGGCCGCGCTGGACGCGCTGTTGGCCGGTTTGGATCAGGGCGCCGAGGACGGAGGCGCCGTTTCACAGGCGGATATCGATGCGCTGATCAGCGGCAGCGGATTGACGGAACCTGCGCAGCCTTCGCTTCCACCCACGCAGCCCAAGCCCCTGACGTTGAGTCAATCTGATTTGGATGCGCTGATTGGCGCGTCCAGTCACACGCCGCCTCCTCCCGGCCCGGCCCCAGAATCGAACGTCGTCACGCAGGATATGATCGACGCGTTGATTGCGGCGGCTGGAGAGCCCGCCCCCAAACCGGTGAGCCCGGAATCCGTCACGAAGGTCGGCTCCGAGAATCTGGCCGCGGCCGCGACCTCCCCCGCGCCCGCCCCCGGACTCCTCAAGCAGGAAACCGTCGCCGCCCCGCCGAAGAAAGTGCCCGAGAAAGGCCAGCAGTTGCCGGAGATGGAGGAACCCAAGCCGGCGCCCAAGCCCAAGCCTCCCGCGAAACCAAGGCAACCGGGCAGCCTCCGGCGCAACGCCGTGCGTCTCGTGACGGCCCTTGCCGCGGGAATCATCGCCGGATTCGGCACGTTCACCGTGCTCTATCTGAATCAGGAACGGACTCCCACGGAGGAAGCGCTCAAGGCCTCCGCCGAACCGACACTCGCCGAACTCATGGAACGCGCGAAATCGTGGATGGACGGCCATGAGTACGCGAAGGCCGCCGCTTTGCTCGATTCCGCCATCGAAGAAGCCGGCGAAAGTCCGGAGCGGATGGATGCGAAGTTCCTTCGGATGGAGGCGAAATACCGGGGATTCCACTACGAACCCGGTTCCGCCGAACTGGCCGTGCTGCACGGCGAAATGGACACCCTGATAAAGGAAGCGCCGAACCACGCCCGCACTCCGGAAGTCCTGCGTTGGAAGGCCCAGCTCTACGAACAGGACCAACTCCCTTACGCCGCGGAAGATGTGTACAAGCAGATTATCGAGCGCTATCCCACCGCGCCCGGACTGGATCAGACACTCCTGGACGCGGCACGCATCGCCAACGCCCTGAAGAATCCGCGCGAGGCCGCGGACTATGCACAGCGGCTCTTGAACGAGTTCCCGGGGTCGCCCTGCGGACCGCAGGCGCACATGATTCTAGGCGATGCGTATGCCATGGCCGGCATGCAGGACGATGCCCGCACCCTTTATGTGCGCCTGGCGGATGCCGAGCCCAATACGCAACGCGGTTCCGAGGCCTATCTGCGGCTGGGACGCCTGGCCATGGAACAGAAGGAGTATGATGCGGCCATCCATCATCTCGAAACCTGCCTGAAGAGCTCGAGTTCGAAGGAAGGCAACGACGCGGTTTACTTGTTGCTCGCCCAGGCCTATCGTGCGAAAAGCCGCTATGCCGATGCGGAAAAGACCCTCAACGACCTTGTCAATTTCTTCCCGGATTCTGCGCAATTGCCCGCCGCCCTCGTGGAATTGAGCCAGGTGACCGAGGCCATGGGCAATCGAAAGGAAGCCGTGCGCATCGCCCAGCAGGCTGCCAGCCGTTTCCCGGGCGATCCGCTGGCCCTGAAGAACCACGGGCTGTTTCAGGGACTCGAGGGCAACGCTTACGCCGCGGCCACGGCCCTTGTCTCAGCCGACGAAGCCGGGGCCAATGATCCCGCCATCCTCCTCACCGCCGCCCGGCACTACCGCACCCTTGCCATGGATGAAGAAGCCCAACGTATCTATGCCCGGCTGCGGCAGGAGTATTCCAAGGCGCCGGAAGCCCTGACGGCGGGCGTCGAGGAAGCCGAGACGTTGTATGCCATGGGCAAAGTCACCCAGGCGGTCGATCAGTTGGAGACGCTCGCGAAGATCACCACGAATCCGGCGCAGCGTCTGCCCGTGCTTGTGGCCGCCGCAAAGGTTTACCGGGATCTTGGACTGACCGAAGCGGCCGCGGACATCTCAAAACAGATTGCCGCATCGAGCGAAGATCCGCAGGTGCTCGCCGAGACGGCCGTGGACCTCGTCGGCACGGGGAACCTCGAGGAGGCCCAGCAGATCATGGCGCGGATAAACCTGGCGCAGGTGAGCGGCCCCACGGCCTATGCCCTGCTCTCCGGACTCGGCCAGGCGCTCCTGAAAGTGGATCCGCAACGCGGGCTCGACCGGATGGAAGAAGCCTATCTCAACTATCCGGATGCGCGGAAGCCCGACGATGAACAGCGGCTGTTGCAGGCCTACCTGGCCGCAAACCGCCCTGCGGCCGCGCGACGCATGGTGATGGAAATGTCCGCTGCGGCCCACAACACCCCATCTCAGGCGCCCCATCTCATTGTTGCGGCCGCCCTGTGGGGCGATTACCTCTACGGCAAGGGGGATTACCGGGCGGCGGCCGATGCCTACGCCATGGCCGTGGAGGGCGCGGGCAAGTCCACGCTGGCGGCCCCGGTGAAGTCGAGTCTGGACTGGGCAAAATATCAGCGCGCCAACGCCCTGCTCGAATTGGCCGACTTTCAGAGCAGTCTGGCCTTGTACAAAGAGGTCGCCGGCTCCGGGTCGCCCTGGGCCAAAGAAGCCGGCCTCAAGGCGGAGTACGCCCAACTGGAACAGAAACTGCGCGGAGCGTCCCCGGTCGAAACCAAGAAGGAAGGATGATCGATGGAGGCGCCCGATTTGACCGCGCGGGTGAAGGACCATTTGCGGCGTCAGCGGATCTGGTGCGAAGAAAGCCTCGCCGAATTGGATCGCTTGCTGGCAGGCCTGTCCGGGGAGACGGCCGAAGAGTTTGCCGCCCGGCAGAACGAACGGGAAGCGCTGCTCATACACTTGACCCGCGAGCATCGCGGCCTGCTCCACGAATGGCGGCAGGCCGGGCACATCGAAGAGGCCGAACGGGCGGCCGTGCGCGCCCTGTGGGGCCAAATCGAGACTTTGAACGAACAGCTTCGCTTGCGTTATGAAGAGGCGGTCCGGTCCGTGGACCGGGAACTGGGCGCAAACGCGGCCGCCGCAAACGGACTGCGGCGGGGCCGCAACATGATGGGCAAGTATCGTCCTGGCGACACGGACGAACCGGGATTCATAGACACGAAGGCATGAGCGACAACCTCACGAATATGGAAGCCCTCCGGCAGGCGCTGGAAGCCTTCACCCGGACCACGCAATCCATGGAGGAGGCGTATCGCCGGCTCGAGGCCCGCATTGCCGAACTCGATCGCGAA
>CAILVY010000200.1 GCA_903837785.1 Candidatus Hydrogenedentota bacterium
CGCGGCGCGAGGCGGCGGCGCTGACGGCAAGTGTGCAAGTGGAGAGCGCGTAGGGATGTAGAAAAGCGACTTGGATTTGGGTAGACTACGCTACAGGAGATCGCAGTTGTGTTCGGGCGGAATCGCCCCATGAGGAGGACCGGCAAGATGCTCATTTCCCTTCGCGCAGACAACTTCCGCAGTCTGATTAATGTGGAGTTTGTTCCCGCGGGGCTTAACCTTCTGCTTGGCCCCAACAATGCCGGGAAGACGAACCTGTGCAGCGCACTGCGTTTCCTCAGTCTCTCAGCAGGCATGACGCTTGACAGCGCGGCGCAGACGACTTTCGGGGAAACGTGGAACGTTCGGAACATGTACGTGGATCGTGGTCAGATCAGTCTGGAGGTCCGGTGCCAGCTCTCATATGCGGACCAGAAGTTGGACTTCATATACCGGTTGGTTCTCGACAGCCCCCGGCAGAAGGAGGTTTCGAGGCCCCCACTGCGACTTGCTGAAGAGTCGCTTATTGTTGACGGAGGGTGTTTCCAGAAGACGAAGCTTCTCGATAACAAGCTGGGGCAAGCCAGGATGCTGCACGAAGAGGGCTTCGTGTCTCGGCGAGATAACAGTCCCTTCTATGTCGAGACGCTTGCCGGTAACGAAGCAACGATGCTTTCGCAGCTCTATGAACTGAGGGATAATCCACGAGCCACCCTCTTCAAGAAGTACCTGCGTTCATGGATGTATTTCAACTTCTCGCCGGACGCGCTTCGTGCGTCCGAAGTCCTGCGCGATCATCGGTTTCTTCGGCATGACGGCGCCAATCTCAGCCGTGTGCTGTGCGATATGCACAATGAGAAGCCTCGCCTTGAGCGGAAACTTCTGATGATGGTCAAGACCCTTGAACCAAAGCTCGACTTGTTCAGCTTTGCCACCCCGGATCCTGAGCATGTCTATCTGTTTCTGGAGGACGAAAAGGCGAACCGATTTGGCGCACGCAGTATCTCGGACGGCACAATGCGGTTCTTGGGGATGGCCTGCGTCCTGCTCGCGGCGCAGGAGATGGGATCGGAGACCGGCGGCCCACCGCTGGTTATCATCGAGGAACCTGAGAACGGCCTCTACGTGGGCCATCTCAAGCCTCTGCTTCAGGGCATTGACCCTACCGGAAGGGGGGGGCAGTTCATATTCACATCACACAGCCCGTACTTCATGGACCTCTTTGACGCCAATCTCGATGGAGTCTTTGTCGTCAAGCCGGGGTTGCCGTCATCAAGGCTGGTAAAGCCGGAAGCGGATCACGTTCGCCGATTGCTGCACGACATGTCCTTGGGCGAAATGCATTTCCGGGAGTTGCTTGCATGAAGATCGGGTACTCCGTAGAGGGGAGCATGGATCGGGCAGTTCTGCACGGCTTGCGGGACCGTTGGTGTACCGCAGCCGAGTTGATGGAGGGCCCGTTCCGAGGGCAGACACGGCAGAGTCGTCATCGGGAGTTGCCCAAGATATGTCGAGGGTTGCAGGCCAGGGGGGCGGACGTGTTGGTCCTGCTCTGTGACTCCAATGATCGCGACTGGCGGGACGTTCTTCGCGAGGAGGAGGGGCGTTGTCCCGC
>CAILVY010000201.1 GCA_903837785.1 Candidatus Hydrogenedentota bacterium
GGTTGTTTGTACACGAAGCACGCCGCGCACTCTCGCGCGCCCGGGAGAGGGCGGGCAGGAGCAGTGCGGCGAGCATGCCGAGAATCGCGATCACGACCAGCAGTTCAACCAGCGTAAACGCGTTGGACCTATGTTTCACGAACGTTTCCTTGCGGCACGGAGTTCCTTTTCCGGGAGCTTATCAGAGTCGCCCCGGGATATTCCCCATTTGTCAGAACGGCCCGTTCCATGGCAGAATCAAATGAGGAAAAGCGTGCATTCCTCGGCACAAAGATTGGATTGCATGGCTCCGCCCATGAAAGACGCCAACGCTTCCGCGAGAATCCCCCCCCAGCCCTGGATGCTGTTCGAAAAGGCGCCCTTTGGAATTTCCGTCATGGCGCCGGACCTGCGTTTCACGTACTTCAATCCGCGTTTCACGGAGTTGTTCGGGTACACGCGGGAAGACCTGCCGGACAAGGGGCAGTGGTTCGAATACGCCTATCCCGACCCGCTGTACCGGGAACGGATACTGGCCCTGTGGAACGAGGACCGCGAGCGCTATTCCGCGACGGAAGAGGCGCAACGCCGCGAGGTGCTGGTCCAGTGCAAGGATGGGACCTGCAAGGCAATTCATCTCCATTCCGTGTTCACGCAGGACGGCGGCCAAGTGATCTTCTATGAGGATGCGACTGAGCAGCGCCGGACGGAGAACATCCTGGGGGAGGCGCTGGCCCGGTTCGAGGCCATCATCGCCAATACGCCGTTGGTGGCCATCCAGGGGCTGGATCAAAGCGGCGTGCTGCTCCACTGGAATCAGGCCTCGGAGCGTGTTCTGGGCTATGCGGCGCGGGAGGTCCTGGGCCGGCGCATTCAGGATGCGGTATTCACCGGCGATGCCGCGCGGGACTTCGAAGCCGCCCTGCATCACGTATGGAACAGCGGGACGGCCACACCGCCGCAAGAATGGCCGGTGACGCGCCGCAACGGCGAGCCGGGCTGGGTCTACGCCTCCCTGTTCCCGATCTTCACGCAGGGGGAGGTCGCGGAAGTCTTCTGCATGGCGGTCGACATCACGAAGCGCAAGCATGCGGAAAAAGCGCTGCGGGACAGCGAACAGAAGTACCGCCTGTTGGCGGAAAACTCCGCGGAGATGATCTGGACGACGACCCTGGATGGAAAACTGACGTACGTGAGTCCGGCGGTGGAGGAGTTGCGGGGGCTGACGCCGGAGGAGGCTCTTGAAACGCCTCTTGAGAGCATCCTGACGCCGGCGGCGATGGCGGAGGTGATGCGCATCGTTGAGGAGGAAAACGTGAAGCCCGAGCCGGAGCGCTGGCGGCGGCGCACCGTGGAGGTGCAAGAGTACCGGAAGGACGGCTCCACGCTGTGGTCGGAGATCTCGGCGCGCGGCATCCGGGACGAGCACGGGAAACTCGTCGGACTGCAGGGCGTAAGCCGGGACATCACCGCGCGGCGGCATGCGGAACAGGAGCAGCAACGCCTACAGGAGCAGTTGCTTCACGCGCAGAAGCTGGAAAGCCTCGGCGTGCTCGCAGGGGGCATCGCCCATGATTTCAACAACCTGCTGATGGGCATTCTCGGAAACGCCGACATGGCGCTGATGGAACTGCCCCCAGCCTCTCCCGCCCGCCAATTCATCGAGACAGTGGTTGCCTCGACCCAACGCGCGGCCGAGTTGTCGCAGCAGATGCTCGCCTATTCGGGCAGAGGCTGTTTTGTGAGGGTTCCCCTCGACTTGAATGAAGTGCTGAAGGAGTTGTCGCACCTCCTGCACGTGTCCATTTCGAAGAAGGCCCAACTGCGGATTCACCCGGCGGAACAGCTCCCGCTCATCGAAGCGGACGTCACGCAGGTCCGGCAGCTCATCATGAACCTCATCTTGAATGCCTCGGACTCATTGGGCGAGGCGGGCGGACTCGTTTCGATTGCGACGGGCGCCGGCGACTACGATGCGGCATCTCTCCGCGAAGCCTACGCGGAGGAACCGCCCGGACAGGGCTTGTACGTGCATCTGGAAATCTCGGACACAGGGTGCGGGATGACCCCCGAAGTCCGGCAGCGCATTTTCGACCCATTCTTCACTACGAAATTCACTGGGCGCGGCCTCGGGCTGGCGGCCGTGCTCGGCATCGTGCGCGGGCACCACGGAGCCATCCGGGTCTGCAGCGAGCCCGGGAAAGGGAGCAGCTTCACGGTTCTCTTTCCCGCGGCCAGGAAGCATTCCGCCGCTCATGAGATGCCGGCGCTCCAGGCGGCGCCTCAGCGGCCCCCTTCCCACGGGCAGATCACGCCGCACACGACCGGGCGGCCCGGATAGCCTTGGAATCGCTCGGGAGACCACGCCTGCAAGGCGGAGCGCCTCTTACGCCAATCGCGGCAAAGCTATAGCGGAGTCCGAAGAGGGCGGGCATGCGGTTGATCCAGGTGCGCCGTTCCAATCCAAAGCCGCGCAACGCCTCGACGCAGTCCAGGTCCAAGGTTGCTCGAGGCATCGTCCGCCACGGCGAAGACGCCGACCACATCCAATCCGCGAGTTTCGCTTCGCTCCCCCATAGTCAATGCGAGCACGGCGGCCTTTCACGCCATGACCGCCAAGAAGAACCACCGCCGCCGCAAGACTCTGCGGGCAAGATCGCTTTTCAGGCGATTGCCCTGCCCCGTATGGGCCTTGATCTCGGGGTTCGTCCGTGGTATATTTTAACTGAAAAAATTATCAGGTATAGCGCCTGCCGGATACGCGGCGACCACCTGCAGGAGCGAGAGCGCAATGAGTTATTGTACAAGCAATGGGCGGCGCCCCAGGGCATCGCGCCGGGAACGCACACAACGCCGCCCCTCCCCCGCGCTGAAAATGCCTCCCATGACCGCATAGAAAGCACATATGACGTTCTCCAAGGATTCTCGCATTTTGCATATTGACATGGACGCCTTCTTCGCGTCGGTGGAAGAGGTGCGCGATCCGGGCCTGCGGGGGAAGGCGCTGATTATCGGGGGGGATGTGGACAGTTCGCGGGGCGTGGTGTCGACGGCGTCGTATGAAGCGCGGAAGTACGGGGTGCATTCGGCGATGCCGATTGTCCAGGCGCGCAAGCTGTGCCCGCACGGGATATTCCTGCGGGGGAATTTCCATCTGTATGCGGAAGCGTCGGAGAAAGTTAGGGCGGTGCTCGATACGGTGTCGCCGATGGTCCAGATGTCGTCGATTGACGAGGCGTATGTGGATGTGACGGGATCGCAGCGGCTTTTCGGCGGGGACGACGCGATCGCGCAATACATCAAGTCGTCCATTCATCGCGAGACCGGCCTGCCATGCAGCATCGCGATTGCGCCGAACAAGCTGGTGGCGAAGATTGCCACAGACCTGGCGAAGCCGGACGGGTATCTCCGGGTGGCTCCGGGCGGCGAAGCGGCCTTGCTGGCGCCGTTGCCGGTGCGGAAATTGCCGGGGGCGGGGCCGCGGACCTGCGAGGTGCTGGAATCGCTGGGCATCCTCACGCTGGGCCAGTTGGCGGCCATGCCGGAGGTGATGCTGGAGCGGGTCTTTGGGCAGGCCGCGGCCCTGTGGCTGCGCCGTGCGTCCCGGGGCATCGGCGAGTCGGTGGTGGAGGTGGCGTCGGCGCCGAAGTCTATCAGCCGGGAGACGACGTTCGAGGAGGACTTGCTGGACTGGAGCCGGATCGAGGAGACGCTGGCGTATTTGACGGAGCGGTGCACGTACGCGCTGCGGGAGGAGGGGATGGAGGCGAAGCGGGTCACGCTGAAGGTTCGCTACAGTGATTTTGAAACCAAAACGTTCGCGAAGAGTTTTGCGGAAGCGACCTGCCTCGACACGGAAATAGCCGCGGGATTGCGCGAACTGATTCCGAAAGGGCGGGAACGGCGCGCGCGGGTGCGCCTGATCGGGGTGTGTTTATCGTGCTTGACTTACAACCAGCACCAGTTGCGCCTGTTCGATGGGGAACACGCGGAAAAATGGGGGCGTGTCCTTGAAAGCGCGGACGGGATCCGGCACAAGCTGGGCTTCGAGTATGTGCGCTTCGGGAAATCGATGGGGCTGGGCCGCAAGGTCACCCTCGCGACCCCTTCCCTGTCGCGTTAACAGGATTAGACCCCGAAAATGACTGTAAAGAGCACCGCGAAAATCCGCACGGCGATCTCCAGGGGCAACAAAACCAACTCCAGCAAGAAACTCGCAATCATGGCCGCCTCCGTCTTTTTGGAGCATAGTGTACTTGGCGCGCGGCGCCGCCGCAACCTCTGGGACGCGCCGTCATGATTCATCTGCATGTCCATAGCCATTATTCGCTTTTAGAGGGCGTGGCGGGCGTGCGGCAGTTATTGGGGCGGGCCGTGGAATATGGCATGAAGGCCCTGGCCCTGACGGACACGAACGGCCTCTACGGCGCGATTCCGTTTTACCGGGCGGCGCGGGCTGCGGGCGTGAAGCCCCTTCTCGGGGCGAAGCTGGGGCCGTGCGTCGTGCTGGCGCGGGATCGCGAGGGCTATGCGCAGCTCTGTGAGATCGTCACGGCCACCGCATCGCGCGAAAGCGCGGCCGCGCCGGTGTTCCAGCCCTGGCCTTTCGCTTTCGGCCTGGAGCATCTCTTTCTGCTGAGTTCGGATCGCGCGCTTATCGCCGCCCTGCGAAAGGAGGGGCTCGAAGCGGTGGTGGCGCTGACGCATTACGGCGATTCCGCGTCGCGTTACCGCGCGGGCAGCCTGCATGCCTTCGCGCAGCGCCTCGGCCTCCGGAGCGCCGCGGTCAATCCCGTGTACTTTCTCGACCCGGCGCAGTATTCCGTGCATCGTGTCCTCTCCGCCATCCGGCTGAACACGGTTGTGGAGCAGCTCCCCCCCGGCGGGATTGCGGAAGCCGGGGACTGGTTCCGTCCGCCGGAACTGATGGAGCGGCTTTATGCGGAGTGGCCGTCCGCGCTCGAGTACAGCGACTGGATCGCGGAGGAATGCAGCCTGGAACTGTCTTTCGGGAAGCCGCTGTTTCCGGAGTTTCCGTTGCCTGAAGGCGAAACGGCCTTCTCGTGGCTGTGGAAGAAGACTTTTGAGGGGCTCAAGCAACGCTATCATCCGCTGAACCCCGCGATCATCGACCGGGTGCGGCATGAACTGCACACGATCCACACGCTCGGATTCGCGCCGTATTTCCTGATTGTGCACGATATCGTGCATTTTGCCCGGGAGCAGGCGATTCCGATCGTGGGGCGCGGCTCGGCGGCGAACAGCCTGGTGGCGTACGCGCTGGGCATCACGCGGGTGGACCCGTTCAAATACGATCTTTATTTCGAGCGTTTCCTGAATCCCGCGCGCACGGACAGTCCCGACATCGATCTCGACATCTGCTGGCGCCGGCGCGATGCGGTGATCGAGTACGTATACAAGAAATACGGCGCGGCGCAAGTGGCGATGATCTGCACGCTGAACACGTTTCAGGCGCGGTCGGCCGTGCGCGAGGTGGCCAAGGCCCACGGGCTGACCGAGAGCCAGATCAACGACGTGGCAAAATCGCTCCCGCACTACGGCGCAAAAGACATCCGTGCCGTAGTGAAATCCATTCCCGAATGCCGCGGGCTGCGTTTCGAGGAAGAGCCGCTCAAGAGCATTCTCGAAATCAGCGAGTTTATAGACGGGTTCCCGCGGCATCTCTCGATCCACGCGGGCGGGCTGGTCATCGCACCGGAGCGCATCACGCGTTTCACGCCGCTGCAGCGCGCCGCCAAGGGCATTCTTATCACGCAGTATGACATGGGCCCCATCGAGGAACTGGGGCTGATCAAGATGGACCTGCTGGGCCACCGCGCACTCACCGTAATCGACGACACAGTGCGCGCCGTGCGGCGGAACCGCGGGATCGCGTTTGATATCGAGGCCATCCCCGGCGCGGATCCCGCCACGGCCGCACTGCTGCGCACGGGGAAAAGCCTCGCGTGTTTCCAGATCGAGTCGCCCGCGATGCGCGCGCTGCTCCAGAAGGTCGGCGCGCACGACATACACACGCTCATCCAGTGCATAGCGCTGGTTCGGCCGGGCGCTTCGGGCA
>CAILVY010000202.1 GCA_903837785.1 Candidatus Hydrogenedentota bacterium
CGGGATGAGTGTTATGACCGGCCGATGCTTCGCTGATACGAATGTGGCGGCCTGATTCCAGGATGCTGCTTCAGGCGGGCTGCCGCTCTCGCCAGCGACCTCCGCCAACCATGCGCTTGCCCGCGAATCCAGGCACGGTTCAGCGATTCGTGGCCGGCGCCCAGTCCTTGGCCGAGTGTGTTTCCCGTCTGTGCAAACAGGCAAGAAAAAAGCCGTGAGTATAGGAGCCCCAGAAGACTCACACGGCACGCGGCCGAATTTTGCTCACAGCTTTGGCGCGAAGCATAGCGGGATATGGCCCTGTGTGCATCAGGCGTTGTCAGTCGGTGGGCAATACGTCCGTGTTCCCGGCTGGGGTGATGTGAAACCTCCAACTGATCCGGCGCCACGATGGTACAGGTTTCACCCGTCGCGATCCCCGCGCCCCGCCGGGGAGGCGGCATTCCGGGCGGCCTTGTCCATCCGCCGGGCCTCGTTCCAGTAGGCGTCCAGTTCTTCCAGGCTGTGGTCGGTGAGGGTCTTGCCGTGTTCGGCGACGCGCCGCTCGATGTGGCCGAAGCGGCGGATGAACTTGGCGTTGCAGCCGCGCAGGCAGGCTTCGGCGTCCACGTCCATGTGCCGCGCCAGATTGGCGATGACGAACAGCAGGTCGCCCAGTTCCTCGCGCATGTTGTCCTCGTCCCTGGCGGCGTGGGCGGCCTTGAGTTCGTCCAGTTCCTCATGCAGTTTGTCGAAGACCTGGTCGATATCCGGCCAGTCGAAGCCGTGCCGGGCGGCGCGTTTCTGAAGCTTTTGCGCCGTCATCAGCGCCGGCAGTTCCCGGGGAATCTGCCCGAGCACGCTTTCGTCCGGTCTGGCCTTGCCCTTTTCCTCGCGCTCGATGCGCTTGGAGTCTTCCCAGAACTGGTGGCGTTCCTCGTCGGTGGCGAAGTCGGCCTCGCCAAAGACGTGGGGGTGGCGGCGGACCAGCTTGGCAGCGATGGCGTCGGCGACGGACTCGAAGTCGAACAGCCCCCGTTCCTCGGCGATGCGGGAATGGAAGACCACTTGCAACAGCAGGTCGCCGAGTTCCTCGCGCAGTTCCTCGCTGTCGCCCCGTTCGGCCGCTTCGGCGACCTCGTAGGCTTCTTCGAGCGTGTAGGGAATCAAGCTGGCGAAATCCTGCTGCAAGTCCCAGGGGCAGCCGGTTTCCGGATGGCGCAATTGGGCCATGATGTCGAGCAGACGGCGGGTGTTTTGCATGATCGTCGAGCCTGGAAGGGGTGAAGGGAGCGGCGTCGGCCCCGATTTTCACTGTCTGGGGGCACAGGCCATGGCTTTTTTGCTATGGTAAACGCTACACGATGGTCTGCCCGGCTGTCGATAACACGAAACCTGACCTGAATTTTTCTCGGAACCAAGGGCTAGCCATCCGCGCCACCCCGTACAGCAACGTCCATTGAAGCCCCATTCCCCGAGATAGGGTATGCATCACGCTCCAGCGCTTCCTCATTCACCGCATGATCCTGAAAATTGCCGTTGCCGTGCAGAAAAACCGTTCGCGCCGAGCCCAGTCGAGGCATGTGCGGTGTTTCTGCGTTCATCCATGGGGTGTGGTTGAAAACCC
>CAILVY010000203.1 GCA_903837785.1 Candidatus Hydrogenedentota bacterium
CCGCTGGCGGTGGTGGAGTTGTTCGCGGATGACGGGCAGCAGGGGCGCTTCTTTGTGGATGCGGTGACGGCGGACGGCACAGGCGCGTTTGCGAGCGGTGCGAACCTCGGGCCGTACGCAGGGATGACGATCACGGCGACGGCGACGGATGCGGCGGGGAACACGTCGATCTTCGGGGTCTACGCCGTGGGTGAAGGGGAAGGCGAGGGTGAGGGCGCGCCGGACCCGTGGCATTCCGCGGATCAGAATCAGGACGGCCGGATCAGCCTGACGGAATTGTTGCGGGTGGTGCAGTTGTTCTCGTCGGGCCATTATCATTGCCAGGCGGGGACGGAAGACGGGTATGCGCCGGGCACGGGCGACACGTCGTGCGCGCCGCACGACAGCGACTACAATCCGCAGGACTGGCGGGTTAACTTGTCCGAACTGCTGCGGGTGGTGCAGTTCTTCACTTCTGGCGGGTATCACGCGTGTGCCGAGGGCGAGGATGGGTTCTGCGCGGGCGCAGGGTGAAGCTGCGCTTTCTAAGCGCATAGAACGCAACGGGCGCAAAGAAGAACGATTGGCCACAAGAGGCGCAGGAACCGGGAAGTCCTTGACAGGATAGCAGGAGGAACAGGCTTGGCTACCCCCCCTGCCCCCCGCACGCGGGGGGATGAGGGGAGAAGCGCACGCGGGGGGGGGCGGCTCGTAAGGGGTGATTTTCTTGGATTGCAGCGGCGTGTGCGCTACACTATCGGGGAAACTGCACAGGGCGGGAATTCCGCAGCAACCTCGGAGATTATTCGGCATGAAAGAGCTTACACGCAGAGATTTTGTGAAGACGGCCGCGGCGGCGACGGTGCTGATTGGCACGTCGAAGACCGGCTGGGCGGGCGCGAACGATCGTGTCCGGGTGGCGCAAATGGGCATCAACGGCCGGGGCAAATCGCACCTCCAGGGCTATGCCAAGGTTGACAACGTGGAAGTGGCGGTGTTGTGCGATCCGGATTCGCGCCTCTTCAAGCCGCGCGTGAACGAGTTCTTCACGAAGCGGAACAAACCGGAGCCCAAGGTCGAGCAGGACATCCGGAAAGTCCTGGAAGACAAGAATATCGACGTCATATCGATTGCGACACCGAACCACTGGCATTCGCTGGCGACGATCTGGGCGTGCCAGGCCGGCAAGGACGTCTATGTCGAGAAGCCGATGACGCATAACATTTTCGAGGGCAAGAAGGTCGTCGAGGCCGCGAAGAAGTACAACCGCGTCGTGCAGCACGGCACGCAGTTGCGCAGCAATCCCGGATTCCGCGAAGGCATCCAACTGCTGAAGGACGGCGCGATCGGGGACGTGTACATGGCGCGCTGCGTCTGCTACAAGTGGCGTCCGGACATCGGCAAGGGCCACCCGGGCACGCCGCCCGAAGGCTTGGACTGGAACATCTGGCAGGGGCCCGCGCAGGAACAGCCCTTCATGCTGAACGACAAGAACGAGGGGATTTACGTCCACTACTACTGGCATTGGGTCTGGGCCTACGGGAACGGCGACATCGGCAACCAGGGCGTGCATCAGCTCGACGCGGCCCGCTGGGGCCTCGGCGTCCAGGTGCCCTACCGCGTCGCTTCGATGGGCGGCATGTTCCTGTGGGACGACGCCAAGGAAGTCTTCAACGTGTCGTCGACCTCCTTCATGTTCAAGGGCCAGGACGGCAAAGACAAGATGATGACGCTGGAAGTGCGCCCGTGGTGCTCGAACGACGAAGAGGGCGGCCACGAATTCGGCGTGATTTTCTTCGGCTCCAAGGGCTACATGTCCTTCCCGAATTACTCCGGCTACAAGATCTTCGAGGGCCAGGACGCGAAAATGACAAAGGAGAAGGATGACGGCAACGACGTTCATCACTATCAGAACTTCATTGACTGCGTCCGCGCGCGGAAGCCGGAGGGCGCCAATGCGCAACCCATCGACGGGCATCTTTCCTCGGCGCTGTCGCACTACGCCCTGACGGGCGCGCGCGTCAACCGCGTTCTCGAGATTGACACGGAGAAGGAACAGGTTAAGAACGACGACGAGGCGAACAGCATGCTGACCCGCGCATATCGCGCGCCGTTCGTCGTGCCGGAAAGCGTCTGAGCAGGCGGCTTCCGCACGGAGTTGAATCCGCTTCTTCAATAGACGGGGCTGCCCGGGTGCAAAGAAACCGGGCGGCCCCTTTCCTGTTGGTGGATACAATGGTCGCGCGCCACGGAGCCGTCGCGGCAGCGCTTACGGCCGGAAGAGGCCGCTTTGATCCTTCGTCCACTGTTCCAGCCGCCGGGGCGGCCGCGGCCGCTGCAGGGGAATCTCGTAGGCGTCCTCGAGGACTCTGCCGCCGGCGCGTTGGATCGCCTGCTCGGCCATGCGCCGGCACGAATCGATCAGCGTGTCGAAGGAATAGTCCGTGTAGGAGAATTTCTTGCTGCGCAGCGCTTCCAGGCCCGAGGTCCATTCCGGCGCGATCGCGTTGAATCCTTTCATGCAGCCCAGCACGCCCGCGGCCGTCGAGGGATTGCAGTCGGAGTCCTGGCCGCAGCGGGTGGCCACTTCGAGAGTCCGGGCCAAATCGCCCTCGCCGTAGATCAGGCCCATCGCCACATAGGCGCCGGCCAGCTTGGCGTTGATGTTGGCCTTGATGTCGGGCTCGCAATCCAGGTTGTCCTGCCAGCGCTCCTCGATCTTGCGCCAGGCCGCCAACCAGTCGGATGGATGCTCGTCGTGCCAGCGAAGGACATCCGTGATGCACCGGGCATACGAGGACTGCTTTGGAATGCACGCGAGCCCCGACTCAAGCACTGCGCGCACGTCGCGGTCTTCCACGTAGGCCGCGGCATACATGCCGGCCACGAACATGCCGCCGTAAACCCCGTCCCCGTAGCACATGATGTGGCCGATCCTGTCGCAGAGCCGCATCGATTCCCGCGGCAGGCCCGGACACAGGATGCCGAAGAGATCGGCTTCGATCTGGAAGTCGATATCGTTGGCGTGCCGGTTGTGCCTCGGATGCCCGGAACGGGGCGGCAAAATGCCGATGCGGATGTTCTCGCGCGCGAAGAGATTGGCGTGCCACAGTTCGTACTTCGTCGCGGCGAAGGCCTTGCCCGCTTCTTTCGGCGTCAGGCCGATCCCGTGCTTCTCCAGCGCCTTCAGAAAAGTCATCTCGACATAGAGATCGTCCTGCTTCAAGGCGTTGGCAATCCGCTCCGGTTTCCAGGGCAGGAGCGGCGCAAGATTGGGTTCGCCCTGCCACAGAAATCCGTCCACGCCCCAAGACCATTCCGTCTCCGCGCCAAAACTCACGCCGATCATCTGCCCTGCGTACGCGCCCCGGCACTTGTCGAGAAAGCGCGCCTTCTCGAAGCGGATCGTTTCTCCGCCGCACGCCCACCCGTGCCAGGCAACGCAAAGCAGGCACACGAGAAGGGGCCGCACGCCGCGCTTCATGGCTTCGGGGCGGCGCCCTCTGGCGCGGTCTCGTCCGGGAAGTACACGCAGACGGACGGGTGCATCGTGTAGAGCCGGAATCGCCCGCCCTCGTCCACAAGCAGCCCGCTGGACTTGTCCTTGTCGAGAATCGGATTGCCGCGGTACTTCTCCCAGTGAATCAAGTCGGAGGAGGCCGCGATGGCCGTGGTCCATTCCTGCGGTTTGGACTTGGGAACCAGGCCGTGATAATACGCGTAGTAGCGTCCCTGATACTTGATCACCTGGTTCAACGCAACCATCCCCTGATCGTATTTTCCAGGGCCGCATTTGAGCACCGGTTCGTCCTGAACGTTGACCCAGGTCTTCAAATCCTTGGAGCTCGCCAGCCAAATCGCCGCATCGTCCCGCTCGTAGAACAGGAACCATGTGCCGTCTTCATGCAGGACGGCCGGCGTGCCGAAGGGGCCCGGGCTCAGGGGCTTCCCATTCTTCTTGCGGATGTCGAGGGTGCCCTGGCGTGTCCAGTGAATGCGGTCCGTGGAAGTAAGGAGGTGCGCGCGATCGCCCACGCTCTCCGCGAACATGTAATACGTTCCCGCGTCTTTCACAACCATCACGTCTTCCACCCAGTGCTCCGTGTAAATCGGATTGCCGGGATAGCGGGTCCAGTGGAGGCCGTCCTTCGACGTGGCGTAACCGAGATGCTTCTCGTTGCTCTCCGGATATTGATAGCCGGTGTACCACAGGTGATACTCGCCGTCTTCCTTGAGAATCCAGCCGCGCTCGCGAATGGCCTCATCCCAGAAGCCCGGGCCGCGCCCTTCGAAGACCGGGTTCTGCGCGTAGGGCGTGAAGTGAACCAGTTCGGGCGGAAAGACTGGCGCATTCCCGGCATCGGCCGCGGCGGCCAACAGCGCCAGCCCCATGGAAATCAACATTGCCCGTCTCCCAACTGCCCTGCCGGGCTTCAGATCCTGCGAACGGAGGCGCGTTCAATCAGTTTCGGCTCAACTTCCTTTACGACGATCCCCCGGCCCGTCTGGTTTCGGATCACCTGCAACAGCAGATCCGCCGCCTCTTCCCCCAATTGCCGCGGGAAAATATCGATCGTCGTCAGCGGCGGCCCCAGCAGCTCGCCCGCGTCTATGCCGTCGAACCCGACCACGCTCACATCGCCCGGAATGTCCAGCGACAACTCATGCGCGGCGCGATACACGCCCATGGCCACGATGTCGTTGAAGCAAAGGATCGCCGTGGGCCGGGTTTGCGGGTTCCGCAGCACTTCAAGCGCGGCCTGATACCCCGTGGGAGACGTCTCTCCGGCATACACGATCACGGCGTCGGAAAGCCGGATGTCGTGCTCCAGCAGGCTCTCCAGGAAACCCAATTGCCGGTCGTTCGCCTCGAGCGGCGAGAAGGCCGGACCCGCAAGATGGCCCAGCCGCCGGTGGCCCATTTCGATTACGTAGTCCGTGCCCAGCTTCATCGGATGCCGGTTCTCGAAAACGACACAATGCGTTTCCACGCCCAGCAGCTTCCCCACGCCGACGACCGGCACCCCCTCGTCCGCAATCTGCTTTACATGCACCCCCCGCGGCCCTTCCGCCCCCCGCATCACGATATAGCCCGCCGGCCGGTACGCGCGGATGCTCGCCAGCGTCTCCGGATCTTCCTGGTCCTCATGACGCACCCGGTGGAAGAGCATGTGATACCCCTGCGCCTCCAGCACCTTGTTCACGCCCTGGAAAACCATGTAGTGGTAGGGATTCCCGATCTCCGGCGTCAGCACGGCAATCATGCGAGACAGTTCGCCCACCAGCGTGCGCGCAATCATGCCGGATTCGTAGTTCCGCTCGCGGACACATTCCAGCACCTTCGTGCGCGTGCTCTCCCGAACGTTGCGCTTCCCGTTCAATACCGCGGAAACCGTGGTGCGCGACAGGCCGCACAGGCGGGCAATTTCGCTCGTGGTGATGGGGCGTTTCGACTTGTTGGGGGTCTCGTCAGCCACGGAAAAACCTCGCTGCTTCTGCTTCGATGCCGATTGTTCCTGAAATCGCGTTCGGCCCCAATGCGCCCTTCGCCCAAGACAGCGGCGCATTCCGCCCAACCCGATTCCATTCCGGTGCGACTATACACCACACCCGCTGTATTTGCAAACATAAGCATAGATTTTTGCGCATAGAAGCCTTCAAAAAGTTTCATTTGTTCATATTCGTGATGAACACGTTACGATCAATTCGGTCGCCCCAGTTGACTTCCAGAGGAGCAGGAGGTATAAGGAAAGCGCGCCGGGCAGCCTGGACCGCCGCGGAGACGGCCACCGGGCGGTGTGTTACGCGGCTTCCGGCGCCGGAAGACGGTTCTGGACTTAAGCTGCTCAGCGGCAATTAGTTAGAAGTCGAAGGGCCTTGCGGTCGAAGGGATCCGAAATACCGGTTCGTGGCGGGCAGCCGATGGCCCTCGGACCCGGTACGCGCCCAAAAACCCACGGAAATGTTGCCCCGGAATCAACGGCATGCACAAAAACTGGAAAGGGTACGCGTTCATCAGCCCTTGGCTTTTCGGCTTTGTCGTGTTCACCGCCGTCCCCTTCGTGGCCAGTGTAATGCTCTCCTTCACCCAATACGACATTCTCTCCTCCCCGGCCTGGGTCGGCCTGGACAACTATCAGAAGCTGTTCCGCGAGGACCCGTTGTTCTGGAAGTCGCTGGGACTCACCATCCAGTACGCGCTGCTGGCGGTGCCGCTGGGCATCGTTGCCGGGGTGAGCCTGGCGCTGCTGCTCAACCTCAATCTGCGCGGGATGAGCGTGTATCGCACCCTGTTCTTCCTCCCCTCGATAGTGCCAGTGGTCGCCACTTCAGTCGTGTTCGTGTGGGTTCTGAATCCGCAGATCGGACTCGTGAACGGGATCCTGGCGCGATTCGGGATCACCGGGCCCGCCTGGCTGCAGGATACCCGATGGGCGTTCTGGTCGCTGGTCTTCATGTCTCTCTGGGCCGTGGGCGGCAGCATGATCATCTATCTCGCCGGACTGAAAGACATTCCAGGCACGCTCTATGAAGCGGCCCTCATCGACGGGGCGAATGTCTGGCAGCGGACCCGGCACATCACGCTTCCGATGATCACGCCCGTCATCTTCTTCAACCTCGTCATGGGCATCATCGGCTCGTTTCAGTACTTCACCCAAGCCTATGTGATGACCCAGGGCGGCCCGGACGACAGCACGCAGTTCTACGCGCTGTACCTATTCACCCGCGCTTGGCGCTATTTGGACATGGGCTATGCGAGCGCGATGGCGTGGACCCTCTTCGTCATCGTAATGGCGTTGACGGCGCTGATCTTCCGGACGCACCGGCGCTGGGTGCATTATGGGAACTGAGCCTATGGCCAACGGCGGCGTGCGGAACATCGCGCCATGAACGAATCCGAGGCGCGCCCGAAATCCGGCGCAAATAGGGTCCTGTTGTGGGTCCCGCTGCCGCTCGTCGCAGCCGCGCTGCTGCTTGTGCTGGCGTTGCCCGGCGCGCCGCCGCAGCGATATCCGGACCGGATCCCCGTGCGTTTCTGGCATATGTGGACCGCGGAATGGAAGGCGGTCGTGGATCGCATCGTGGACCGCTTCAACGAGAGCCAGGAAGTCTATGAGGTCATTCCGCTGTCCATCCCGGCGACCGGATCGGACGCGAAGTTCCTGCTCGCCGTCGCCGGGGGCGATCCTCCCGATGCCATGAGCCTCTGGGAGCAAGTGATTCCCAAGTGGGCGGAACGTGGCGTGCTCCAGCCACTCGAACCTCTGATGAACCCGGAGCAATGGGAGCAGTTCCAGCGAACAACCTACCCCGCGGCCCTGCGAATCGGCATGTACAAGGGCAGGCTCTACGGCGTAACCACCGGCATCGACATCGCCGCGTGCTTCGTGCGTCTGGACGACCTGCGTGAAGCCGGCCTCGATCCCCGGAACTTCCCGGAGACGATGGAAGAACTCGTGGCCTGGGGCGGCAAGCTGAACAAGTTCGCGCCCGACGGCAGCCTCATGCGCATCGGCTTCCTGCCCACGTCGCTGGGCGGCTTTGCGCTCGAACAATACGCGCCGGTCTTTGGCGGCGGCTTCTATGACTGGAGCCGAGGCGAAATGACGATCAATACGCCGGAGAACCTGCGTGCGCTCAGCTTCCTGGCCGAGCAGCGGCGCAGCCTCGGCTTCGACAAAGTCCTGCGCTTCGAGTCCGGGCTCGCCCTCGGCACGAGCAATGTCCAGTGGCCGTTTATCTCGGACGCCTACTCGATCACAGTTGACTGCCAGTGGCGCGTCGAGCAGCTCGCCAAATTTGCGCCCGGCCTCGAGTATGCCACTTTTCCCGTTCCCCCGCCCGCGGGAGGACGCAAACACGCGGGCTGGGCCAACGGCAACTTCATTGTGATTCCCACCGGCGCGAAACAGGCGAAAGGCGCCTGGGAGTTCATCAAGTTCTGGGCGGGCATCGAAGCGCCCGAGCGGGCCGCCGAGTTCTACACGTGGGGCGGATGGCTGCCCATGAACGCGGCTATTGCCAACGCGCCGGCCTTCCGGGAGTATCTGCGCGCAAATCCCTGCTTCAGGACTTTTCTGGACGTGCTGCCCAGCGAGAATCTGCAACCCACGCCGCCCGTGACGTATCAGACGTTTCTGACGGACCGCATCCGGCAGGCGGTTGAAGCGGCACAACGCGGCATCCTCAGCCCGAAGGCCTCGCTCGATCGCCTCGAAGAGGCAATCCAACGGGAAATCGCCATGAAGAAGCGGCCGTAGCGGCCAAGGCGTTCTATCCGTATTGCACGAGGGCGGGCTTCGCGGCTCAGTGTTTCCGCGTGGCGAAGAAATCCAGCCCGATCCGTTTGCCCGCCTCGGAGGCGATCAGGCGGATCACGTGTCTGCCGGCTTTCAGGGGCAGGGCGTGCGTGCCCAACATGCGCGACATCGTCCCGTGCGGCGACGAGAGGCTGCTTAATTCCTTCCCGTCAAACGCAAGCGGGGCCTCGTCGATGCGCGCGCGAAAGCTCCCGCCGTCCGGACACAGCATGCAGACAAGCGAGAAGTCATATTCGCCGTCCTGTGCGATCTCGAAGTCCAGTTGCTTCTCTTCATTCGGCGCGGCAGGTTTCCACACGAGAAGCTGGCCCCCTTGCCATAGCGGCCCTTTCTCGAAGGAGGTGCTGGAGGAATCCTGCAGCAGGCTTTCGCAGGCCTGGAAGGCGCAATGTTCCGCGCCGAAGCGCGCGGCGGGTTCCCACGTGTCCGGGAGCCGGGGCAGCCGGACGTCTTCATCTGTGAGCGCCACGTGATCATCGATCAATCCTTCGCGGCCGTAGTGATAGCTGATGCGCGCATACGAGAAGCCCGCGGTCCGCTCGTGACTGAACAGCTCCATGTAGAAGGCCAGACCCTGCGAGAAGGGAAGGGGATCAAGGATGTGCCAGCGATAATTCGAGACGAAACCGCGGTTGGCCGGCCCGTCGTTTCGCGGCTGGCCGCAGAAGGGAAACGCGAAAATGTCGTTCGAGGACCAGGCGTAGTTGAAATAATCCTCGGAGCCCGTGCCGAAGATCGATGGACGCACGTCCCCATCCACAAAGATCTTCTCATCGCCCTCGCCCCACCAGTTGCCCCACGGGGTCGGCACCTCGTTCGGATTCAGGAGCATGACCGCAGTGCCGACATAGACGCCGCGGCCGCGGGCCATCAGGAACGCGAGATCCTGCGGGCCCATTTCCGGCTGCTCCTCGCCGTTGGCGATGAGGCCGTGATTGACGCGCCACCGCGCCCGGAAGTGCATCGAGGCGTCGTCCCACGCATACGGCATCGGCAGCGCGGATCCAGTGATGGAAACGGCCTGATCGCCGTGGTTCTCGAAGTAGATGCGCAGAGAGGTCTTGTACGGCATGACATAGCGGCAGATCATGCTCCCATCGGCCGATACGCTGAAGGGCAGCGACGTGTACGGATTGATTCCCGGCCCCGCGCCGAAGAAATCCCCAATCGGCGCCTGAACCTGTCCCCAGGGAAACCCATCACACTGAATGTGCAGGACGGTCTGCCGGAGCGCGTTCTCCAGGTTGGGCGCAGTGACTTTCAAAATCAGCCGCTCCAGCGCGCCGCTGCCCTGCAGGCGTGCGCCCTCGGCCGCGCCATGCGAGGCGATTTGCGCCGAAATCTCCAGCGGCGCTTCTTTGGAGCAGTACTCCCAGCGCGTGTCCGTCTCCGTCAGCAGGGCCGCGACGCGCCGGATGGCCGCCGCCGAGGCCGCGACATCGCCGGAAGAAAAGCTGACGACACTCGCCCCTTCCACATACGACCGCACTTGAATCGCGTAGAAATGAATCTCCTTGGGATCCCCCTTCCACACGATTCTGCAGCGTTCCGCAAAGGGGATGGGCGCATAGGATGCGTTCCGCTGATAGAGGCTGCCGTCCAGCCCTTTTCGCGTCAGGCCGCTTCCTTCCAGAAAGGCATCATAGGGGTGCAGGAAGAACTCCCCGGCCGGTCCGTCGTAGACGGGGCGGGCCGCGCCGTCCAGAAACAGTTGAATTGTGCCGGAGATGTCGGCGGTCCAAAGGCGCACGATGGCCCCCGGCCCCTTCACGTCGCACATCAGATACTCGCCGGGCGTCTTGTCCCGGGCCGGCGCAAGGACGGCTTCGAAGTTGGGCGTGGGCTCGCCGCCGAATCCGTCGGAGTTGGCGAACCAGCCCGTGCCCCCCGGCGTCGTGCTCTGCCGATCAGAGGACGAGAACTGGATCGTTTTGTAGGTGGGTTCCGGAAAGCGCGTGAGTCGGACCAGATCCGCCATTTCCTCGATGAGCGATGTGGTTGTGATCGGCGCCCCGGCCGCGGCAAGACAAGAGGCAAGCATCATCAGGGCAAGCGTGCAGCGGCGCATGGGCGTTTCCTTCTTATTTGGCCGTGCCGGAGAGCTTTCGCCGTGCCACGCGTTGAATGGCATGGATAAGCTCCGTCAATTCGGCGGGGGCTCGATCAATGCGCGTGTCGACGTAGACAGTCCGCGCAAGATATTCCAGGGTCCTGGGGCACATGTCCCGCGCATAGGCCACGACGTACCCGCAGCGATTGAACGGGTCGATCGCCGGATGATGCGCGCCGCGCTTCTCGAGAATGGGCCCCCAATTCGAGTACACATGCCGCCCGCTGTCAATCGGCGATCCCACATCGATGCCTTCGTCCTGCATCCCCCGGATGAACCCGCGGGCGAAGGACGCATTCTCGAACAGGAGCGGCAAGACCGAGGCACAGTCCCCCTCGGGATCATGGCCCGGGTTGAACGTGAACGCAGGCTCGTCTTTCAATGCGTCCATCATCGTCCGCTTCTGCGCCCGCAGCGTGTCGAGCAGGCCCGGGAGCCGCGTCAACTGCACGCGAAGGACGGCGCTGAGGATTTCGTTCATGCGGAAGTTCAAGCCGGCAAAGACGGGCTCCGCCAGCGGCTCCGCATGTTCGCGAAACGCCGCGCCCACATCGTGATGAATCAGTGCGCGTTCGTAGACGCGTTGATCGCTCGTTACGACGGCCCCGCCTTCTCCGCACGTAATGACCTTGAATTGATTGAACGAGTGGGCCCCGGCCAGCCCCAGCGAACCCAGGCGGCGCCCCTTATACGACCCGCCGTCCGCCTGGCAGGCATCTTCAACGACGAGCAGCCCATGTTGACGCGCGAGGGCCAGGATCGCGTCCATGTTGCAGGGAAGTCCGCACATGTGGACGGGAATGATCGCTTTCGTTCGCCGCGTGATCTTGCTTTCGGCGTCGGCCGGGTCCAACCGGAGGGAGTCGTCCACCTCGGCGAGGATGGGGATGCCCCCCGCCGCCAGCACGGCCATGGGCGTGGCGATCCACGTGTAGGCCGGCACAATCACTTCATCCCCGGGTCCAATCCCGATCCCAACGAGGGCGCACGTGAGCGCGGCCGTGCCGCTCGTGACCGCAAGGGCGTGCGCCGTGCCGATGTACTGCGCCCACTCCGCCTCGAACTGATCCGTTTCGCCGCCCTCACCCCCGCGATAGCGAAACAACTGCTTCGACTCGATGACCCGGCGCGCGGCCTCGGCCTCTTCCCGCCCCATGATATGCACGGCGCATCCTCGCTTGATTCATTGAACATGCCACGGCCCGGCGAAATCACCCGGCCGATACTCCCGCTTCAGATGTTGCCGTACTTCCGCCTCGCGCATCAAGACGGGCCGGAGTTTCTCTTCGGCGAAGAGGGGCGCCTGATCGGCGTAATGCGGCGACGTTGCGTCTCCCGTGGCGCTGCCGTATTGACTGACTGCTTCGGACCGCAGTTGGCCCTGCCGGTCCCATTCAACCATTTGGAGATAGCAGTCTCCGCCGACGCCCACAAGATGGCCGTCGTCGTTCACTTCGAAATAGACGGCGCGAAGGCAATCCGGACCGCCGGCCAGGCCGAGATCCTTTTGCCCGTGCCGCAGCCGCAGCACCTGCTGCAACGGCACATCCAGCCGGCCATAGTGGGCCTTGAGAAATCCCGCGGCCTCGCGCAGGGCATTCATGGCGTTGAAGGGCTTTCCCGCCCACAGGTCCCGGCGGCTGTGGGGATAGCCTACGAGAATGCCCAGCGCCGCGGCCGTACTTTCCTTGTGGACGCTGCGGTTCCAGCCGCGCAGCAGTGCAATGCCTTCCTGCAGCAAAGGTTCCTGCGGGGCTTCCGCCGTGAACAGCTTGTCCAGGATGTAGCCCACGTCCGATTGCGTCGAATACGTCTTGTCGAACTTGTACGCATAGAACTCTTCGCGCGTGATGGAGGAATCGCCGCCGTACAATTCCTGCGCGCGGCGGCTCCGGTTTGTTTCGTGCTGTTCGACGCCCATGCTCTTGGGGAATGCGCCGGGGTCGGGATTGTCCGCACCCACGCTGGCATGGAACGGCGTGCTGTTGCAGCTCTGCAGGACCCCCGACGCCGGGTTCAGAACCTGCGGGAGTTTCTCGAGCGGCCAGAATCCCGTCCAGAGCGTTGCGGACGTGTTGCCCGGCACGGGCTTCGTCCAATCGTAGGCCTCGTCGCGCAGGGGAATCGTGCCATAGTAAATGTAGTATGTGTTGCCCGACTTGTCCGCATAGAGCGTGTTCAGCGACGGCAGGGCAAGCAGGGCCATCGCGCGCTTGAACTCCTCGAGATTGCACGCCTTGTTCATCTGATACCACTGTTCCAGATGGCGGATTTCGCCGTAACCGGCGAAGCGGATGGCAAAGAGGCCCTCCGGACGGCGGATCACCGGCCCATGCACGGACCACAGCATTTCGCGCTTGAATGTCCACGAGAAGCTGCGCCACAGGCGCACGTTCATCCGCGCGGTGCCGCGTTCGAGATCGCGCCAGGCCCCATCGAACTTGTATTGATTCGGATTGTCCGGGTTGACCTCCAGCGCATAGATATCGGCCAAATCCGGCTTGTTGATCGTGTGGCACCACCCCTTGTTCGTATCGTGGCCCATGCAGACCAGCGGTCCGCCCGGGACGGTGCACCCAACCATGTCCCAGCCTTCCTCGCTGTGCAGATGCGCTTCGTAATAGGCCACCGGCCCTTCCCACGGCATGTGCGAATTGACCGCGAGCCGCGTGGCCCCGTCCGCGGACCGCGAAGGGCTCACGGCAAACGTATTCGAGCCAATCATCTGCGCCGCGGTCCATGGCACGCTCGCATCTCCGGCCAGGGGCGTCCCGGGCGTCAGGGACGAAGTTTTTTTCGCCGCGTCCGGCGGCGTGACCGGGCCGTTGAACCACTGATCCAGATCCCGCTGCAGTTCATAGAAGAAGGGCGATATGAACGTTGTTCGGGCAACGATATCCTTGCCCGTCACGGGAAGCTCCACATGCGGCAGCTTGTCCGGATGCAGCGCGGCGAAGTGCGTGACGCCGGCCGCGTAAGCTTCAACCACCGCGCGGGTCGCCGGACTCAGATCCTTCTCATACTTCTCGTCCACGAACTCGCGCACCCGGAAAAGCTGCACGAGATAATCCGACTTCGCCTCCGCTTGGCCGCGCAAGGAGGCCAGGCGCCCGCGCGCGGTCAGGATCGCCCCCTCCACATTCCCCCAATCGTCCTCGCACTGCACGTAGCCCAGTCCATAGGCCACATCCGCGTCCGTTTTGCCGAAGAGATGCGGCACGCCCCATTCGTCCCGCAGGATGCGCACGTCATACTTGCCCGCCGGAGGAATCAGCGCGGCGGAGTCGTTCCGATGACAGGCGGGGCAGACGGCCAGGATCAGGAACGATACGAACGGGACGATTGCGTGTTTCATCTTCATCGCGGCACCTCATGGCTGCTGCAAAGCAATGATTACTTCCAGTGATTCGCCGGAACGGAGGCACGTGGCCTTATCAAGCGTGATTAACACGCGGCTGCTCTCTTGGGCATGCTTGAACGGGAGCGCTCCGCCCGTCCCGCTGACTTCAATCGACTGGACCCGCGCCTTCTCCGGCAAGGCAAACGCCAAAGTTCTCAGGTTTAACCGTCCCCAGCGCAGCGTAATGTGCTCGGTCTGCCGGCGTGCCTCCCGCTGCTGTGCAAAAGTGCCCCAGCCTTCGGCCGCAGTGAACGCGGCCTGGAATTCTTCGGGCGTCAGCCGCGGCGCGAAGCCGATATGGCCTTTCGGGCCGTGATACTCAAAACCGCAGAGGGCCGTCAGCACCCCCCAACTTGCCAGGGCCCGGGCATAGTGATCGCCGCATTCCACTTCGTTGTAGGGATTGCGCTTTGAGGGGTGATAACGCTCATGGATGCCGCGGCAGAGGGCGAGTCCCTGCTCCACGAGCCCCTCGTCAATCATGTTGCTCGCAACCTGATATTCGATGCCCGTCCACACTTCGTTCCGATAGAAGAAGCTGCTTTCGAGAAAGGCGCTCTCCGGCCAAGTGCAGACGAAGAGGCCCGTTTCGCCGGGCTCCGCAAACATGCGCAACGCCCGATGGGCGGCATTCTGCGGCCCCACGTCCGGCGCCCAGTTGTACTGCCACACGGACTCCAGCGCCCGCTTCACTTGATCCGGCGGATAGAGATAGCCCAAACCCACCTGATGCGCCCAAGTCTGGCCGAACAATTGATCGGAGAGGCAGCCCGGGCCATACTGGTTCTGCGGGAACTTCGCCAGGTCCACGTCCTGAATGAAGTAACTGCCGTTCCACAAGCGCTCCGCCGACAGCTTCCGGCCGGACTCGAAGCGCGTCCGCAATCCGGACGCAAACGCGGCATCGCCCATCTCCCGCGCCATTTCCTCCCCGGCCCGAAGCGCGGCCAGATACAGGCTGCCGACAAACGTGTTGCCTCCGTGGAAGGCGATATCGTACGTGTTGGGCTGTTCATCCTCAAGCAGGCCCGTGGCCCCGCGATCGCGCTGCAACAGGAACTCGAGTGCCTTCTTCGCGTTTGGCCAGTGCTTCGCAAGGAAGCCGCCGTCGGCCGAACACAGATGCTCGCGGTATGTCTTCAGGACCGTCCCGCACTGCCCGTCCGCCGCATAGGCGTTGTCACCGCGGAATCCCACGAGGCCCGTATCGGGATGGAAGCCGCCGCTGTCCGGATTGAAATCCTGCATCTCGCGCACCGACCGCGCCAATTCCGGAAAGAGGCGGGCCTCAGCCTGGGCGTAGTTCCACACATGCGTGCAAGTGCCCGGACACGAAACCACGCCCTCGTAGGCCCAGAAGCGCCCGTTGGCCCACCACTGGCACGTGCCGGTCGCAAGCGTGGACAGCGTCGAGTGCAGCCGGTCCAACAGCCAGAAGGGCAACGTGCTGTCGTAATACGTGTCGCGCCAGGCCCGCGTGTCTCCGGCCAGCCGCTCGAGATGATCCAGCACGTAGTTCGTCACGGCCGGCGCGTCAGCGAAACGCACCGCGTACTCGTGGCCGTGCGCAGCGTTCGGGAAATGCCACGCCAACACAAAAGTCAGGGTTCGTGTTTCCCCGGGCGCCAGCTCGGCCGCCTTCGAGAGCAACGCTCCATTGCGGCGCTCGGGGAAGGCGTACGCTTCGCCCTCCCGGGAGAATCTGCGATTCACGGGGCCGCTCGTCGATTCCCCGGCTTCCGCGGCCCGCTGCGTGTCTTCAGCCACTTCCGCGAGCGCGAGCGCCATCGTCCCGAAATCCGGGAAGCGCTCAAACGCGCCATCCGGCCGCCGCCGCTTCGCGTCCGACAGTTCGAAATGATCAGCGCAAATGTGCCCCCCGGGATATTCGCGCGCATCACTGATGACGATCTGTGCCCGGCGTCCCGCGTACTCAGAAACGTCCCACGATTCCCAGCGGAGCCGCTCATCGCCTTCTCCCGTGGAACGGCGCACCATTGCGCCATCGATCAACAATGCCGCGCACGCCGTGTCATCAAAGTTGCCGCCGCCGATCAGGAAATTGACGTACTTCCGCTCGATTACGAAGGCAGGCGAACTCAGCGTGCCCAACGTCGAGTCGCCGCGCAGAAAGGAATTCGCAAAACCTTTCCCCTCAAAGCCCGCGGGTTCCGCCTGCCACGGGAGCGCCCCGTGGGCCGGCCCGTTGCCGAACGCCTCACCCGCGGCGGTCCAAGTGCCGTAGTCCGCCCCTTCGAAATCCTGCAGCAGCATCGCCGGCCGCAGCGCTTTGCCCGAGGCCGCCACAGGGCGTTCCTCTGCCGTATGGCTCAACACACTTCTGCCATGGCCTCGCTCGAGGCGCGTCTTCCAGACGCCGGGGACATCTTCCGCGCTTTGAAAACAGACCGCATTTTCCAGCCAGCCCAGGAATGATGCCGTCAGCGCCTTCCCGGAAACGTTCTTTATCCTAATCGTGAAGAGGGTTGCAGGCAGGGCCGAGTCCCGCGCGTTCAGCGGAATGAACGGAGAAAAAGCCTCCAACTCCACCGCGCAAGGAGACGACTCGTCCCGATAGTGGACTCGGCCCACGGGGTACTCCCCCGTGAACGCGACCTCGGCAAATCCCGCGCGGTTCAGGCAGCGCGCCGTGCGCCGGCCCTCCTGCTCGATGATCAGCGCAAAGCCTTGATCCACGGGCTTGTCCGGAATCCGTCCCGCATAGTTCCGTTCGCCGGTGCCCCGGTACTTGTGACGATTGAAGAGCTCCCAGCATCCCAGGCTTCCATCCCCGCACAAATAAAGCTGCCCCGCGCCAATCCCGCCCACGGGCATCCCAATGAACTTCAATTCCTCGTTGCGAAATGCCTGCGGCACACCGCGCGCGCTCAGACTCCGCACCCATTCCGCGTCAAGCTGCTTATCCTGCGGCACGAAATGCGATGGGCTCCCGACGGACATCTCCGCGGCCACGGCGACCCATCCCGGCCATCCCAGACTCAGCAGCATGATGCTGATTCCGGCAACTCGCAGAAAACGGTGCTGTTTCATGGCACTCCGCCTCGAGGTTCTTCCCCAAACCATTGCACATGCTTCACGCGTCCGCGCCGCCCTTTCGGGCGGCCCAGGATGGCCTTGGCCGCCCCGGTATTTGATTCAGGCGATTCCGCTTTTGCAACAAACGTCAAGATCTGTGTTCTTTATAATATAACACAAATGCCCAAATCAAGCTGTCTTTCCCTGGGACCATAGCAGTCTCTTCTGAATCCGAATTGGGCTAAATCCTGTATTCTGAACATTATCCGAACTTTTCTTTCTTCGAAAGTTACATTTGTTCAGTTCTGCAGAGAGATTATGTACAACAGATAAAAATTTAGATTGACTTTGAACGCCCGTTAGATTATAAATATGAAAGATTCGCTGTTCGAGGCCCTCCATCAAATGCCGAGTCGGCGAATCCAAGGATTCAAAGCTATAGACAGGTTTTCAACGGTAGAAAGGAGCATTCGTAGCATGAAAAGGCATGGTTTCACCCTGATCGAACTCCTGGTCGTGATTGCCATCATCGGCATCCTCGCGGCCATCCTCCTGCCGGCGCTGGCACGCGCCCGCGAGGCGGCCCGGCGGGCCAGCTGCGCCAACAACCTCAAGCAATGGGGCTTGGTCTACAAAATGTACGCGAACGAATCCAAGGGGATGAACTTCCCGCCCATGCAGTTGGGGGTGTGGTTCAACGCGACGGGGACCTACGATTCGAGCGGGCCGAGCGACCTCAGTCTCGGGCCCTGCATTCGGTCCATTTACCCCGAATACCTCACGGATGCCGCCATCATGTTCTGCCCGTCGGACTCGGGCGGCGCCAAGAGCAAGCAATCGGATCCCGACGGTTCGCTCTCGGGCGCTCCGGCCACCCCGTGCACGGGGTACATGTCCTGGGACGGCTATGCCTGCATGCGCGGCGTGGACGCGAGCTACGGCTATACCGGCTGGCTCTTTGACCGTACCAACCCGACGGATCCTGTCACGCCGTCGGATATGAATCTTGGCGTGGTCACCATTCCCGCCGGCAGTTCGCAGCAGATGGTCAACTGGCTCATGTACATCTATCTCCTCGGCCCCGCACAGACCGAAATGGCCGCGATTGTGGCGGCCAATGCCGAAGGATTTGCTCCGGTCGTGGACAAGGACATGGATCTGTCGACCGTGGGCGGCGGCGGCAACAACGGCACGAACACGCTCTACCGCCTGCGCGAAGGCATCGAGCGTTTCCTGATCACGGACATCAACAATCCCGCGGCCAGCGCCCGCGCGCAAAGCGCCATCTTCGTGATGTGGGACGCGGTGTCCACCTTCGCCTCCGCCTTCAACCATGTGCCGGGCGGCTCGAATGTCCTGTACCTGGACGGGCATGTCGCATTCCAGAAGTATGACGTGAACGGCCCCGCGCCCATCAACGGCCCTCTGGCCAAGGTGGCGGGCATCTTCCGCGAAGCCGAATAAGGCGCACGCCGATGTAATCACCGCCTGCGGCGTCTGGCTTCGCTTCCAGGCGCCGCAGGCATCATTGAGAAGATGCGGCGCGGTGAATATGCTCTCTTGTCGGCAAGGCGATGAGTGAACTGCAAGGGAGCAACGGCGCACCGGGCAGCGGGATGTGGGGCATTCAGGCACGGCCCGGTGCAGCGCAGGAGCAAGCGATGCATCGATTCAACAGGCTGACCATGTGGATTCTTGGGTTTATGGCGGCGGCCCCCCTCTGGGCGGCGCCGGACGCGCGCCCCGCCGGCCTCTTGGCGGATCTGCCCACGCTGAAGGGATTCACGGCCGAGCGCGCGTCGAGTTTTGACCCGACCGGCGGGAATGCGGACGGCCGGCACGACTGGCCGCTGCAGCCCGGGGAAACCCGGACCCTGGCCGACATCACGGGGGCCGGCGCCATCACCCATCTCTGGATCACCATCAATTCGAAAGATGAGCGCCACCTCAAGAACATGGTCCTGCGCATGTACTGGGACGGCGAGGCGAACCCGTCCGTCGCGTCGCCGATCGGAGACTTCTTCGGGTTGGGCAATAATCGTTACTATCAGTACGCCTGCCTGCCCATTCAAATCGGCACGCAGAACGGGCTCAACTGCTTCTGGCGGATGCCGTTCAACACGAGTGCGCGGATTACGATCTCGAACGAGGGGCCGATCGCCGGCGTGGCCTTCTATTACTATGTCGACTATCAGCGCTGCGCCGCGCTGCAGGAAGCAACGGCGCAGTTCCACGCGCAGTACCGCCAGGCCTATCCGTGTCCGCCGGGGGAGAATTATGTCTTTTTCGAGGCGGCCGGCCAGGGACACTATGTCGGCTGCAATCTTTCGATCCACAACCGCGCCAACGGGTGGTGGGGGGAAGGCGACGATCAAATCTATATCGACGGCGCGCAGGCGCCGCAGTTGCAGGGGACCGGTTCCGAAGATTACTTCTGCGGAGCGTGGGCGTACGGCGCGCCGTTCAGCAACCTCTATTTCGGATGCCCCCTGATCGAGGGCGGCCACGCGCAGAACGCGTTGTGGAACGTCTATCGCTATCACCTGGAAGACCCCATCCCGTTCAAGAAATCGATCAAGGTCACTATCGAGCACGGCCACGCCAACAACCGCAAGGACGATTTCTCCTCCGTGGCCTACTGGTACCAGACCGAGCCGCACGTGGCCTTTGCCCCGTTGCCGCGGCCGGAAGACCGCATGCCGTCGCAGGCGACCGTGTACACGGAGGCCTGGACCATCGAGGCCGAGGAACTGGCGAAGGGATTCCACGACGAACATGTGATCGAGCAGCCGATGCAGGAATTCGGCAATCTCTGGAGCGACGGCCGCCAGCTTCTCTTTCAGGCCGAGGGGCCGGCCGTCTTCAAGGCCGCCCTGCCCACGTATCCCAGCGATGCGGGCGAGTATCCGCTCGTCGTGTGGTACACGGCGGGCCCGAACTACGGCCGTTGCGAACTGTGGGTGAACGGCCGCCAGGCTTTGGAGTGGGACGGGTTCAATGCCGGAGGCGTGGTGCGCAAACAGCTTGAAAGCGCCCAGCCGGTCGTCATCAACAAGGGTGAAAACATACTCGAAGTGCGCATTACCGGGAAGCATCCCGACGCGAAGGGGTATCTCGCGGGCCTCGACTGCTATCGCGCCTGGTGAGTCGACGCGCGGGGCCCCAATTGAGGTGGAAGTTCAGCAGTGGCAGCAGTAGAAGGAGAAGTGCAGTCATGAGCCGTTTCAAGCCTCCGTATCTGGGCGCCGCGTACTATCCGGAAGCGTGGCCGCCGGAACAGGTGGACGAGGACATTCAGCTGATGCTTGGGGCGGGCCTGAATGCCGCCCGCGTGGCCGAGTTCGCCTGGAGCAGCCTCGAACCTGAAGAAGGCTGCATAGAGCTGGATTGGCTCCGGCGCGTGGTCGACAAGCTTGGCGAGGCCGGTATCGCGTCGATCCTGTGCACGCCTTCCTGCACCCCGCCCGCGTGGCTGACGCAGAAGTACCCTGAAGTCCTGGTCGTTAATCATGCGGGCGTCCAGGCGCAGCACGGATCCCGGCGCCACGTTTGCCCGAACAGCCCGTTGTATCGGAGACTCCTCACGCCCGTGACCGAACGGCTGGCGGCGGCCTTCGGAAAGCACGAGTGCGTAATCGGCTGGCAAATCGACAATGAGGTCTATCCGTGGGAGGAGTGGGGATGCTACTGCAGTTGCTGCCAGCAGGCGTTTCGCGAGCGCCTGCGCCAGCGCTACGGAAACATCGAGGCGCTGAACGCGGCGTGGGGCACGAACGTCTGGAGCCAGACATATCAGGATTTCTCGCAGATTCCCGCGCCGTGGCCCGGGCTATGCCACCACCCCGCGCTATTGACCGCGTGGGCCCTTTTCCAGAGCGACAGCCTCGTTGACTACGTCGGCTATCAGGCGGACGTCCTGCACGAGCACGTGACACAGCCGGTCGGCACGGACATGATGCCCGTGATGGGCGTCGCGTACGAGCCGATGCACCGCAAACTGGACCTCGTGCAATACAACCACTACGACCTGATGGACAACCTCTGGCGCCAGGTCTTCTGGATGGACTACATGCGGCCGCTGAAGGAGGCGCCGTTTTGGAATACGGAGACCTCGACCTGCTGGAACGGCGGCGTGACCGCCAACGGCTACCGGGACCCCGGCTTCTGCCGGGTGAACTCCTGGCTGCCCGTCGCGCTCGGCGGCGAGGCCAATCTGTTCTGGTTGTGGCGCGCCCACTGGGCCGGACAGGAAGTCATGCACGGCTCCGTGGTTTCCAGTTGCGGGAGGCCTTTGCATATCGCCGGGGAAGTCAAGGAGGTGGGGGCGGGGTTCCGGGCGGCGGCGAGCTTTCTTAATGGGACGCGCCCTGCGGCACCGGGGGTGGCGCTGCATTTCTCGACGCTGGCCTGGGCACAGCTCCGATTTCAGCCCCTGGCGACGGACTTCGACTACGTGCAGTACATCCTCGACCGGGCGTATCGCCCGATGATGGACATCCATTTGCGCGCGGACATTATCGATCCGGCGGCGCCGCTCGAAGCGTATCGGGTCGTCTTCTCGCCGTTTCTTCCTGCCCTCGATGAGTCGGGACTTCGTGAACGGCTGTGGGCCTGGATCAATGCGGGCGGCACCTGGATTGCGGGACCCTTCACGGATGTGCGGACGCTCGATGCGGCCAAGCCGGTTCATGCGCCCTTTGTCTCCCTCGAGGAGTGGGCCGGCGTCTATTGCCGCTATGAGGCGCCCGGCGAGCCGCGGGATTTCGCGCTGCGCTGGGCGGACGGCGCCGAATCACAGGGTTCTCTGTGGTACTCGGCCTTTGAAGCCAGAGAGGCGCGCGCCCTGGCCACGTATGCGAACGGCCCCTTTGCCGGATTCGCGGCGGTGACGGAACGGCGGGTCGGCAAAGGGCATATTGTGCTCTTGGGCACGTTGCCGCCCCCGGCCGATTTGCAGATGCTTCTGTTGGAGATAGCAGCCCGCTACGAGATCTACCCAACGGCCTCGGCCACGTCGAATGTGCTGGTTGTGCCGCGTGACGGCGAAGGGGGGAAGGGCAGCATCGTGCTGGAACTCGAGAACCGTCCCGGCAGAATCACCCTGTCGTCCCCCGGGCGCAATCTCCTGGACAACGAACTGTATTCCGGCGACCTGGAACTTCAGCCGTATCAGGTGCTCGTGCTGACGACGGAAGCGGCGCGGAAGCCGGCAGCGGCCACGCCGCAGATCCCTACGGAACCGGAACGGGTATAAACGCTATGATGGCGCGGAGAACGGCACGGAGCGCGACGCACCTGCCTGACGGCGCCAGACAGAATGTTCTTCGGAAACTTATTCCAGATTGGAGAAATGACATGAGACGGAAGTTGAGCATCGGACTGAGCCTTGCCTGCCTGTTGGCGTTCACTGCCTTTGCGCAAGCCCCGCAGGGAGTCACGACGGAAAAAGACGTTATCTACGGCAACAGTGATGGCGTGGACCTCAAGATGGACATCGTGAAGCCGGCGCCGGGCCCGGGACCCGTGCCGGCTGTCGTATGCATCCACGGAGGGGCCTGGCAGGTTGGGAGCAAGAACGACTATGGCCTGATTGCGGGCCTGGTTGCGAGCCACGGGTTTGTTGCCGCGGCGGTGGAATACCGGCTGGCGCCGAAACACAAGTGGCCGGCCCAGATTGAAGATGTGAAGTGCGCAGTGCGTTATCTGCGCGCGCACGCGAAAGAGCTGAATATTCTGCCGGACAAGATCGGGGCGGTGGGCGATTCGGCGGGCGGGCATCTGTCGCTGCTGCTTGGGCTGATGGACCCCAAGGACGGCCTGGAAGGGAAGGGCGGCAATCTGGAGCAATCGAGCAAGGTCCAGGCCGTCGTCAACCTCTACGGCCCGACGGATCTCCGGCTGTGGCATGCCACGCCCGAGGCCGAAGCCATGGCCAAGAAGGACATGGGCAAGGGCTTCGAAGACATGATGGTTGACTTGCTGGGCACCTCGGATCGGAAGGCGCCGGTGATGGCGCAGATGTCGCCGGTCATGTATATCAGTGCCGGTGACGCCCCGATTCTGACGTTTCACGGAAACAAGGATATCGTCGTGCCGGTCGAACAGGGCAAACTGCTTCATGCCGCCCTCGAGAAGGCCGGCCTGACGCAGAAGCTGGTTATTGTCGAGGATGCGGGGCACGGCTTGGACCCCTTGCAGCTTGCCACGGCAGCGCAGCAGGCCTTCGAGTTCTTCGATCTGCATCTCTTGGGGAAGAAACCGGCCGCGCCGCCTTCGGCGGCCGCCGCGAAGTAGCTTGGGTGGGACGTGACGCTGGCCGGGACGGGACGGTCCGGCCAGCCGGGGGTCAGGGGGCGTCGGGCGGGATGTAGGCGTCGATGTGGCGCTGGGCGGAACGTTTCCAGTTGTTTTCTTCGAGGACGCGTTCGGCGATGGGGCGGAAGGCTGCTGCGGCGCCTTCCGGGTCGTCGAGCACGGCGGCGATGCGCTCGGCCAGGGCTTTGCGGTCGCCGGCGGGGAGCATCCAGCGGGGTTCACGGCCGACCCACTCGGGCAATCCGCCCACGTCCGAGACGAGGAGCGGTTTCCGGTAGGGGAGCGCCCGGGCGGCCACGGCGCTCTGTGCGTCGAAATGGGTATAGGGCAGCGTGATCACATCGGCGGCGGAGAAGAAAAGGGGGACCCGTTCGTCGGGGATGTATTCGAGGCAGAGCTGAACCTTGTCCGCGATGCCTGCCTGGATGATCCGTTGTTCGCATGGCCCCCAGTCCATCCAGGGCTTTCCCGCGATGAGCAGGCGTGCGTGTGGGCGGTCCCTGGCCACGTCCGCGAATGCCTCGATCAGATCTTCGATGCCCTTGTAGGGGCGGATTGTGCCGAAGCTCAGCACGACGGCGGCGTCCCGTGGCAGGCCGAGTGCGGCCCGGGCCTCGTCACGGCTTATCCGCGGGATGTCCTCTGTGTTGGCGCCCATGGGAATGCGAACGACCCGTTCGGGGCTCAGGCCGTAGGCCTCGATGATCTGTTGTTCATTCTGGCGGCTGTGGACGATGACGCAGTCGGCGCGGCGGCAGAGGAAGCGCCCTGCGGCCACGAATCCGCGGCTGCGTTCGTGGGGCAGCACGTTATGGATCGTCACGACGATGCGTTTTCGGCGCAGTTTCATGAGGAGGAGCATCGTGAGGGCGACCGGGAACAAGGGCAGGCTCCACCACTGGAGGTGAAACACATCGGCGGGGGCGCGCAAGGCTTCGAGGGCCCAGCCGAGGGGGTTGAACCACGTGAGCGTGTTGCGAACGGCGAGGTGGGGGCCTTCGGGGGTCCGTCTTGTCGGGTCCATGGGCGTTTTCGCGCCGGGGAAGAGGCGGGCGGGATACATTTGCCTGAAGCCGATGGCCGTTACTTGGCAGGGATGCGACAAGGCGGACACGAGCCCGCCGCAGTACTCCGGAATTCCTTGCGCCTGCGGCGGAAACGAGCCGAGCATCGCCACGCGAATCATGTGCCGGCCTCCCCGTCGCGGGCCAGTACGAGCAGTTGGTTCAGCCCGCACTGGAATCGGCGATAGACTTTGATGCGGAGTCCTGCGGCGCGCGCGAGGGCCTCGAAGCGGCGGCGTGAACAGGGGGCTTCGTGGGTGTCGGCGGCTTCGCGGCTAAAGAGGCCGATCACCGCGCCGAGGCGGTGCACGACGCCCGCGCCGAAGGGCGTGGGGGACGTGAGGACGACCCTTCCGCCCGGTTTCAGCAGCGGGGCGAGCTGGCCGAAGAGGAACTCCTGATTCCGGATGTGTTCGATCACCGCGGTCAGGACGATCACGTCATAGCGGCGTTCGACGCCTATCGGATCCGTTTCGAGGTTCATTTGGAGAAACGTGTGTCCGGGGAAGCGCTTTCGGTTCATGCCGAGGGCGCGTGCGTTGTTCTCGATGCCTGTATAGGAGGCGATGCGGTCCTCCGCCCGGGCCAGCAGATCGGCGGGCCCGCAGCCGAGATCGAGCACGTCGCCGTGTACGAAGGGGGCGGCCTTTTCGAGGCGGGCGCGTTTCAACGCCAGCGTGAGCAGGGGCATGCATCCATCCTTTTCAGCGGGCGGGGGCCGCCTGCATCAGTTCCTGAACGATGTGATCGAGTTGGTCGGCCACGAGATCGGGGCGGTGATCCTTCAGGACGGTTTGCCGCGCGTTCTTGCCCAACTCCGCGCGGAGCCGGGAGTCCCGGAGGAGTTCGATGAGCGCGTCCGCGAAGGCGTGATCGTCATTGTCCGGCACGATAATTCCGTTCTGCCGGTGGGTGATGGGATAGGCGGCGCTCTGGCAGGCGACGATGGCCTTTCCCGCGGCCATGGCATTCAGGACTTTAATGGGATAGCCGGACCACGAGACGCGGGGCGCGGCGAAGACGGAGTCCTTTGCGAGTACGCGCTGCAAGGCGTCAAACCCCTGGGTGGAGACCACATCGGCTTCGGGGAGATTCTTGTTCACGGCCGTGGCCACAACGAGTTTCGTGTTTGGCAGGGTCTTCCGCACATGGCGCATGGCCGCGAAGAGCAGCCCGAGGTTTTGATAACTGTCGAGATTTCCCGCGTAGAGCACGGGCGGCACTTCTCTTCCTGCGGTGCTCGGCTCGAAGAGTTGGGCATCCATGGGCGGGGGCACGATCTGGACTTTCGTGTAGTCGCAGCCGCGGACGATGAGGTGCCCGGCGAGGCGGCGATGCGGCACGATCACGCGATCCGCACGGCCCGGAAAAGTGCGATCCAGCCATCGTCCGATGCGTTCGGGCAGGGCCTTGCGTTTGAAGTAGTAGGGGAGTTCGTCCGACATGGCGTTGTGCGCGTGATAGATGACGGGGCGTTTCCCGGCGGCCAGCGCCACGAGCAGCGCCTCGTAGTTGTGGGCGCAGACTACGTCGATTTTCTCGCGCCGGATCACTCTCCGCAGCGTGGCGAGGAGCGCGAGGTCCAGGAAGGGCTTCATGAGGGAAGGTCCGGCGGCGGTGCGCGTGTCGCCGGGCAGGCGGCGGCATCGATGGATCTTCAGGGCGTGATTATCCTGGCCCAGTCCATAGCCGTAGACGACGAGGTGCACGTCATGTCCGCGGCTGGCCAAGGCGAGGGCGTTGTCGCGCAGGAAGACTTGCGAGCCTTGCGGCACGGGATAGGGACAGGCGCCAAGCATTGCGATTCTGAGCGTCATTCGAGGTACCCCAGGGCGCGCAACCGCGCTTCGATCATCGCCTCTTCCTCCGGCGAGTACGGCGCCTCAACGATATCCGGCGCCTCCGCCACGCCATCCGCGGCCTCCGCCAGCAGGGACTTGCCGTCCATGGGCGGACCGGCGACCCCGAGCGCCGCCAACACAGTCGGCGCAATGTCTTCGAGACCGGGCTGGGCGGCGTGCGTGCGTTCGGACAGGAGCAGCACGCCCATGGGCCGGTGGGTTCCTGTCATTCCGCGTTCCTTCCCGCCGTAATACTCGTCGGGGCGGATACGGCTGAAAGGCGGTCCGCCCCGGCTTCGGAGACAGGAAAGAGAGTACCCATCCTCTTCGGCCAATTCCAGTATGATATCGGGCGCGCGGCCCACGTGCGGCCCGTGACAGACTTCGCCGCGCGGGCGTGCGCGGGCCACCGCGTCCCAGGTTTCGAGTTGGGCGCAGAGTTCGCGCACGAAAGCATCGTAGTGTTCGGGAGGCACCTGCCCTTCGGGTTCCCGGCCCTGGAGATTGACCCGGATGCTCGGGAAGTAATTCAGCTCTTCGGACCACGCGCGGGTGCGCGCCCAGTCGATGCCTCCGAAGCGGGAGCCGCCCTCGGCGCGTGCCGCCAGGCCGCTGAAGCGCCGGAAGAGGGCGCCGCGCCAGGCTTCGGGGGCCCATCGGAGCGCGAATCGCTTCATTCCTCCGCTTCGCTCGGGCGCGAAGTGCAGATGGCCCTGCGCGGCGAGCCAGTTGTTGAGGTGCACGACGCCGGTTCCCGCGCCGCCGAATCCGTGGTCGGAAACGACCGCTACGCAGACTTCGCCGCCCGCCGTGGCGAGCAAACGTCCGACGGCCGCATCCAGGCGTTCGTAGACTTTCCGGATGGCGTCTTCGAACCCGGGGCGATGCCTTGGGGACCGCGGATCATGGAAGAGCCAGAAGTGATGGGAAACCGTGTCCGATTCCCCGAAAACCAGCATGAAGAAATCCCAGGGTTCGCGGGCGAGGAGGCGGACAGCGATGTCTTCTTTCAGCGCAATGCCGTCGAGGAGGGAGTTTAGCGCGCGGTCGTGCCATCCTTCTCCGATCTCGGTTTCCTGGAAATCCGCGAAGCGCCATGCGCGCACTTCCGGATGGAGGGAGGGCGGCCAGACGAAGGATGCATCCACGCGGGTGGCCACGGGGGAATCGAAGCCGGAAACCATGAATCCGTTTACGGGTTCCGGGGGGTAGGTGCCCGGCACGCCGAGGATGCCGACCCGCTTTCCGGCCTGGGAGAGGACGGTCCACAAGGCCGGGGCCTTCCGGAAAGTGGCATTGACGAAGCGAAGGGCATAGTGGCCGGGGATCATTTCCGTGAAATCGAAAATCCCGTGCTTCCCGGGATTCACGCCAGTGACGCAGGTGGTCCAGGCGGGGAACGTCGCGGGGGGGACCGTGCTTCGCAGGGGGAGGCAGGTTCCCCGCGCCCGGAGCGCGGCCAGATGCGGCAGGCGGCCCTCCGCCATCCAGCGCTCCAGCAGGGAAGGTTCCGCCCCGTCGAGCCCTATGATCAGGAATCGTCCCATGGCGGGATTGTATCAAAGCGGTCTGGAGCGGAACTATTCGTATACAATCCATTGCCGTGGAACGGAATAGGATACAGCGGCGCGGTTGTTTTGCTGAGTGATGGGGGTTAATGCAACCGGAAGGGAGATGTCTCATGAAACGTTCCTTTACGAGTCAGACGGCAGTTCTTGGTGCAGCCCTTGTGATGGGGCTGCTGTTGACGCAAGTCGTGGCCGCGGAGACGGTGGCCAGTGCTGCCTATCCATTGAACACGTGCATCGTCTCCGGCAGTGAATTGGGCGGGATGGGCGATCCCGTTGTCACGCAATACGCGGGGCGCGAGGTGCGGTTCTGCTGTTCGGGCTGCAAGCCGAAGGTGGACGGCAGTCCGGCCGAATATATGAAGAAGATAGATGCGGCGATCATCGAGCAGCAGAAGCCCGCGTATGCGCTGGATACGTGCGTGGTCTGCGGGGACAAGCTGGGCGGCGCCGCAGTGGATCATGTGGTGAACAACCGGCTGGTCCGCCTGTGCAAGAAGGAGTGCGTGAAGGCGCTCGATGAGAATCCCGCCAAGTACCTGCCCAAGCTCGATGAAGCCATCGTGGCGAAGCAGAAGCCGAAATACCCGCTGCAGACCTGCGTCGTTTCCGGAGAGAAGCTCGGGGCCGGCGCGGTGGATTTGATCTTTGCGGGCCGGCTCGTGCGCCTGGCGGGCAAGGCCCAGGTCCCGGTCTTCGAGAAGAATCCCGGAAAGTATGTTGCGAAGCTCGACGACGGCGGCAAGGCCAAGCAGTAGCGGAGTTCGCGGTCAGGGTGGCGCCCGGGCAGTCCGCTGGAATGGGGCGTGCGGGCGGGGGCGCGGTTGACGCTCTTCGGCAAGCTTCTA
>CAILVY010000204.1 GCA_903837785.1 Candidatus Hydrogenedentota bacterium
CATCTATACCGCGCGCCCGGGCCTGGTCATTGGCCAGCGCGGCGCCGAGGTCGACAAGCTGCGCTATGAACTCGAGCAGCTCACCGGCCACGAACTGATGATCAACATTCACGAAGTGCTCAGCCCCGAGCTGAGCTCGACGCTGGTCGCCGAGAGCATCGCGCAGCAGCTGCAGCGCCGCATCTCCTTCCGGCGCGCCATGAAGAAAGCCATCCAGAACACGATGCGCCTCGGCGCCAAGGGCGTGCGCATCCGGGTCTCCGGCCGGCTCAACGGCGCCGAAATCGCCCGCACCGAACAGGCCCGCGAAGGCAGCGTGCCCCTGCACACCCTGCGCGCCAATGTCGACTACGGCGTGGCCACCAGCCATACGACCTACGGATGCATCGGCGTGAAGTGCTGGATCTATCATGGCGATCTGATGCCCGGCGAACGCGTCACGACCATTGGCGGCGAGCGCTCCCCGCACGGACGCCGCCCGACGGAAACGATTTCGGAAGGACTGGAAGCTTCGGATCGCTCCGACCGGGGTGGACGGGGCGGCGATCGGTCCCGCGGCCGCAAATAACTGCTGGAGAGTTTGATCGATGTTGATGCCGAAACGAGTGAAATTCAGGAAGCAGCAGCGCGGCCGCCGCAGCGGCATGGCCAAGGGCGGCGCCAGCGTGGACTTCGGCGAATTCGGATTGAAGGCGATGCAGGACGGCTGGATTACCGCCCGACAGATTGAGGCGGCCCGTATTGCCATCACCCGCCACCTGCGCCGCGGCGGCAAAGTGTTCATCCGCGTGTTCCCGGACAAGCCCATCACGAAGAAACCGGCCGAAACCCGCATGGGCAAAGGCAAGGGCGCCCCGGAAGAGTGGGTGTGCGTCATCCGCCCCGGCCGCGTGATGTTTGAAGTCGAAGGCGTCGCCGAGGACCTGGCCCGGGAAGCCATCCGGCTCGCCGGCCATAAGCTGCCGATCCAGACCCAGTTTGTGAAGCGCGTCTAAGTGGCGCCCCGAGGAGACTACTAACGTGAAGGCGAAAGAGCTTCGAGACCTGACGAATGAAGAGATGCGGCGCCGCGAGCAGGAGCGCAAGAACGACCTCTTTGCGTTCCGCATGCAACTGGCCACCGGCGTGGTAGACAACGTCCGCTCGGCGCGGCACGCCCGCCGGGACATCGCCCGGATCAAGACCGTACTCAGACAGCGTGAACTCACCGCAGGCAAAGGGACGAAATAACGATGGAAGAGCAAGCCACATCCAGCGTGGACACGCGCGGCCAACAGAAGGAACGGGTGGGCGTCGTTACCAGCAGCGCCATGGCCAAGACCATCACCGTGGCCGTCGAGCGGGTCAAGATCCACAGCATGTACAAGAAGGCCCTGAAGCGCACCAAGAAATTCAAGGCCCATGACGAGAAGAACGAGTGCAAGGCGGGCGACACCGTCCGGATTCGGGAAACGCGGCCACTGAGCAAGACCAAGCGCTGGCGCCTGGTGGAAATCATCAAGCGCGCGGACTGACGCGATAGAGGATTGGCACCATGATTCAGATTTATTCGAGACTCAACGTCGCCGACAACTCCGGCGCGCGCCAGATCCGCGTGATCCAGGTGATGGGCAGCACCAAGCGCCGCTACGCCGGCCTGGGCGACATCATCACGGCGAGCGTCAAGGACGCCAGCCCGAACGCCCCCGTCAAGAAGGGCGACGTGGTGAAGGCCGTCGTCGTGCGGATCAAGCACGACACCCAGCGGCCCGATGGCACGACCATCCGATTCGACAGCAATGCGGCGGTGCTGATCACCCCGCAAATGGAACCGCGCGGGACGCGCATCTTCGGGCCGGTCCCGCGTGAACTCCGTGAAAAAGGGTTCATGCGCATTATCTCGCTGGCCCCCGAAGTGGTGTAGAGGAGCCTCTCATGCATATACGCAAAAAAGACACCGTGGTGGTGATTCGAGGGCCGCACAAGGGCCGCAAGGGCCGGGTGCTCGAAGTCTACCCCAAGAAGAGCAGCCTTCTGGTCGAGGGCGTCAACATCATCAAGCGCCACACCCGCCCCTCCCGGCGCAACCAGTCGGGCGGCATCGTGGAGCGCGAATCCTCGATCCATATTTCCAACGTTATGCCATGGTGCGAGGCGGCCGGCGCCCCCTCGAAGATCAAGATGAAGCGCCTGGAGAACGGCCAGCGCATCCGGGTTTGGGAAATCAACGGCGAGCACGTGGACTGAGCGCCGCAAAGGAGTGCCTGATCGTGACGGCAAGACTGAAAGAACGCTACCTCAAGGCGATTGCGCCCGAAATGATGACGCAGTTCGGCTACAAGAACGTCATGGAAACGCCCAAGCTCGAGAAGATCATCTTGAACATGGGCGTCGGCGACGCCATCGGCGACCCCCGCATGCTGGAAATGGCCGTGGCGGAATTGGGGCTGATCACCGGCCAGAAGCCGAGCATCCGCACCGCGCGCAAGTCCATTTCTAACTTCAAGCTCCGGGCCGGCGCCAAGATCGCCTGCATGGTGACCCTCCGCGGCGACCGCATGTACGAGTTCATCGATCGCCTCTTCAACGTCGCCATCCCCCGTATCCGCGACTTTCGCGGCGTCCCGCAGAAGGGCTTTGATCAAGCCGGGAACTACACCCTCGGCCTGAAAGAACAGACCATCTTCCCCGAGCTGAATATCGACAAGATTACCCGCGTCCGCGGAATGAATATCACCTTCGTGATCAAGAACGCCAAGACGGCCGACCAGGGCCGTGAACTGTTGCGAAAGCTGGGCATGCCCTTCGCCAACTAGGTTGTGAGGAGACGGTTGTGGCTAAGAAATCTCTCATACTGAAGTCTCAGAGCGCCCCCAAGTTCAAGGTGCGCGCCTACCGGCGCTGCAAGTGCTGTGGCCGACCCCGCGCCTTCATGCGCAAGTTCCAGATCTGCCGCATTTGCTTCCGCACCCTGGCGCTGGAAGGCAAACTGCCCGGCATCAAGAAGTCGAGTTGGTAAGATAAAGGAAACGATAATCCATGTCGATGAGCGATCCGATTGCCGACCTCCTGACCCGCCTGCGTAATGCCATTCGCGGCGGGCAAGCCACCGTGGTCATTCCGGCTTCCGGCCTCAAGGCCGAGATCTGCCGGGTGCTCAAGCAGGAAGGCTTCATCAAGGACTATGCCCTTGAGGAAGAGCCCAAGCCCGGCGCGATCCGGGTGACGCTGAAGTACCTCCCCGACCGCACCCCGGTCGTGCAGGGACTCCGCCGCGTGAGCAAGCCCAGCCTCCGGGTCTACGTCGGCGCCGGCGACATCCGCCCCGTCCGAAGCGGCCTGGGGATCTCCGTCGTCAGCACGTCGCAAGGCGTCATGACGGGCAAGCAGGCCCGCCATGCCCGCATCGGCGGCGAAGTTTTGTGTGAAGTTTGGTAGTACGCGCCTCGGCGCTACCCAGAAAGGATAGCTACCGTGTCTCGAATCGGAAAATTGCCGGTGCCCATACCGGGCGGCGTCACCTGCGGCTTGGACGGCGTCCATCTCAAGGTCACGGGCCCCAAGGGAACTCTGGAACGGGATCTGCATCCCGATGTCAACGTCGCCATCGAGGGCAACGAAATCTGCGTCACGCGTTCCACCGACAAGAAGGAACACCGCGCGCTGCACGGACTCACCCGGGCGCTCATTGCCAACATGGTCAAGGGCGTGACGGACGGCTACGAGCGGGTGCTGATGATTGAAGGCGTCGGCTACCGCGCCTCGAAGCAAGGCAAGAATCTGAACCTCGCGCTCGGTTACAGCCATCCGATCACCGTGGAGCCCCCGGCGGGCATCGAGTTCGCCGTGGACGGCACCCAGACCGTGAAGGTCATCGGCATCGACAAGGAACTCGTCGGACAGATCTCCGCGAACATCCGCAAGATCCGCCCGCCCGAACCCTACAAAGGCAAGGGCGTCCGCTACTCCAACGAATACATCCGCCGCAAGGTCAGCAAGGCCGGCGCAAAGTAGTGCAACGATAGAGACAACGGCGCGCACAGTGGGGCCGCAGGGGTCCCGGCGCCTGAGGAAAGGTACAGGATGGGTAAGACGAGCAAGAAGACGGTCTTGTTGGCACGCCGCCAGCGCCGCGTGCGCCGGAAACTTTCCGGCACGCCCGAGCGCCCCCGGCTGCGGGTTAACCGCACCCTGAATCACATCTATGCCCAGCTCATCGATGACAGCACCGGCCGCACCCTCGCCGCCGCGTCGTCGCTCAGCCTCAAGGTTGAAGGCGGCAACCTGGCGGGAGCCAAGGCGGTGGGCAAGGCGATTGGCGAAAAAGCCAAGGAACAGTCGATTGACAGCGTGTGCTTTGACCGCGGCGGCTGGCTGTACCATGGCCGCGTGAAGGCCCTGGCCGATGCCGCGCGCGAAACGGGACTCAAGTTCTAGGTAGACGTTAGGAGAGAGCCTTGACTACGACAGGAACGCGACCGAACAGGCGGGAATCGCGCGGTGAACGGCGCCCCCGCGAAGAGCAGCAAGACGACAAATACATCGAGCACGTGGTGAAGATTTACCGCGTGGCGAAGGTCGTGAAGGGCGGACGCCGCTTCAGCTTCAGCGCCATTGTGGTCGTTGGCGATGGCAATGGCCACGTCGGCGCGGCGATGGGCAAAGCCTCCGAAGTGCCCGACGCGATCCGCAAGGCCATCGAACGCGCAAAGCGGGTCATGGTCTCCGTGCCGGTCGTCAATACGACGATCCCGCATGAAGTCCATGGACGCGCCGACGCCGCCAAAGTCCTCTTGAAACCCGCCTCCCTCGGCACGGGCATCGTCGCCGGCGGGCCGGTCCGCGCCGTCGTGGACGCGGCGGGCTACAAGAACATCCTCACGAAGTCGCTCGGCTCCAACAGCGCGACGAACGTGGTCTGGGCGACGCTCGACGGGTTGCGCCGGCTGAAAACCGTGGAAGAACTGGCCGCCATGCGCGGCCGTGACGTGGCCGAGATTCTCTAGGCCCAAGCTGAGGAATGCAGGAAACATGGAACTGAACTCGCTGAAACATGCCCCCGGCGCGCGCAAGAACCGCAAACGCTACGGACGCGGCCCCGGCTCCGGCCATGGCAAGACCTCCGGCCGCGGCCACAAGGGCGCCCGGGCCCGCTCGGGGTACTCCCGCCATTTCGGCTTTGAAGGCGGCCAGATGCCGCTCCACCGCCGCCTGCCCAAGCGCGGTTTCACGAGCCTCGACCGCTTCCCCATGGCGGTGGTCAACGTTGACCTGCTCGAAAAAGCCTTTGAGGACGGCGCCGAAGTGACCTCGGAATCCATCATCAAGGCCGGTCTCGCCAAGGCGTGCAAGGGCGGCATCAAGGTATTGGGTCGCGGCGATTTGGCCAAGAAGTTCACGGTGAAAGTCCAGGCAGTGACGCCGGGCGCCCGCGCCAAGATTGAAGCGGCGGGCGGTTCGGTCGAACTGATCGGCTTCGCCGCCGAGCAAGCGAAACCGGCGGAGGAATAGTCCGGTGTCTGAGCCCATCGAAGCCTTTAAAAACGCCTTCAAGATTCCCGAACTGAAGAACCGCATTATCTTCACGCTCGTCATGATCGCGATTTACCGCCTCGGCTGCCACGTCCCCACCCCGGGCGTGGACGGGGCGGCGCTCGCGCAGAAACTGAGTGCGGGGGGCGGGCTTCTGGGCTTTTACGACATGTTCAGCGGCGGCGCCTTCAGCCGCGCCACCGTCTTCGCCCTCGGCATCATGCCGTACATCACCGCCTCCATTATCCTCTCGCTGCTCATCCCCGTGGTGAAATCCCTCGAGGATCTCCAGAAGCAGGGCGCCGAAGGCCAGAAGAAGATCACCGAATACACCCGCTACGGCACCATCGTCCTGTGCATCATCCAGTCCATCGGCATTTCCGTCTACCTGCAGGGACTCGGCAGGGAAATCGTCCCCTATCCGGGCATCGGCTTCATCCTGATCTGCATCATCAGCTTCACCACCGGCACCGCCTTCATCATGTGGGTCGGCGAGCAGATCAGCGAGCGCGGTGTCGGAAACGGCATCTCGCTGCTCATCTTCACCAGTATCGTCTCGCGCATGCCGAACGCCGTCTACGAGCTCTTCAACCTGGTCTTCATCAGCAAGCAGCTCAACGTGGTGAAGGGCCTCTTCCTGGTAGCTCTCATGGTGCTCGTCGTGGCCGGCTCCATCGCCGTGACCACCGGCCAGCGCCGCATCCCCGTCCAGTACCCGCGCCAGGTCAAGGGACGCCGCGTCTCCGGCGGGCAGCGCACCTACCTGCCCCTGCGCGTCAACCAGGCGGGCGTTATCCCCATCATCTTCGCCAGCTCCATTCTGCAGCTCCCGGGTACCTTGGCCAGCTCGGTGAAATCCCCCTGGCTGGAACCCATCATCCGGGAACTCTTTGTGCCCGGCAACTGGGGCTACATGGCCCTCTACGGCATCCTCATCATCTTCTTCGCCTTCTTCTACACGGCCATCACCTTCAATCCCGCGGAAATGGCCGACAACATGAAGAAATACGGCGGCGTCATCGTGGGCGTGCGCCCCGGCAAAGCGACCGCCGACTACCTTAACTACATCATGACGCGCATCACGCTCTCGGGCGCCATCTTCCTCACGGTAATCGCCCTGATGCCCGAATTGGTTTACATGCTCCTCAATGTGCCCAGTTGGACCATTGTCCAATTCTTCGGCGGCACCAGCCTCCTGATCCTCGTGGGCGTGGCGCTGGACACCATCAAGCAGATGGAACAGCACCTCATCATGCGCCACTACGACGGGTTCAGCGGCAAGGGCGGCCGGATTCGGGCGCGCCGTGGATTCTAAATACGCGCCGGGCACCCGGCTCATGCTGGAAGCTCGTGCGTTTTGTGTGCGGCCGCGGGTGGTATTGCCCGGGCAAAGTGTGCTAAAATTGAAGATTAGACTTCTCCGGCGGTAGTGACGTTACACCATGATTGCCATTCGGTCCGAGCGCGAAATCGATATCCTGCGCCAGGCGAACCAGATCGTGGGGGAGGTGCTTGCCACCCTCGCGGGCCTGGTCAAACCGGGTGTGACCACCGAGGAATTGGATCGCGTCGCGGAAGGCATGATACAGTTGCGCGGGGGAATTCCCGCGTTCAAGGGGTATCATGGGTATCCGGCGGCCACGTGCATCTCGGTCGAAGAAGTCATTGTGCACGGAATTCCCGACGATCGGGTGATCCGGAAGGGTCAGATAGTCAGCATCGACGTGGGCGTCTACTACAAAGGCTACTACGGCGATGCCGCGGTGACGGTTCCCTGCGGCGCGATTGACGCCCAGCGGAAGCGCCTGCTCGACACGACGGATCTGGCCTTATCGCGGGCGATTAAGGCGGCGCGGACAGGGAATTATCTGTCCGACATCAGCAAGGTGATTGAACGCACCTGCAAGAAGGAGAAGTTCGGCGTCGTGCGGGCCTTCGTGGGCCACGGCATCGGCACCGAAATGCACGAGGAGCCCCAAGTGCCCAATTTCGACACGGGCCAGCGGGGCCCCGCCCTGAAGACCGGCATGGTGATTGCATTGGAGCCCATGGTGAATTTGGGTACGCATCGAGTCAAGGTACTGGAAGACGGCTGGACCGCGGTGACCGCCGACGGGAAGCCGAGCGCGCATTTCGAGCATAGCGTCGTGGTGCGCGAAGAGGGCGGCGAAGTCCTGTCCGCCAACGATACACTGGTTTGGGGCCGGCGAGAAGACGGCAAGTTATGAAAGAACAGGCCATAGAAGTGGAAGGCACCGTGGTGGAGCCGCTCCCCAACGCGATGTTTCGCGTCGAGTTGAAGAACGGCCACCTGGTCCTTGCGCACATCTCGGGCAAGATGCGGATGAATTTCATCCGGATTCTGCCCGGCGACAAGGTTAAACTCGAAATGTCGCCCTATGACCTGACCCGAGGACGAATCATTTACCGCTACAAGTAAGCGTGGCCCAGGGAGCGAATCATGAAAGTGCGCAGTTCAGTCAAGAAGATTTGCGAGAAGTGCAAGATCATCCGGCGTCATGGCAACGTTCGGGTCATTTGCGACAACCCGAAACACAAGCAGCGCCAAGGTTAAACAGGAGACGTAAGGAATGGCACGTATAGTCGGCGTAGACCTCCCCCGGGACAAGCGGGTCGAAGCGGGGCTCCAGTCCATTTTCGGCATCGGGCTCACGCGCGCCAAGCAACTGTGCGCGGCAACGGGCGTCGATCCCGACGTGCGCTCCCGCGACCTCACGGATGAACAGGTGAGCAAGCTCTCGGCCGCCATCCAGGCCAGCTACAAGGTCGAAGGCGACCTGCGGCGTGAGGTGAGCGGCAATATCAAGCGCCTCATGGACATCAACGCGTATCGCGGCGCGCGCCACAAGCGCGGACTGCCCACCCGCGGCCAGCGCACCCACACGAACGCACGCACCCGCAAAGGGCCGCGGCGCGCCACCATCAAGAAGAAATAACGCACCGAGATAGGAGATAGAAACTCGTGGCCAAGGAAAAACGCACCACTAAAGCGAAGACCAAGAAACGCCGCACCGCGTTGGCGGTCGCCTCGGGCGTGGCTCACATCCAGGCGTCCTTCAACAACACGATCGTGTCGATCACCGACATGCAGGGCAATGTGATCGCATGGTCCAGCGCGGGCCAGGTGGGTTTCGTCGGCTCCCGAAAGAGCACGGCCTTCGCGGCCCAGATGGCGGCGGAGCAGGCCAGCAAGAAAGCCCTCGATTTGGGGATGAAGGAAGTCCGCGTATATGTCAACGGACCTGGCGCGGGCCGCGAATCGGCCATCCGGGCGATCCAGGCCGCCGGGCTCGGCGTGACCCTCATCAAAGACGTTACTCCGATCCCGCACAACGGCTGCCGTGCCCCGAAGCGGCGCCGCGTCTAAAGGGTGTACAGCGCGCTATTCTGTGCAGTCGTGTTCCGGGGAAACGGCCGCCGAGGCCCGAGTCGTGAAAGGCGTGGATAAATGATAGCACCAGAGTTCACTATACCCAAGTTCGTGAAGTTCGAGCAGGGCTCGAACGACCGCTATGCGCGCGTCACTGTCGAACCGTTCGAGCGCGGCTACGGCACCACCGTCGGCAATTCGCTCCGGCGCGTGCTCCTGGCTTCGCTGCAAGGCAGCGCCGTGACCGCCATCCGCATCGAGGGCGTCAGCCACGAATTCTCCGCCATCCCCGGCGTCCAGGAAGACGTCACCGATGTCGTGCTCAACCTCAAGAAGTGCCAGATGCGGCTCAACCGCAAAGACTCCCTGATCTACTCCTTCACCCATCGTGGACAAGGCCCCGTCACGGTCGCCGAACTCTTCAAGGGCCAGGACATCGACGTGTTCAACCCGGACTTTGTCGTGTTCACCGCCACCACGAAGAGCGCGAAGATTGACATGGAGATCAAGGTCGCCAACGGCCGCGGCTATGTCACTTCCGACCACTTCGAGCTCGAGCATGCGCCCCTCGGCACGATCTACCTCGATGCCAACTTCTCGCCCGTGAGCAAAGTCAACTTCCAGGTCGAAGACGCCCGCGTCGGCCAGATGACCGACTACGACCGCCTTATCCTGGATATCTGGACCAACGGCTCGATCAGTCCGGAGAAGGCGCTGGAGGAGGCCTCCAACCTCCTGATGGACCACCTTCGGATTTTCGTGAAGCAGGAGCGCGAAGACGGCGATCTCTCCATGCCCGCCGGCGGCGAAGATCCCGAGCTCGTGCGCATGCTGTCCCGGCCCGTGGATGAACTCGAACTGAGTGTCCGTGCGGCCAATTGCCTCAAGGCGGCCAACATCCGCACCATCGGCCAGTTGGTTGTCCGCGAAGAGAGCGAAATGCTCCAGTTCCACAATTTCGGGAAGAAATCGCTGGACGAAATCAAGTCCATTCTCGAATCCATGGGGCTGTCCCTCGGGATGAAGATTTCCGGCGTGGTCATTGCTCCCATTGAGCCTCCGGCCGTCCAGGACATGGAAGAATTGGACGAAGAAGTCGAAGAAGAAGACGAAGAAGCAGAAGAAGACGAGGACGAATAATCATGCGGCATATGAAATCAGGACGGCGCTTGGGTCGCAACATGGCCCACCGCAAAGCGACGATGAAGCATCTGGCCGTGGCGCTGTTCCGCCACAATGCCATCGAAACCGGTTTGATGAAGGCGAAGGAACTGCGGATGTTCGCCGAACCACTCATCACCCTGGCCAAGAAGGACAGCGTGGCCAATCGCCGGCTGGCCTTCGCCCGCCTCCGCGATGCCGAAGTGGTCACGAAGCTCTTCACCGCCATCGGCCCTTCCTTCGTGGAGCGGCCCGGCGGCTACACCCGCATTCTCCGGCTCGGCCATCGTGTCAACGATGCCTGCCCGATGGCCCGCATTGAGCTGGTTGGCCTCGGCGACTACAACGAAGAGAAGAAATAGGCTTTTCCAGAAGCGCATCCTGGAGCAGCGCAGCCGTAACTCGCGCTGCTTCAGGTTTTTTTGTGTCGGCGCAACCCGCCGTGATACGCCAACCTCGACGAACAAGAGCGGGGCGAATCGCCGCTGCAATCCGCCCCGCACGCCTGCTCATCGCCGGGCGCCCGGCTCATCCCCGCGCGCTTCGGGCTCAGGTCGCGGTGAACATGGCCATGATGTTGGCCAGGTACTGGTTGATCGGGGCCTTCGACGGATACTTCACGAACTCGACGTGCCCATCCAGGTACAGCACGTTGCAGCCGCCCGGAATGTGGTTGAACAAGGGACTTGACCCGGCGGTGCCGAGCTGGTCCAGCATGATGAAGAGCGTGCTCTGGGCCTTCGCCGTGGCGGCGGGATTGTTGATGTCCGTGATCAGGAAACGCTCGATTCCTTCGCGCAGCCGGTAAACCGTGTTGCTGCCCCCGTTGCCGAACCCGGCCAGGTACTCGGTTCCGCTCGCATCGCCATCCACGAGATTTCGCAGCCAAGCCGCGTTCGCCTCTGAAGGCGCGGTGATGACGCTAATGAACCCGGTGATGTCCCCGCCCAGCAACTGCAGGATGGCGCGGGGCAACTGCCCGGGAACCAGCGCATCCGAAGGAATTTCCACATCGTCGCCCAGCAGCGGAAGCAGGGCCGCCAACAGCGGGATGGATGCCACCGGTTCGACTTCGTTCGCGCTGTCACCCATCCGGTCAAAAACCCAGCCGAAGTAGGCGTAGCTCTTGTCGATGTCGTTCACGCCATTTCCGCCGCCCAAATAGAACCCGAAGTGCCACTGCCCCTTCGCTACGACCCCGGGAACATCCTGATCCTTCAAGGAATCGATCGTATCCTGGGCGTCCGAGGGACAGACCACGATGGACGGATCCGTGAGATACTCGGGGTAGATGGACTTCACCCGGGGACCGGCCGCCACGTAGAAATCCCACGTGCCGGGCTGATCCTCGCGTTGCGCGATTTCCATTTGCATGGGGGGATAGCGCTCGCCTTTGGATTCCGTGGCGTACATCTTGTAGACGAGGCCCCATTGTTTGAGATTATTCTGGCAGCTCGACCGGCGGGCCGCTTCCCGGGCGCGCGCGAGCGCGGGCAGCAATATCGCCGCCAGTATTCCGATAATCGCAATAACAACCAGCAGTTCAATAAGTGTGAATCCCCTCTTGCGCATGATGGGCCCTCCCTTTGGCCTCGATTCCCCTCGGAGGCCATGTTTGATACGAAGCCGTACGAATGCGGACAACAAACCAAACTCGCGGGGCGCCTACCCCTCCCCGCCTACGCCGAAGGCTACTATAACGCAGTGCGGATAGCGCGTCAATGGCGGTTAAGGCCGCGGCGCGGGCTGAAATCCGTATTGCCTGAAAACCTCCGAGGCCTCGGGAGAAAGGCAGAGCTGCAGGAAGGCTTTGGACTGCTCTGTGTGCTGGCTAAATCGCAGCAGACCGATGGGCACGCCCACGCGCGATTGCTCGTCGCCTCGAGCGACCACCGCCAGCCGATCCTGGAACTGCCAGGCCGTCGCGTCCCAGATGATGGCTGCGTCAAGATTGCCGGACGACGCCTGGATAGCCAACTGATCGACCGTTGGCGTTGTCACCGCGATGTTCTTGGCGGCCTCGGCCCAAAGGCCCATCCGTTCCAGATAGGCGCGCGCGGTCTGGCCGACGGCCGCAACCTTCTCATCGCCCAGGCCAAGTTTCACTCCCGGTTGGGCGAGGTCCTGAAAGGCCTTGATTCCCTTGGGATTGCCTGGCGGCACCACGAGCACCGGCGTAAACAGGGCCATGCGCTCCGATGCTTCGACAAACCCCTTGCTCTTCGCGGATTCCATGAAGGAATCATCGCCCGCAACGTACAAGTCGCCGGCTTGCTTCAGCCCAATCTGGGCGAGCAGGGCGCCCGAACCCTGATACAGCGTCTCGAACTCCACCCCGGGGTGCCGGGCCCTGAAGAGCGCCACGAGCGCATCGATGGGTTTCTGCACCCCGGCCGCGCAATACAACGTCAGTGTGACCGGCGTCGCCGCAGGCGCCGCCGCCGTGCCGTAGCCCATCGACTCGAAGACCTTCCCGGCGGGCTCCCGCTGCAGGAACGCGACGAATTTCCGGGCCAGGTCCGGCTGCTGCGCGTGCGTGAGCACCGCCGCGAACACCTCCGCCGAGGGAAACGCCACGTCCACCGGCACGATTTCGAACTTGTCCTGATGCATGGCGGCGATGAAGTTCCAGACGACGACCACATCCACGTTTCCGGTCTGCAGGGCCGTGGCCAACTCCTGATGGGCGCGGCTGGTGTACACCGTGCGCGCACGGATCCCCTCCATCAACTGGAGCTTGACGGCGGCGTTCTCGAACATCTCGCCGCAGGTGGAGTACCGCGCATCCGGCAACCCCACTCGCACGTCGGCGCGGGCCAGGTCCGGCAAGCCGTGGATGCCCTTCGGATTCCCCTTCGCAACCGCCACCACCGGACGGAGCGCGCCGAGCAGGGCCTGCTCTTCCTCGCGCAGCCCCTTCTCCTTAAGTTTGTCGCCAAACGGCGCATGCCCGACAAACACGTCCGCCGGTGCGCCCAGCTCCACCTGCGGCAACAGCGTCTCACACCCGCCAAGAGTGAGTTCGACCTTTGCCCCAAACTCTTTCTCAAAGCCGGGCGCAAGCCGGTTCAGCGGCTCGGACATCGAGGAACCGCACAGGACGCGAAGCGTCTGCCCGCCCGAAGGCGGCGCCGGCGTTTTCGGGCCGCAGCCCGCGGCCAACACCGCGCCCGCACACGTAATCGCAAGAAGATACCGCAGCATGGAGTGCACTCCCAATTCCGGCGGAACCGCCGTTGTTCTTCGGGAAATCCTATCACATACTGCAACATCTGATCCTCGAACGATTTTCAATCCGGCCCGCCGCGGCGTATGATGGCGCCGTGGAGTCGGGCAGGTAAGGGACCCGCATCCTGCAGGAGGGAAAGTGCATGAAGACGACGCGCCGTGAATTCATTGCGGCCTCGGCCGCGGCGCTCGCCGCCGCCCAGGCGTGGGGACAATCCCCCAACGAGCGGTTGGGCATCGGCCTGATCGGCTGCGGCAACCGGGGCAACGCGCATCTGGGCGACCTCATCAATCTGCGCGAAGCGCACAACCTTCAGGTGGTGGCGCTCTGCGACGTGTGGAAGAAGAACCTCGACGCCGCCCAGGCGCGCGTTCAGAAGGAAAGCGGGGCCGCGCCCAAAACCTTCACTCGCTTTGAGGAACTTCTTGCCCTGCCCGAAGTCGACGCGGTGGTCATTGCCACCCCCGATTTCGCGCACAGCCCCATGCTGATCGCCGCGGCAAACGCAAAGAAGCATGCCTATTGCGAGAAGCCGATGGCCGTGCGGCTCGAAGATGCGAACGGGGCCGTGGACGCTGTCGAGCAGCACCAGATCGTCTGCCAGATGGGGACCCAATACCGCTCCGGCGGCGGCCACATGGCGGGCGCGAAGCTCATCCAGGCGGGCGCGCTCGGCAAAATGATCAAGTGCCACACCACGTACAACGACTGCGGGCCGCGCTGGATTCGCCCCTTCGACGAAGTGAAAGCGGAAGACGTGGACTGGAAACAGTATCTGATGTATCTGCCGGATCAGCCCTTTGACCCCCGCAAGTTCCGCCTCTGGCATCTGTACAAGGACTGCACTGTGGGCCTGATCGGACTCCTCGGCGTGCATCCGATTGACGTCGCCCACTGGTATACCGAAGACCCGTTGCCGCTCTCCGCCGTCGGCATGGGCGCGAAGATCGCCTGGACGGACCGCGAACATCTTGACACGCAGGAGTGCACCCTCGCCTACCCCAAAGGGCATATCCTCCAATTCAGTTCCCGTCTCGGCAACGCCAACGGCGGGCCGCAAAACGTATTCTTCGGCACGAAGGGCACCTTCGACACGGAGTCGTGGACCCTGCGCGGCGACGGCGGCGGCGACGAGAAAATCGGAACGCCGCTGACGGTGGAACCGGAGAAGGCGCCGGGCCACATGGAGAACTGGCTGCAATGCATCCGCGAGAAGAACCGGAAGACACGCGCGGACGTTCACGCGGGCTACGCCCACTCGATCGCTTCGATCATGGGTGCGCGCGCCTGCGAAACGGGCCGCCGGATGATCTACAATGCGCAATCACGGACCATAACGGAAGGATAAGAGTCATGCGGTATTTCCTGATGCTTCTGCTGCTCGCCGCGCCCATCGCACATGCGGCGTTCACGCTGGACGACAACGGCAAGGCCTTGACAGTCCTGGACAACGGCAAGCCCGTGCTGGTTTACAACTACACCCTCGTTACACCCCCCGCGGGCGTGGACGCCAAGTTCCGCCGCGCCGGCTACATTCATCCCCTGTATGGCCTCGACGGAGAAACGCTCACGCAGGACTTCCCCATCGATCACCGGCATCACCGCGGCATCTTCTGGGCCTGGCCGAATTCCACGATCGGCGAAAAACCCATCGACGTATGGGCGCTCGAAGGCGTCCGCGAAGTGCACGAAGCGTGGCTCACGAAAGAGGCCGGCGCGGACAAGGCCGAGATTGCCGTGCGGAACGCCTGGGTCTTCGACACGAACCCCGCCGATCCCCAAGTGCGCGAAACCGTCCGCTTCACTGTCTTGCCCGCGTCCGATCGGGGACGCGCCATCGATTTCGATATCACTGTCGAGAACGTCGCCAAAGCCGACTTCACGATCCGCGGCGCAACCACCCAGAACAAGGGCTATGGCGGCTTCTGCTTCCGGCCCGACGCCACGCGCATGCCCATGACGTTCACTGACGCCAAGGGCGGTGTGCCCGAGGATGTGCTGGTTGATGAGACGCCCTGGGCCGACGTTTCGTTTCCCGTAAAGAAGGGCGAAGCCAAACTCTCCGGCGCCGCCATTTTCGAACACCCCAGGAATCCCGGATATCCCTTCCCGGGCTGGATTCTGCGTCACTACGGCTTCCTCGGCGCGTCCTGGCCGCACACGAACCCGCACACGCTCAAGCCGGGCGAAACGTTCCAGTTGCGCTACCGCCTCTACGTTCACCGCGGCAACGCCGAAGACGCCAAAGTGAAAGACGCCTTCGACGCATACACCGCGCAAGCGAAGTGAGAGCAAGCAGGGAACTCCCCGCGTGCCCGCGCTTCATCACCCCCCTCGCGTGCGGGGGGGCAAGGGGGGGCAGCGAGTAAGTCCTGCGCTTTCGGAACATTGCCGAATCAGGAGTAGCGTCATGGAACCCGTGCCGCCCTTCCCGATATTCGGCGGCCTGCATCTGGCCACGCTGGCCGCCATGGCGCTGCTGGGCCTCGCGACAGTGGCGGTGCCTCGTTGCTGGCCGAATCGCTTTCCGCCGCGCAAAGTGGCCGTCGCCTTCGCCGTCTACATGCTGGCACAGGAATGCCTCGATCGCGGCTGGCACTACTTCGTTGAACAGGACGGCATCCTGAGCGTGCTGCCCCTGCACCTCTGCGGCATGTCCGTGTTCCTGACGGCACTGCTGCTCTTGACCCGGAGCTATGCGATCTTCGAAGTGCTCTACTTCTGGGGACTGGCCGGCGCGGGCATGGCCATCCTGACCCCGGATGTGAAGTTCGGATGCCCGCACCTGCTCTTCATCACCTTCTTTGTGAGCCACGCCCAGATCATCATCGGCGTTGCATATGCCGCCGTGCACTGGGGTTACCGGCCTACAATCCGATCACTCGTCAAGGTGATTCTGCTGACGAACCTCTACATGCTCGTCGTGGCGCCCGTCGATTGGGCCCTGCAGGCGAACTACCTCTTCCTCTGCGAGAAACCGGCGGGCATCTCCCTGCTCGATGCCCTCGGCCCGTGGCCGTGGTACATCCTGGGCATGGAAGCCGCGGGCATCGTGATCTTCGGCCTCTGTTATTTGCCGTGGGGCGTCGCGGACGCCCTTCGTTCCCACCGGACGTCCTCCCTCCAGGCTGCGGATTGACTGGTTTCGGGGGCTCTGGTAGAGTAGCGCCATGGTTACGCCATGGCATCAACGTGGAGGGTTCCCGGCAGGCGATGTATGCGCCTGCCGCGCGTACAGCCGTGCCTAGCCTTCAGCATCGCCATTCCTTTCCCAACGCGTACCCCCCATGACGGAGACCCATATCATGACGTTGCACGATGAACTTTCCTGGCGCGGCTTTGTGAACCAGATGACGCACGAAACCCTGCCGGCCGATCTCGAGAAGGGCCCCCTGACCCTCTACTGCGGTTTCGACCCGACAGCCGACAGCCTGCATATCGGCAGCCTCCTCCCGATTCTTGGCCTGGCCCATTTCCAGCGCGCGGGGCACCGGCCCATCGCCCTCGTCGGCGGCGGCACCGGCCTCATCGGCGATCCCAGCGGCAAAGTGGACGAGCGCTCCCTGTTGACGAAGGAGAAAGTGGCCGAAAACGTGGAAGGCATCCGGCGCCAGTTGGAACGCTTCATTCATTTTGACGGGGCGAACGCCGCGAGGATGCTTAACAACGCCGACTGGCTCTGCCAGCTTTCCCTCGTGGACTTCCTGCGCGACATCGGAAAACACTTCTCCGTGAATGTGATGCTGACGAAGGACTCGGTGCGCCAGCGCCTCGAGGACCGCGATCACGGCATTTCCTACACGGAATTCACCTACAGCCTCCTGCAGGCCTACGACTTCCTGCATCTCTGCGAACAGTACGACTGCCGGCTCCAGGTCGGCGGCAGTGATCAGTGGGGCAACATTGTGGCGGGCATGGACCTCACGCGCCGCCTGCTCGGGCGCGAGACCTACGGCCTTACGTTCCCCCTCGTGACGAAGGCCGACGGCTCGAAATTCGGCAAGAGCGAAAGCGGCAATGTGTGGCTCGATCCCAACCGCACCTCGCCCTACAAGTTCTATCAGTTCTGGATCAACCAGGCCGATGCCGACACGCCCCGGTACCTCCGCTACTTCACCTTCCTGAATCAGGCCGAGGTCGCCGAACTCGAGCGCCAGATCGCCGAAGAACCGCACAAGCGTGCCGCCCAACGCGCTCTCGCCGAGGCCGTCACGCGCCTCGTGCACGGCGATGAAGCCCTCGGAAACGCACTCAAGGCATCGCAGGCCATGTTCGGCGGCGACCTGAAAGGCCTGGACGAAGCCACGTTGCTCGACGTGTTCAGCGAAGTCCCCAGCACCGCACTGCCGCGGCCGGTCCTGGATGAGAACCGGCTCCTGCTTGACGTGTTGACCGAAGCGAAGGTCTTCGCCAGCAAGGGCGAAGGCCGCCGCATGGTTAAGAGCGGCGGACTGTACGTCAACAACGATCGGATTGATGCGGAAGACGCCAAACTGACTTCGCAGGCGCTGATCACGGATAGCGTGGCCGTCGTGCGCGTGGGCAAGAAGAGTTATCACCTGTTGCGCTTTTCGGACTGAGGAGTGGATACGTGCTGAGCCGCCTGATGACCCGCCGCGAGCAGGCGCTCCTGCTGGGAGCAGCCGCGGCCATCGTGCTGGGCTCCGTGACAATCTACTTCGAACACTATCGTGCCCGGCCCGTGCCTCCGGCGCCCAATCCGGCCGCCGCCCGGCCTGCTCCGCAGGCCCCGTCGGCTTCGCAGGCCCCGTCGGTCCCGCCGGTCCCGCCGGTCCCGGCCGCAGCGGCAAGAGCGGTGCCGCGCGAACTGCGCGCAGGCGTGACCGGAGCGGTGCGCACGCCGGGCACATACACTTTTCGGCAGGGCGATCGCGTGGGCGACTTGATCAAGGCGGCGGGCGGCCTGAGCGAAAACGCGGATGCCAGCAGCATCAACCAAGTTGCCACGCTGATCGACGGAACCACCCTCTACGTGCCGTCCGTCTTCGCAGCAGGTCAGGAGGATGCCACACGCGCCCGAAGAGACCAGGCGGCCGCCGGCGCCAATCCGGCCGAGTACCTCTCAAGCCGATGAGATGTGTCAACTGCCCGGCCCTAAAGGATGCGACAAGACGCTGAACTCAAAGTCCAACCCTGTGGGAATCCATGGATGGACTTCGAATCGTGTCGAAGAGGAAAGCAATACTCCGTCGTGTTATTGCGAGGCTGCCAGCGCCTCCGCCAATCCGGCGCGGCATTCGTCGTATTCCGGACATTTCTCCAATAACTGCCGAAACGCGTCCGCCGCTTCGCCGTATCGCTTGCCGCACAGCAGCGCTTTGGCGGCGATGTATTCGGGGGTCTGAATTCCGGGGTAGGCGGACTTGAGCTCCTGTGCTTCCCGGACAGCATCTTCCCCGGCACTCATCGAAGTGAGCGTTTCACACAGCACGAGATGTGTGAGATAGTCCCCGCCGAGGACACGAAGCGTCTCCCGCAGCGTCCGCACTCGCTCATCGTTGGGAGTGGGAAGAATGTCCAGATCCATCGACGCAAGTCGATCACGGTACCTCTTCTCGATTTCCGGATATTCCTTGAGGTGTTCGAACTTCGTGTACAGTCGAATGAGCGCGGTGCGTTCGCTCTTCTCGAGGCCGAGCATTCTGGCGCACGCTTCCGGAGTTGGAAGCGGTGTGGAACCTGCCTGGCTTCTCACCCAATCGGGAAGGGTCTGTTCGAGCTGAGCTAGGAATGTGCATGCAACGACATATGCCCCGTCGAGTATTAGGTGACAGTTGTCGCCGAAGTACTCCACGCCGGGAACTCCATGCGGACTTCCTCGCTCCAGTTGTTCGGCAGAATCCGCCAAGCAGACTCGCCTCGCTGCGAAATCCTTTGCGGTTTCTCGAATTGCGCGATTGACAGCGGGCTTTGCCCGGACCCAATAAAACGAATCCGTCTCCAGTGCGCGCAGATAATGCGGCTTGGCTTCCTCATCAGCTCCTATTGCGGCAAGGCATGTGGCCAGCCGGAATTGGAGTTCCGCATGGCTGTCATCCAGGGCTAAAGCTTCTTTGTATGCTGCGGTTGCGTCGGAATACTCGGCCTTTTCCTGCGCTGACTTGCCGCGCTCGAACGCAACCGTCCATTGCCGCAAGACGGACTGCTCCAGATCACGGCAATGCCCGGAGAACATGGGCGGCCAATCCCGAAGATTCCCGCCAACCGTCGACAGCACGGTCGTCGCGCCGGCGCGTGCGCCTTCGTTACATAGGTCTTCGAGATTGGCGCGAAACGCGGAATACACTCTTGAAAGCACCGGGTCATCCACGCGCAGACCGCGCGACTGGTCTCCGGTAATCGACTTGCTTGTTGCAGCGGCCGTTACGGCGTTTTCGATGCCGCTTCTGCTCATAAGCTGGATCAGCCGGAAGTTTGAAGCCTTGATGCGGGTCTGAATCAGCCATGTCCACCACGCGCGGCTTCGCGTGGAGGTGCCGGTGACCAGCCCGAATGGGCCGCTTACCTCATTGTTGCCCATATACACAAGGAAGACATCGGGCTGAAGTCTTGCGCATTCATGTGCTATGGCGCGCATCACGTGGGAGTTTAATCCCGGGTAACTCAGGTTGTGCATCTCGAAATTCACGGAGGGGTACCGGGTCTTCAGCAGGACGCTCAGGATGCGCGAGAACGACTCGCGGGGGTCCGGCCAACCCGCTGCCGCTGAACTCCCGAAAACAAACACGCGGCAGGTATTGGCGGGCTTCGTCTCCGGGACGGCCTGTTCATGGCGCATCCATTGTTCGGGGGGGATCTTCCACGCAAAGAACTGCTCGTAGAAATGCCTATCCAGGACGAAGACGGTTCTGCCGTTCTCGGAATGGCGGGTAAACGGGTGCACGCTGCATCCGTAGCCGCCTGCACGCAATCCGGCCTCAATCAAAGCCAGCAGAATCAGAGGCGCTACAAGGAGCACGAAGACCCATTGCACAGCTCTTCTAAGAAGGGTGCCTGGCCGGGACGGAGATGAGTGGGTGCTCCGAAGGCAGCTGTACACGTTCAGAAATCTCTTTCTATATAACGGAAAAACCATATCAAATCAGGGTCGCGGAGGCAAACCCCGGACGAGCTGCTCCGGTCCCGCCGGCCCCGGAAGCCCCGGAACGCGTCTTTCGCGCGCGCCTGAATGGCATTGGCCCGGTACGCACCGCTAAGATAGGCTCATGCCAGTCTACCGGCTCACAAAACACCTATTGTTCCCCCCGCCGAACCAGGCCGAAGACGGCCTCCTCGCCGTGGGTGGCGATCTGAGTTCAAAGCGGCTTCTGCTGGCCTATGCCAACGGCATCTTCCCGTGGTACAGCGACGGCGAGCCGATCCTCTGGTGGTCGCCCGA
>CAILVY010000205.1 GCA_903837785.1 Candidatus Hydrogenedentota bacterium
ACAACATGGATGAAACAGGCAAAACGAGGATAGCGAGGCGCTATGCGGTGTCCATTCTGCAATCACACCGACGGGAAGGTGGTCGATTCACGGGCGTCCAAAGAGGGGGATGCCATACGCCGACGGCGCGAATGCCTGAAGTGTGGCCGCCGCTTTACGACCTACGAGCGCATTGAAGAAGTCGCGCAGATGGTGATCAAGAAAGATGGCCGCCGCGAGAACTTTGATCGCTGGAAGCTGAAAAGCGGCATCCTGAAAGCCGTGGAGAAACGCCCGGTCAGCCTCGAACAAGTCGATGCGATGATTGACGAAGTGGAGCGCGAACTGTTCAACACGACCGAGCACGAAGTGAGCACGAAATCCATTGGCGAAGCGGTCATGTCCAAGCTGCGCCAGTTGGACGAAGTGGCCTATGTCCGCTTCGCGTCCGTGTATCGGCAGTTCAAGGATCTCAACGAGTTCATGAGTGAACTCAAGGTGATGCTGACCTGACCGGCGATTCAGCTTCGGCCCGCGCAGCCCAGCCCCGCATCATTCCAGAGGCGAGGTTGCTGCTTCCTCGACTTATTCGTCCCAGCCGTATTTTGCCACGCGCGGCATGGGCTTGCCTTCGCGCTGGAGGCAGCGCAATTCGCGGTAGCTGAGCAGTTCGATTCCCAGGGACTTCATGAATTCGTGGGTCTTGGGATCGGAGAAGAACTCCGTGTCCGCGGTGCGCCGTGCGGCGGAACCGGTGGTCGCCTTCATTTCGGGGGTGAGCTGGCCGCAATGAATGTAGATCTCGGAGACCTTCCCCGGCTGCACTTCCGAGAGCCGGTTTTTCCACCAGGATTCCGTGGCTTCGATGCTCGGTGGGTCATCCATGTAGAGCACGTCCGGGTGCAGGACCCCCAGCTTGTCCGCCTCTTCGATGAGATAGCCGCCGCCGAACTTGTCCATGATGTCGTGCCCGGCGATGCGGCAGGGCAGATTGTAGTCCTTCGCGATCTTGATGTAGAGCTTGTGGTAGCCGGGCGCATACTGCATCGTGCCCATGTGCGAATCGATGTGCGTAATGTCGATGCCGGCCTGCATTGCCTTGTCGACCTGCGCCCGCACTTCCTTCTCGACGTCTTCGGGCGTCGCCGCCAGATAGACTTCCTGCACATCGCCGTAGAAATAGCCCATCTTGTCGCAGAGGCTCGGCGCTCCCACGCGGCCGAGGACCGGACCCCACTTGTAGCGGCCCCATTCACTCGTCAGCGTCGTGTGCACCCCGATATTGGCCTGCGGATGCTTCTTGGCGATGTCCACCGCTTCCATGAACCAGGGGCAGGGCACCATGACGGTGGTCGAGGTAATGCCGCCGCATTTCAATGCCCCTTCCGTGGCCTCATTCGTGGCGTGGTTCATGCCGAAATCGTCGCCGTTGATGATGAGCACCTTCGTGTTCGGGGGAAAGCCCAGGCGCTCGACGAGCGGCGCAGGCTGGCCATGGGCGGACAGGGCGAACACGCTCAGCGCCAGCAGGAGGCATACGGCGGGCAGGAGGTGAAAATGCATCGGGGACGCTCCTTCTTTTCTAACAAGACCGGTTTCTTACGGCCGCGGTTTCAGGTCCGGAGGGTGTATAATGCACCCAACAACAGGGAGAGGGCAAGATGGCTGAACGGTTTTTCCTCACCGGATGCGCCAGCGGCATGGCGAAGCATCTCACGAACGTGTTGCAGCAGCGCGGAGACTATGTCTTCGCCACGGATGTGAACCTGGCGGCGCTCGAAGCGGCCGCGCAGGAACTGGGCTGGCCCGCGGACCGCGTGATGCTCCGCCAGCTCGACGTGACGGACTGCGAGGCGTGGGAACAGGTCTTCGCCGAAGCCGTCGCGGCCTTCGGCCACATCGATGTCACGATGAATATCGCGGGGCTGCTGCTCTCCTCCTGGGTGCATGAATCGCCGCTGAAGGAGATCAACGGCCAGATCGACGTCAACGTCAAAGGCGTGATCTTCGGCACGCGCATCTCCGCGCGGCACATGCTTCAGCGCGGCAAGGGCCACATCATCAACATCGCGTCGATCGCGGGCCTCGTGCCCGTCCCCGGCATGTCCATCTACGTGGCGAGCAAATTCGCCGTGCGCGGATACTCGCTTTCGGCCGCGCTCGAGATGCGGCCGAAGGGCGTCTACGTCACGGCCATCTGCCCGGCGACAGTGCAGACGCCGATGCTCGATCACGAGGTCAGCAATCCCGCCGCCGAGATGTTCTTCTCCGGGCTGCGCATCCTCACCGTGCAGGACATCGAGCGCGCCGTCTTCAAAGCCCTTCGACGCAAGCCCTACGAGGTCCATCTCCCCTGGCTCAAACTGAAGATGGTTCAGATCATGGGGCTGGCCCCGTGGATCGGCCCCTTCGTGGCGCCGATCTATCAGTGGAGCGGCCGCCGCCGGCAGGCACAGCGCCTCGGGAAGTGACCGCGGCACCTTTCAGGGTGATGCGTGCTGCTCTTCGCGCAGGGCGTTGCGGCGCATGGCGATCTGACGGCCTGCACACGCCGCTGATTACAGTCCAATTGCCTGTTCGGTGAACGCGGCCTCGGCAGCGGCGGCCCAGTCGCGGTTGGCGGCAGGGCTGGCAGGGCTGGGGTGTGGGATGCGGCCGATATGTCCGGGGAAATCGGGCAGTGCGGCGCGGAGGCGTTGTTCGGCGAAGGCGCCGACGCCGATGACGTGGCGGGGCCTGAGGCAGGCCACGAGTTGTTGCAGGGCACGGTCGCAGCACGCGAAGAGCGGCGCGCGTTCGTCCGGGGGGAGTTTGTCCGGCGTGAGGTTCTTCCCGCCGGCCTCCATGAAGCAGAGCGGACAGTAATTGTGCACGAAGAAGCGGGCGAAGAAGCGATCGGGCGTTTCGTAGCGGGCGCGGGCCCAACCCCAGAGGCGCGAGCCGCTCACTTCACTGCGGGGACAGTCAAAGCCGAGGATGGGCCGCTTGGGGTGTTCGCGTTCCGGTTTGCAGACGGGGCAGGCGATATGCAGCCAGTCGCGCACGATGCGCACGTCGCCGAAGGGAACCCCGGTCTGGGCCATGCCGAAGGGGCCCGGATTCATGCCGAGCAGGAGAATTTCGCGGGGGCCGCGTCCGTAACGCTCGAGATAGGCGCGGTGCGCGTCCCAGGCGTATGCGAGGGGATTGTAGACGTGTGTCACCGGGGGTGCGAAGGTGAGTTCATGCACCGCCTTTGAAAGCTGCGCGGCGATTTCGATGGGATCCATGCGGGCGTCCGTTTCGCGTCGCGCGCGCCGTTACTTGGCCGGGCTCTTCTTTGCGGCGGGCTTCTTCGCGGCCGTCTTGGCCGCGGGCTTCTTGGCGGCGGCCTTGGCCACGGGCTTCTTTGCGGCGGCCTTGGCCGCAGGCTTCTTGGCAACCGCCTTCGCCGCGGCAGGCTTCTTCGCCGCGGGCTTGCGCGCGCGCTTGGCCGGCGCGGCCGTCTCGGCCTCTTCTGCCATTGCGATCGTGCGGGTGAAGAAGGGATCGGGCGGTACGTCGGAAGCGTCTTTCGGCGCAGAGGGCTCGCCGCCTTCGGGCGCCTTGACGCCCAGGCGGATATCCTGCGTATCGTAGAAGGGGTCGTGGCGCGGCGCCTCGTGCAATTCGCTCTCGGCGAGCTCGGTCAAGTACTCCTTGTCCACGAGGTTGAGCCGGGCCAGTTCGGAGGCGGCCAACTGGCTGAAGCGGGATTCGGGGGCGCGGCCCATGATCTTCTGCAGGACGGCGATGGCCTGTTTACGGTCGTCGAGGTGGGTTTCCTTGATCTTGGCGAGCTGATACATGGCCTCGGCCCAGACGCGGCTCTGGGTTTCGAAGCGTTGGGCGATCTCCTCGAACATCAGCGCGGCCTCGAAGTAGCGGTCTTCCGTCTTGAGCAGACGGGCCGCCTCGAAGAGGGCGTTCACCTGATTGTCGGGATAGTTGCGATAGAGGCTGATGGCCCCGTCGATATCCCCGCGGAGCGCGAGTTTGCGTGCCCCGGCGAACTCGGAGGGATCGTCGATACGCGCGCTGAACGGGCCGATGTGATCGAGGGTGCGCATGGCCATCGAAGTGACCACAATATAGCTGGAATACGCCACGATGGGCACCCAGCAGAAAAGGGACCAGATGATGATGGTGGTCTTGTAGGAGGGCGCGGCGTTCGTGAAGAGCGCGGCGGCAATCGAGAAATAGGCCGCGAACATCCCCACCCACAGCATGAGTGCGAAGGGGAAGGGCACGGAGTCATTGTTTCGGGTCCAGTGGCGCCGGAGCAGGGTTCCCACCGCCGTGATCAGCACCACCGCCGAGGCCAGCACAAGGAAATGATCCAACCGGGGAAGGCCGGGAAGATTCGTGGTCCAGATCTCGCGTTGGGGAATCTGCTCGAGTTGCATAATCTACAAGCACCCTCCACGCGCGGCGCCAGCCGTCTCCCAGTGGACTCCGCCGTCCGGCTTCGCTGTCCGCCGCGCCTTTCGAAGAACAGTATATGATCTGGGCCGCGTGCGGTCAAACGTTTTGTCAAAACAGGCCGCGCGTCGCCGGGCTGAAGACATTGGCCCTCCCCGGGGGCCAAAACTCCGCCCCCGGGAAGGGCGCACCGTATCGGTCTACTCAGGCCGAAAGGAGCCTTTCCTTTCGCCCATCACACGACGCCTTGTCAGGGCCGATCGCATCCTCCACGATCCGCCCCGCGCGAACGAGACGGATCCATCGCCAGGCCGTGCCTCTCGACGCCTGCAAGACGCCAGATACTCCAGCCGGGTTTACCCCGACCACCCATGGATGGACCACCTCCTTTCTGCCTGAGCCGTGTTTCCCGGGGACTCCCTAGCGAGCCCCTTCGCCACCAGTCAGGACTTTTCGGCGGGCATACGCTACAATAAAAGGAGGAAAAGCGCAACGGTTTTTTGCGCGGGAATTCCGTTTTTTCCGGGGACGAAGTGCGTGCCTCGGCCTACAGTGTCCAGCCCTCGCGATACGGCGGATGGATGAGCAGGTTGGCCTCTTCATCGTTCGTGAAACGCATGGCCGCGCCGTCCCAGTCGAGCTTGCGGTCCTTCACGCGCATGGCCAGCACCCCGAGAAGAACCATCTCCGTCAGCGGGCCGCCGTACTCGAAATTCGAGCTCGCGGGATGGCCGTCTTTGCAGGCCCGAATCCAATCCTGCTCATGCGCGCCCGAGCATTCCTTCACACGGGGCAGTGTCTTGGGCGGTTGCCGATACTCATCCCGAAGGGCCTTGGGGAGCAGACGCAGATTGCCCGCCCCGTGTGACCCGTGCAGGATGGTTCCTTTTTCGCCGATGTACAGGGCGCCATTGCCGTCGAGCCGCTGCTGCGGGTCGAAGAGTTCGGGGATAGGCGGTTTGATGCGGCCGTCGTACCACGTCAGCTTCAGCGGGGGCATGCCGTTGCGCGCGGGGAACTGATAGCGGACGATGGAGGCGCGCGGATACGTCTCCTCGCTCACGCCTTTCTCCCAATGCGTCGTCGTCGCTTGAACGCTGACAGGATGGCCGAGTTTCAGCGCCCAGAACGCGGGATCCAGAATGTGGCAGCCCATGTCGCCCAGCGGCCCGGTCCCGAAATCCCACCACCCGCGCCAGGTCAGCGGACAATAGATGGGGTGATACGGCCGATACTTCGCGGGGCCCAGCCAGAGATCCCAATCGAGGGTTTCCGGAACCGGCGGCGTCTCGGCCGGACGCGCCATGACGGGGAAGTCCGACCACGGGTCGCCCCCAACGGGCCGATCGCTCCAGGCGTGCACCTCGTGGATCGGACCAATCGCGCCGTCCGCGACCCATTCGCAGAGCCGGCGGATCTGTTCGGAGGAATGCCCCTGATTGCCCATCTGGGTCTGCACATTGGCCGCGCGCGCGGCTTCCGTGAGCGTCCGAACCTCATGCAGGCTGTGCGCCAGGGGCTTCTGGCAGTAGAGGTGCTTCCCGTGCCGGAGCACGGCCATGCCGATGACCGCGTGAGTGTGATCCGGCGTGGCGAGAATGACGGCGTCGAGGTTCTTGGCCTCCGCATCGAGCATCTTCCGGAAATCGCGATAGCGCCGGGCGTTGGGATAGGCCTTGAACGTGTCCGCGGCGCGCACATCATCCACATCGCACAAGACGGCGATATTCTCCGTGCTGCACGCGTCGATGTTCGCGCGGCCCATGCCTCCCGCGCCGATCGCCGCAATGTTCAGCTTTTCATTGGGCGACAGTTTGCCGGGGATCACCTGCGCGGTGTTCATCCGCGTGGCACAGCCCGCCGCGACGGCCGTCGTCGTCGCCGCGGCCAGAAACGCTCGCCGCGAAATTCCAGGGTGCTTCATGATCGTCTCTCCTGCTTTTGAGTGTGAAGATCGGCGCGCACAGCGCGGTTTATGTATCGAGGGCCTGGCGGATGCGTTTCGCGAGGTCCGAGGCGAGCACGGGCTTCAGGATCACATCCTTGATGCCGGCCGCGCGGATTCTGCGATCCGTCAAGCGGTCGCTGAAACCTGTGAAGAGCAGGATCGGGATGTTGGGCCGGAGCGCGCGGATGTGCGTGGCCAGCACGTCGCCGGACATCCTCGGCATGATCTGATCCGTGATCACGAGGTCGAATCCCTCGGGATTCTTCTCGAAAACGCTGAGCGCCTCGTCGCCATCGGAGCAGAACGTAACCTCATAGCCAAGCCTCGGCAGCATGGACTCGCAGAAGCGCAGGACAATCTCCTCGTCGTCGACGAAAAGGATGCGCTCGGCGCCCCCGGGCATGGATTCGGGATGCGCTTCCTCGGGAAGCACGACCTCGCTGACGCGGGGCAGATACGTGTGGAACGTGGAGCCTTTGCCCGGCAGGCTCTCGACGATGATCGCGCCCGCATGGCTGGTTACGATGCCGTGCACGACGGCCAGGCCCATGCCCGTGCCCTCGCCAGGGCCCTTCGTCGTGAAGAAGGGATCGAAAATCCGCCGCAGCACCTGCGGCTCCATGCCGTGGCCCGTATCGATGACGCTGAGGCGGACGTACGGGCCGGGACGAAGTTTCGGGTGGGCCGCCGCCATTCGCTCATCGACGTCCGTATCCTGCAGCCGGACCTCGAGCCGCCCCCAGCGCCCCGCCATGGCCTGCACGGCATTCGTGCAGTAATTCATGATCACCTGATGCATCTGCGCCGCGTTGGCCATCACCGCCCCGGAATGCACGTCCACACTGTCGATGATCTCGATAGTGGCGGGCGTGGTGGCCCGCAGCAGTTTGAGCGCTTCGCGGACGATGACGTGAACGTACAGCGGGGCGCGCTCTTCGCCGGACTGCCGGCTGAACATCAGGATCTGCTTGACGAGATCCTTGGCGCGGTGCGCCGCCTGAAGGGCTTCCTTGAGATCGGCGTGTGTCGGCGAACTCCGGGGGAGGTCCTGCAGCGCCATGTCTGTCAGGCCGATGATGGCAGCCAGGATATTGTTGAAGTCGTGGGCGATGCCGCCCGCGAGCACCCCGAGGCTTTCCAGGCGTTGCGAATGCTGCATCTCGAGTTCGGCCCGGTGCCGGTCCTCGTCCGCGCGCACGCGGGCGGTCACATCCTTGAGCGTTCCCAGAAGGCGATAGGCGCGGCCGTTCTCATCGGGCAGGACCACGCCGATGTTCTCGACGTGGCGGTATTCGCCGGAACGATGCCGGATGCGCGACTCGACCTGATACGTGCTCACGGCGTCCATGGCTTCCTGCAGGATGTTCAGCACCCGTTTCTGATCATCGGGGTGCACCGCAGCCATGAGCTGATGCCAACTGAACGCGCCCATCTCCTCAACAGTATACCCGGTGACTTGCGTCACCGCGCCGCCCCAGCGGAACTCGCCCGCCCGGAGATCGCAATCGTAGATCATCTGCCCGGTCTGCACGGCGAGCATGCGGTAGAAGCGTTCCTGCTCCGTCGTCTCTGAGGCGGTTCCGGGCTCCCGAAGCACGGCGATGATCGTGCGCCGTTCGCCGCGCTCGAAGACGCGGGCGTACATGGACACGGGCAGTTGCTGTTCGTTGCGGCGCAACAGCACGGTCTCAAAGAAGATCTGCTTGTGCTTGAGAATGCTCTCCACCCGCCCCTGCAGGCCCGTGATGCGGTCGGGCGGGATCAGATCCCGGAGCCGCAATTGAAGCAATTCCTCCTGCGCGTATCCGAGCTTGCTGCAGGCCACGCCGTTGACCTCGACAAAACGGCCCGCGCCCAGATCCTCCTCAATGTCGAAGGCCAGCACCGCGTCGCTGCACACGTCAAAGAGCAGGCGATAGCGCTCATCATACTCATGCAGGGCCTTGGACCGCTCCGAAGCCAGTTCCGCCAGCCGCTTGTTGACCGCCCGCAGTTCATCCTCCGCATGCTTGATGCGGAGCATGGCGCGGACCTTCAGGATGAGGTCCACTTGTTCGCAGGGGCGCTGCAGGAAATCATCGGCCCCCGCCTCGAGCGCGACCACCCGCAGTTCCGCGTCCATTTCCGCGGAACTCATCAGGAGCACGGGGAAATGCGCCGTGGATGGATTGGATTTCAGGCGCCGGCACAACTCGATGCCGTCCCCGTCCGGCAAGAAGACATCGAGGACCGCGCAGTCCGGGTGAATCTCCTCGGCCAGCGCCAGGCCTTCCGCCACATTCCACGCAATGCGCAGCTCGCAGTCCGGAAGATGACGGCCCATCACGTGCTGAAACACATGATGGTTCGGCTCTTCATCGTCAACCAAGAGCAAAGTGCTTTTCTGCATGGAGTTGCCTTCTGGTCGGAGACCGCGCCTAATGATGGCCTGTGCGGCGAGGAATAATCAAGGGACGCGCGCGAAGGCCGCCTCAGATCCGGATGATCTTGCCCCTCCAATGCAGGAGCCCGGCAACGGCGAAACACAGCGCATAGATCGCGAGCCACGTGAGCAGGGCAAGGGGGAGTGGGACGCCCCGCGGCACGAAGAGCAAGGCAACGAGGATGAGCACCGCCTGCAGGATGTAGATCACGAGCGGGTTCTCGCCGAGGATGCTCAGTTGGGGCACGCGCAGTTGCAGGCGGTCGCACAGGAGGTAGAAGGCCCAGAACGCGAGGAAAGCCAGGCCCGTGGAATAAAGCGTATACGGCATCGTCATCGCCGTCTGCGTGAAGACCCACTCGGCCTTGAGGCCGGGCCAGGGCACATGAAACGCCCAGCCAAGAACAGACAATCCGATGCCCCAGGCCAGGCATCGGGCGCTCAGGACAGCCGCCGAGCCTTCGGCGAGCCAGTCGTAGGCCAGCGAGCCCAGCAGCAGGATAGACACCCAGCTCAGCGGTCCCAGGGGCCCGCCGTCGATGCTGTGATGCATGAGCCATGCGCCGTAGCCCGAAAAGAGGAAGAGCACTTGATAGATGACGAGATAAGACGCAGCGGCGAGGAGCCGCGGCAGCGGCCCGCGGTCGATGAACGGCAAGGCCAATACGCCGGCCACCCCGATGTCCATGAGTGCGTCCCAGACCGAGACCCGGAAATCGAATTGGCCGTAGAGCGCGCCGAGGAGCATCAGGATGGCATAGCGGCGGAGCGCACTCCTGCGTGCGCGGCCGGGGCCGTCGCGCGCGATCCGCCTGAGGAGCGAGAGGCGAAATCCCATGCCCACGACAAAAATGAAGACCGGCGCGATGGTGTCGGCATAGGAGTAGCCGTCGCGGTGGTGCTTGAAGAGCCAGTGGATGACGTCGAACTTTCCCAGGCAATTGACGAGGATCATGCCGAAGATGGCATAGCCTCGGAACTGATCCAGGACGGCCAGACGGGTGGTTCTGTCCTCCGCCCGATTCATCGGAGGGCTTCCGACTCGGCAGGCCGGGTCACGGCGCTCACGGAGTGGACAACGACTTGTGCAGCGTCTCGATCACGCCAAGCGCCGCGGCATGGACCGTGGGCGCGGCCTCCGGCCCGAACGAATTCTGCTCGCCGTACTGAGGTTTGTCCGTGCGCCCATAAGCATAGGGAGGCTTGTCGTCCCATTGGCTCTTCGGGATGATGTAGCCGATCTCGTCGTTGGCCAAGCCCATGATCATCGTGACCTTGCCCGACATCTGCCCGCGTAGCGGCGGGACTTCCATCGGAGGAAGGGCGAAGTCTTGTCCCGCGGGCGCTTCGACGCCGCCTTCGGCAATCTCGGGATAGAGCTCGCCGGGCACCGTGAGAATCTCGATGTCGCCGATGCGGAAGGCGTCCACTTCGGATTTCACCTTGCCCCAATACCATCCTGGATGCACGAGCCCGATGAAGGCCGCAAAGCTGAACAGCGGCTTCGTGGGCACAAAGATGGATTTGGCCACCACGGCCACCTGGTTGCTCTCCATCTTCACGGCCTTCGCGTCGCGAAGCGTCTTCACCGTCAAGATGGCGAGATTCTCCCCGAGGGCCTGGGCTTTCTCGTAGGATCCTTCCCGGTACTCCTGGCCGCCGTTGCGGTCAGGAACCGTCGTGTGGAGCTGGGTCATGAGTCCGCCAACCATGCCCTGGAAATAGAGGCACATGCCCCCCAGCCCGGGCGTGCCATTGGGCTCCTTCACGCCCTTCTCAACGCCCTCGCGCCAATAGTGGCAGAAATCTGAAGTGACAAGCGGATTGTCGCTGCCCAGCGTCTCCGCGTGATTGCCCCACACGAGCATCGTGGCGATCGTGTCGTCCGTGCCCGGCTTCACAAAACGCGCGCACCGGATCACGTTGTCGTAGACGTGCGGCAGGCGGCTGTCATCCATGAATCCGTCGGGCCCCGCCGGCGCTTCGGCAACAATGCCTTCCGCGGGGGCCAGGTTCTTCACCGCCTCTTCGGCCGCCTCGACCACGGATTTTTTGACCATTTCGAGATACGCCGTGTCAAAGCGATAGTGCGGCTTCTCGAGGCCCACGCTCCAGATGCCCATCGTGTCCGGCGCTTCGTGGTTGTGCAGGCACGAAACCATCAGATGATCCACGCCGAGCGTGGCATCGAGCCGCTTGCGCATGTCGATGATGGCCTCGTGGAAGATGCCAATGCTGTCGAGGGTCACCAGAACCACTTTCACGCCGTTGTTCTCGAACGCGATGGCGCGCGCCCACAACGGATCATGTGCGCCCTGCGCGGGGCGATTGTTGCTGAAGCCCGCGATCCAGGGAGAATCCACCTTGCCGTTGCCGTTCGTGTCCTCGAAGTAGTCCCCCTTGTCCGGCTCGTAACGGCTGTTGCCGTTCTTGTCGACGAACTTGTCGTACAGCAGGAAGTTCGGGGTGATGTCCCGTTTGGCCACGCCCACCCGAAGCACGCCGGGTTTCTCCTTCGTGGTCGCCGGGGATTTCACGAGGTCCGCGCGATAGGAACGCCACGGGCCGATCGGCCGCGACAGAATGAGCAGCGTGATCAGGAGGAGGACCACCAGGATGGAAGTGATGATCTTGTGATTACGGGCAAAATCGAGAACTGAACTCACGGCGAGATTTCCTTTTTGAGATAACGTGCCATGTGGCGAGGCGGTTTGTCAATGGACCCCCCGGAATTCGGCGAGGTTTCAGCGATTGCGGAGGCGCACAATTGCGGGATGTGAGAGGACGATTCCGGGATGGACGTGAGGAGATTAGGCTGTTATGCTGGAAGGGAGCAAGGAGAGGTGGCCTTATGCAGCGAATGGGCGTGGTGCTGTGTCTTGTGCTGTTGTGCGGTCCGGCGAAGGCATGGGGGCCGGGGACGCATGCCTATATCGCCATGCGCGCCCTGGGCACGACGGACGGCGACATGCTCTTCGGGGCAATGATGCCTGATTTCAATGCGCTCTTCCGCAACTGGCCCGCCGAGATGAACGCCATGCAGCACATGACTCATTTCGAGTACGGCTTGGCGCCGCGTTCCTTTTTCACTACGGGCTTCACCACGCATAACGGAGCCTGGGGCGCGGACTACTTCGCCCATCTCTATTACGATGCCGGGGCGCCCGACATCTACTCGACGATCAAGATTCGCGAGATCAGCGCGGAATTCGGGCTGTCGATGATTCGCGCGGAGGACATCTTCGAAATGTCCGTGGAATATCTCCTCCGCATGGACTACGGACCGCGCCTGGGTACATTGATCGCGCAGAGTTCATCGAGTGCGGGCCAGAACGCGGCGGGCTGGGCGGCGGCGGCTTTCGCGGCTCCGCTCGCGGCGCGGGTTCCCGGCCTCACGCGGGAGACGGCCGAACTGCATATCCGAGGCGCCGCGGAGTCGTTCCGAAACCTCACCGCGTACTACGGCCAAGGGCTGGCCGGCGAGGATGCCTTTGTGCGGAGCACACTTGTCGCGCTTTTGGCGGGATACTTGGGCAGCGATGCCGCGACGGCGGAAGCCTATCTCGATCGCGCCACGGAAATCTGCGGAGACTACAGGCCGGAAATCGATCGCGTGGCAGAAGCCGTCCGGGCTTCCCTCGATGCCAATCCCGAGTATCAAGTGCCGATGAGCAATGCCGCGCTGCTCATCCTGATTGCCGCTATTGCGGGGCTGGGGAGCGCGCTGTCTATCAGAGGATATCGTCACCCCCGTACGTAGGGATTCCATCCCCATGCCACGTATCCAAGCAGCTCTTGAAAGGAGTGTGGGGAGAAGTTCCGTAAAGAGACTTTCCCCATCAAATCGATTCTGATTAATGAATTACATAACCTGGATGCCGCTCTTTAGCTGCACGAGGATCTCGTCGAGGTCGTCTTTGCCTTTGGCCGGGGCGGGCGCGGCGGGCTTGGCGCCGGAACCGCGCACATTTGAAGGGAGCATTATTATTCAACCAGACGTATTCGTGCTCCGACTATTCACTCCAATTCCCCCGCCATGCCCGGCGGATGAGACATCATCGCCCCGTGTTTCCCGATCTTTTCCTGTTGACACTGAAATGCGGGGGGCACTATATTAATATGTCCGCCAAGAGCAGGGTGGCGGAACTGCCGTACAGCCCAATGACGTGAGGTGAGGCAGAGGGTCAATAGACGCTCGGGGTCTTTGTGGGGTAGGTGCATATGGGCAAGTGGAAGCCATTGGCCGTGCTTGTGGTCGTCCTCGTGGCCGGAGCGGGGGGGTGGGCCGAAAGTGTCCCCTACCTGCTCAAGGACATCAATCTGACAATCCCCTCCTCGAATCCCGATTCTTCTCCGCAGGGGATTTGTGTTCTGGGTTCGACGGCCTTCTTCTCGGCCGATGACGGCAGCAACGGGCGCGAACTGTGGAAGAGTGACGGAAGCAGCGGCAGCACCGCCTTGGTCAAGGACATCCAACCCGGCGGCGGCAGCGCCTGGCCCAAGTACCTGGCCGCCATGGGCTCGGAAATCTTTTTCTCCGCCAACGACGGTGGAAACGGCTATCAACTCTGGAAGAGCGACGGCACCGCGCTGGGCACCGTCATGCTGAGCAATGGGTTTCTGCCCAGCGGCGCGAATCCCGCCTTGCTGACGACCGCGGGCGCTACTCTCTTCTTTCAGGCCACGGACGGCACGAACGGGCAGGAGCTCTGGAAGACAGACGGAACGCCCGCCGGCACCGGGATCGTCAAGGACATCTGGCCCGGAGGCAACAGTGGCAGCCCGCAAAACCTCGTGGCCATCGGTTCCACGCTCTACTTTACCGCGAGCGACGGGGTGAACGGGGTCGAACTGTGGCGGAGCGACGGCACGGCCGCGGGCACCGTCATGCTGCGAGACATCTATGCCGGCGCAACGAGTTCCAGCCCGACGAGCCTCACAGTCGTCGGCTCGACGCTTTACCTCAGGGCCACCACGGCCGCCGCTGGAGCGGAACTGTGGAAGAGCGACGGCACCACGGCCGGCACTGTCCTGGTCAGGGACATCTACCCGGGCGTCACGGGCTCGAATCCGGCCGGATTCTTCGCCGCGGGCTCGACCCTTTACTTTCGTGCCCGAGATGCGACTTCCGGGACGGAGCTCTGGAAGAGCGATGGCACCAGCGCCGGCACTGTTCGCGTCAAGGACATCTATCCCGGCACCGGCAATTCCATGCCGCAGTACTTCGCCTATACGGGCGGAATCCTCTATTTCCAGGCCACCGACATCGCCAACGGCCCGGAACTGTGGCGGAGCGACGGGACCGACTCCGGTACCACCCTGGTGAAGGACATCTATCCCGGCACCACGGGCTCGGCTGTTCAATCCCTTACAGTAGCGGGTGGGATCCTCTACTTCTCAGCAAACAACGGCAGTACCGGGGACGAGTTGTGGACCAGCGACGGTACCACGGCCGGTACCGCCCTGTTGAAGGACATCTATCCCGGCGCCACCGCCTCAAGTCCCCAGGTTTTGACAGCGCTCGGTTCCACCCTCCTCTTCGCCGCGAGGGACATCATCAACGGCCTGGAGCTGTGGAAAAGCGATGGGACCGCGGCCGGCACCAGCCAGGTGCTGAACATCAATCCGGGGGTCACAAGTTCAAAGCCGCAGTTGCTCACGAAGATGGGCGAGAAGCTTTATTTCCAGGCATCGGACGGTCTCAACGGCGCGGAATTGTGGACCACGGACGGCACCGCGCTGGGCACGGCGATGCTCAAGGATATCTGCGCGGGAGCTGCGGGCGCCGATCCCACGAGTCTGACGGTGGCGGGCGCCGTGCTTTTCTTCTCCGCCTCGGATGGAAGCAACGGCGCGGAGCTTTGGAAGAGTGATGGCACCTCGGCCGGCACGGCGCTCGTAAAGGACATCTATCCCGGCACGGGAAGCTCAACCCCCTCGAATATGGCGCCTCTTGGCGGCACCGTCTTCTTCCGCGCCCCCGACGACGTCTACGGCGCCGAACTCTGGAAGAGCGACGGCACAGCCGATGGAACCGTTCTGGTCAAAGACATCTGCACCGGTGCGGCGAGCGCCAATCCCTCGAACTTGACCGTCATGGGTTCGAATCTGTACTTCCGGGCCTACGACACGGTGAACGGCTCCGAACTTTGGGTGAGTGATGGCACCGATGCCGGCACCGTCCTGCTCAAGGACATCTATGCCGGTTCGGGCAACGGCTCGCCCATCTACCTGGCTGTGGCGGGCACAAAGATGTTTTTCCAGGCATCCGACGCCGCGAATGGCGCGGAATTGTGGATCAGCGACGGCACCGGCGCGGGCACCACGCTGCTCAAAGACATCTATCCCGGCGCGAACGGTTCCACCCCCTCATATCTCACGCCCGTGGGCTCCACCATGTACTTCCAGGCCACGGACGGCGTCAGCGGCTACGAACTGTGGCGGAGCGACGGCACCGACGCCGGCACCGTGATAGTCAAGGACATCTTTCCCGGTTCGGGCAATTCCAATCCCACGAACCTGATGGCCATCGGTTCCACGCTGTACTTCCAGGCCAATGATGGCAGCAACGGCGTTGAACTCTGGAAGACGGACGGCACCAGCGCGGGCACAGTCATGATCAAAGACATTCGCCCCGGTACCAGCGGCTCACTTCCGCAAAACATGAGTTCGACGGGCGGGGCCCTCTTCTTCGCCGCGGCCGACGAGGCCACCGGGCTTGAGTTGTGGGAGTCGCGCGGCTCGGCAGGGGAGACTTGGCGTCTTGGCGACATCGCCGCCGGCGCGCCCAGCTCCAATCCCACCGGAATGGCCCGGCTCGAGAACCGCATCCTTTTTGCGGCCACGAATGGAACCGCACAGGGTGTTGAACTGTGGTGCGTGGACCTGCTTCCCGTTCCGCCTGCCAATCCCGGTGCCACGGATATCAGCCTGGATTCAATTACCTGGACGTGGACCGACACCGCCACGGACGAAACCGGCTTCAAACTCTATGACGATCCGGGTTTGGCGCCGCCCGTCACGTTGAGTGCCACCCCCGCGCCCGACGCGCAGTCCTGGCCGCATGCCGGACTCGAGGTCAACAGCCCGTACACGTTCCAGATCTGTGCAAGCAACTTCTTTGGCGATGGCGGCAAGTCGGCGCCGTACTCCGCCTGGACCCTGATCGAACCCGTATCCGGCCTGGCCTTTCCCGACGTGGCCGTGGATGCCATCACGTGCGCCCCGGCCAATGTGCCCAGCCGCCTCGACAGCGGCAATTCGGGCATTCGACTGGCCAACGTGACCGCCGGAACCGACTCCGGTTGGGTGCAGCACACGAATCCGTGGACCGCCTCCGGACTCACGCCGAACGCGCAATACACGTTCACCGCCACCTCGCGAAACGGCGCGGCGGTCGAGACGGCTCCCGTCTCCGCGTCCAGGTTCACCCTTGCCGCCGTCCCGGTGGCGCCCGTCGTGAGCAACCCCGGGGTGCACACGCTGGACGTGGCGGTGGGCGCGGGCGACGGCAACCCCGCGATTACCCGTTACGCCCTCCACGTGTTCCCCGAGGTGGGGGGGCTGTCGTGGATTCAGGCCGATGGTTCGTTGGGCGACAGCCCGCTATTCCAGACCGCGGCGGCGTGGGGGACCGTCACGGTCATTGGACTTGCCGAATATGCTTCCTACTCGCTTGCCGTGACCGCCAGGAATGAAGAGGCCGCCACGACCAGTCCCGGACCCGCAGCGGTCGGCATGACCCTGGATGGCACGCCGCCCTCGGGCGCAGTCAACATCGATGCCGGGTCCGCCTACACGAGCACCACGTCCGTCGCGCTGAGCCTGTCGGCCGCGGACACCGGCACGGGCGTTTCCCAGATGCAGTTCAGCAATGACAACAGCGATTGGAGCGCCTGGGAAGACTTCGCCCCCGGCAAAGCGTGGATGCTGGCCGAAGGCGACGGCCTCAAGACCGTCTATGTTCGCTTCCGCGACCTGGCCGGGAACGCCTCCAACGAAACCATCTCGGACGAGATTGCCCTGGACGGCACGCCGCCCTCGGGTGCCGTCAGCATCAACGCCGGCGCCATCTACACAAACGCCTTGTCCGTAACGCTCGCCTTGTCTGCCGCCGATGCCGGTGCCGGCGTCGCGCAGATGCAGTTCAGCAATGACGCTGTGAGCTGGAGCGACTGGGAGGACTTCGCCGCCAGCAAAGCGTGGGCGTTGGCCGAAGGCGACGGCCTCAAGACCGTGCACGTTCGCTTCCGCGATCTGCTGGGGAACGCCTCCACGGAAACGATTCTGGATGAGATCGTCCTGGATACCACGCCGCCCTCGGGTACCGTGAGCATCAATGCCGGTGCCGTCTATGCCAACAGCGCCTCCGTCACCCTGACCCTGTCCGCCGACGATGCCGCATCCGGCGTGTCCGAGATGCAATTCAGCCCGGACAATACGGATTGGAGCCCCTGGGAGGGCTATGCCGTCAGCAAGGCATGGGAGCTCAGCGGCGGTGACGGCCCCAAGACGATCTTCGTGCGTTTCCGCGATTCCCTGGGGAACGCTTCCACGGACCCCATCAGCGACGGGATAACGCTCGACACGGCCCCGCCGGACGCCCTTATCACCCGGATCACGGCCAGCCCCACGGGCTCCGACAGCGTCCGATTCTCCGTCCAGTTCTCCGAGCCGGTGGCTCCCACTTTCACCCCGGAAAGGTTGTCGCTGGCCGGGTCGCTGGATGGCGCGCTGGCCCTGGACGGCGCCGGTCCCGAGTACACAGTCACGATCACGCTGGCGGACCCGGACGCGGATGGCGATATCGGGATCCTGATCGATGGCCTCGTCAGCGACGCCGCGGGCAATCCCTTTGCGGGCGCCGCTTCAGAACTTTGCGAGATCTACAATTGGCGCGGCTTCGCGCATGTGCCGGAAAGCGCAATGAAATACGCCGGCGACAATCACACCTTCAGCGTAACGCCCGATTGCGGCGCCAGCACCCCGGCCTATCAATGGAAGTGGGACAACGGCGCCAAGATTGTTCAGGATGGCCCCACATCACCCTCCTGGACGCTCCCGGACCTCTCCATCCTGAACCGCGGCGACTACTGGTGTGAAGTCTCCTACGACGGCCTAACCTATGCCACCGCCCCGGCCTCGCTGTTCATCGAGGACCACGTGAGCATTCTCCAGCCGCCCTTGGGCGGGGAAGGCGAGCTTCACAAGCCCTTTACGTTTTCCGTCACAGCCACGGGCGGATACCCGCCCCTGACGTATCAGTGGATGAAAGGCGGTGAATCCATCCCCTTCGCTGTGGAAAGCCAATGGACGATTCCCGCCCTTGAGGACGAACACGCAGGCGCCTACTCCGTCGTGGTCCACGATGCCAACGGCGATTCCGTCCTCTCCGGGGAGGTCGTGCTGACCGTCTCTCAAGGCGTGCCCCTCGCCGGCATCGCGGGCCTCGTGCTGTTCACCGGACTGCTCGCGCTTATCGGCGTCATGCGCCTCCGTCTACGGACGCCCGCAGGAGACACCTGATTTCGCCCGGGACGTGAATGCTCTCCGTCGATGTCACGAATCTCCGCGAGACGCGATGACCGCCAAGAAGCAGAAGGTCCGCGTGATCGCCGTGTTCGCGGCCCGGGCACGCTCGATAGTGCGTGTCCGTCTCCTCATCGGATATCGGGTCAGCGGGTTCGGCGATTTTACCCAACCGCCCATTTGCCGTATACTGGATTTGCTTTGTATGATCGAAACCGTCCCGGTATGCCATAGCATCACGGCGGTAGCCGTACGGGAGTTAGTATGTCCGCGGTAATCGAAGCCCACGAATTGTCCAAGTGGTTTGGGGAAGTCATTGCGCTGAACAACCTTAGCGTGGTGATTGAAACGGGCGTTACGGGACTCCTCGGACCCAACGGCGCCGGGAAGAGCACGTTCATCAAGCTCGCGCTCGGCCTGTACCGCCCGAGCCGGGGCTCCATTCGCGTCCTGGGCGCCTCGCCCCGGAACAATCGCGCGATACTCCGCCGCATCGGCTATTGCCCGGAGACCGACAAGTTCTACGAGAACATGACCGGCCATGAGTTCGTTTACTGGCTCTGCCGCTTCTGGGGTATGCGCGACCGGGCTGCGCGGGTGGCGACGGAAGAAGCCATTGATCTCGTCCACATGACCGACCGCATGCACGACCCGATCGACGAGTACAGCAAGGGGATGCGCCAGCGCATCAAGATCGCGCAGGCCCTGGCCACCAATCCCGACCTGCTGTTCCTGGACGAGCCCATGTCGGGCCTGGATCCCCGGGGGCGCGAAGAGATGTACGCGCTGATCCACCGCCTGGGCGCGATGGGCTATGCCGTCGTCGTTTCGAGCCACATCCTCTACGAGATCGAGCGCATCACGGACAACGTGGTGCTGCTCTACAACGGAACGATGCTCGCCCAGGGGCGGGTGCGCCAGATCCGCGACCTCATCGACGAGCATCCGCACACGATTGCGGTCGAGAGCGACAACCCCCGTGCTATTGCCCGGCATTTTGTGGAAGATCAAGGCACGATGATAGTCGAGTTCGAGGACGGCAAAGTGACCATCCGGACCCGCGATCCGAACCTCTGCTATCAGCGCCTGAACGACATGATTCGCGAGAACGGCGTCCGGATCGAGAGCATCCAGTGTTCCGACGACAATCTCCAGGCAGTATTCGATTATCTGACGAAGTAAAGGAGTCGGCATGAGCGGCATCGAGGCGGTGGCCCAGGATTCCAGGCGTCCCCAGGCAAAACCCGGCGGCTATATAACCTATCTCCGCGCCGCCTTCGGCCATTCGCTGCTTATCACAGTCCGGCGGCAGCGCATTGTGCTGGCCGCGGCCATCACAATGCTCCCCGTGCTGATCCCCCTCGCCATGGCCTTCCTGTCGCCCAAGCAATTTGCCGAGGACGGCAGCAAAGTCTTTTCGCAAATGCTCGAGCAGGTGCACATCAATGTGCTCGCGCCGCTGCTGGCCCTCTTCTTCGGCACGATGCTGGTGGGAGAGGACATCGAAACGCAGACGCTGCCTTTCATGCTCACCCGGCCCATCTTCCGCTCCGCCTGGGTTTTCGGGCGGTTCATCTCCTACCTCGCCGTGTCGGCCTTCATCCTGTTGCTTTCCGTGGCCCTCACCTTCGCCGCCTGCACCGCCCTCGACAAACTTACCTTCGATCGCCCGGGAATCGTCCTGCTCCTGCACTACGCCGGCGTGGCGTTCATGGCTCTTGCGGGCTATGGCGCAGTCACGGTCTTCCTCGGCGTCACGACAAAGCGGCCCATCGTCATTGGCGTGCTGCTCCTCTACGGCTGGCAGCGCCTCGCCACGCTTGTCCCCGGACTCATCGATTTCTTCACTATCCAGAAGTACACGGACGCCATCCTGCCCAAGCTCGCCACGCAGCGCGCCAACGTCGAAATCCAGACAGTCCTCGGAACCTTCCAGAAGGAAGTCTTCATCATCAGCGGGGGGAAAGCCCTGATCGTACTCTCGCTGATCACTCTTTCCTTCCTCATCGGCTCGACGCTCGCCCTGCGCTGGCGCGAATTCGCCGGGGTCCGGGCGGCGGGTAGCTGAAGATGCGCCGTCCCCGAAAGCTCACCGGAAGACGCAACCTTACGCTGGTGCTCGTGTTCGCCGCCCTCTTTCTCGCAGCGGCCATCGGCGTCCGTTTCATGGACCGCGCCCCCGTTGTCCTGCTTCCCGAATGGCGCAATCTCCCCGAAGTGCCCCCGGAAGAGAACGCCGTGACCCTTCTCGACGAAGCAAGGGGGCTGTTGCCGAAAGTCAGGCCCATGCCGCTTGTGCTCGAGGATCCGAAGCAGCCCGGTCGCAAGATGTTCTACGAAACCGAAGACAACTCGATCGGAAGGCGCCTCAGGATCGACCGCCCGGACAATGATCCGGAATTGCTCGCCTTTCTGCATCAATGCGAAAACGCCGCCGCCAAAGTCAGAGAATCGCTCTCCAGGCCCGCCTGGCGCGTTCCAAACAAGCCCACGTATCGTGACTATCGCGCCTATCGCTACGACCTCGCCCTGTTCGCGTGTTTGGCCGGGGCCATGGGCATCATTGAAGGACGTTATGACGAAGCCGCCGACCTTCTTTTCGATTTGTGGCAAGTCAACCATCGGCTTCAGCTCACGCCCGGCGCATACGGATCTTACGACGATGACGTGTACCGCGAGCTGCGGCGCCTGGTTCGATCCGCCGAGGCGCCCGAATTCCTCGAACGTGTGCAGCAGCGTCTTCAGGCCTTGCGGCCGGTGTTTCCTTCTCTGAGAATCGTGGTCGAGAAGGACTTCTGGATGCTGGACAACACGCTGGAAGCCGGGGTGCCCAAAGAAGGCCCGATCCCGCAGCGCGCGGCGAATACCTATCTCTACGTGCAGATGCGGCGCATCGCTCGGTTCCTGCAGCAATACAAGGACGAGATCTTCGCATTGACGGACAAGCCGGTCATCGAATTCCGCAGGTGGCTGGAGGCGCATCCGGAAGCCGCCGACTGGAGCGCCATAGGCGTGTCGCCGTTTCAGGAGATTTCTCAACATCTGTACTCCGCCGGATTCGCCGAAGCGCGACTCTACGCGAACATTCTCTTCATCGCGTGTGAACGCTGCCGCCGCGACAATGGCGCATATCCCAACACACTCGACGAACTCGTTCCGAAGTATCTGGAAGGGATCGAAAACAGCCCCCTGGACGGGAAGCCGTACCTGTACTCCGTGGATGAGGGGATGCCGCGATTCCAGGTCTCCTGGTGGCGCAAGGGGCAGGAGCAAATGCAGGACGTGTTGCCGAGGAATGAGCGCTGACCGCTTGACATGCATGCGCCAAGAGCGAAATGATGCGTCAAGCATGGGATGTGCGCGCGCTTGCGCGCAGGAGTGTCGAGGTGAAACGCAAACATAAGGCGATGTCGGGCCGCCGTAATTTGATGCTCGTGGCCCTGCTTGTTATCGTGCTGGGCGGGCTCGCCGGCGCGGTGCGCTGGCTGAACACTGCCCCACCGCTCATCATGCCGGAGGGCCGCGAAGAGATCGCAGCGAAGCGGCAATCCCCGGACAACGGCTACCCGTTGCTGGAAGAGGCCGTGAAACTGTTCCCGCCGAAGCCGTCGCGTGGGGCCATGCCGCATCCCGTGCAGCCAAACCTCCAGATTCCCTATACGCCGGAATCCGGCTCCCTCTCCGAGTCACTGGACGTGCAGCGGCCGTTGGGCGATCCGGAATTTACGAAGTATATTCATGCCTGCGATCCGTTGATCGCCAAAGTGCGCGAAGCCATGGCCAGGCCGTTCTGCCTTCCGCTCAGTCCCCCGACCTACTTCGAGAACGGCAGTGCTGACAGCGTATTCTTGCTCACGTTCGTGTTCGCAGCGCGCGGCGAATCGCTCGCGAGATACGAGGGCGCTCCGGCCGAGGGCCTGCCTTATTACCTGGATGCCCTGCGGTTCATCCGCATTCTGGCGAACAGTGACGATGCATCGCGGAGCATCTTCCAGGCAAACGCCAGAATCACGATCTTGTCCATGATGCGCCGCCTCGCCCGCGAAACATTGTCCCCCCTGGAGATCGAGGCGTTCCAGCGCGAGCTGCGCGAACTCGGCCCGCCGTTTCCCGACCGCAAAGCCATGCTCGAGAATGCCTGGCGGATTCACGATGACACGTTGTTGCAGCCGGCCGCCGATTACATGAGACGTTTTCCGGAGAGCCTCTTCTTTCGCTACTCCCTGTGGCGGCTTGCCCGGTCTTCGCGCCGAGTCATCGAGCAGAGGCAGTTCTGGCATGACCTGGCGCAACGATGCCAGAGCGATTTCCTCCTTTGGATCGCTCGGGAACATCCCCGCTTTACGCACAATCCCTGGAGCGGCTGGTTCGATCCGGCGGGCCGCCTGATGTTCCTCATGGCGCGCGTGTGCGGAGACCAGGCGGATTATCAGGCCACCCGGATTGCCCTGGCGCTCGAACGCTTCAACAAGGAAAAAGGCGCCTATCCGGAGAGCCTGGCCGAACTGCTTCCGGCATACATCGAGGAATTGCCGCAAGACCCCATCTCCTGCCAGCCTTTCGGCTATCAGCGAAAAGACCCCGCGTATCTCCTGTATAGTCCGGGCACCGACGCCAAAGACAACGGCGGAACGCCTGCCAACCCGAATCATGGGTCATACTTCGACTATGAATTGATCTCGGACATCAAGGAAGGCGTGGACCAGGTTTTCGTCGCCCCGCCCGGCGGCCCCGCGCCTTCTCACTTGTAGGTGCCTTGGCATGAAACGCAAACATACCGCCAATTCAGCCCGGCGCAATCTCGCCCTCGTAGTGGCGATCGTGCTGGCGTTGGCCATTCTGGCCACCGCGGTCCGCTGGCTCAATGTCACCCCGCCCGTTATCATGCCCGAAGGCCGCGAGGAGATTGCGGCAAATCGCCGGTCGCCGGATAACGGCTATCCCTTGTTGCAGGAAGCCGCCAGGCTCTACCCGCCCGCGCCGCCGCGCGTGAACATCCCGATCCCCGACAGGCCCGAACTGAAGATCCCCTATCAGCCGGAACCCGACGCCTGGTTTGCGTTGCTGGATGTGCCCCGGCCGATAGGCGACCCGGAATTCACCACGTATCTCCATGCCGCCGATCCGGTGATTGCCAAAGCCCGTGAGGCGCTGAACAAGCCCTTCTGCCTTCAGCCCGAGCCGGACACGCTCTTCGATCAGCGATTCGACGAAGGCGTCTACCGCCTGCCCGTGCTCCTCGTGGCGCGCGGATATACCCTCGCGAAATTCGAAAACGCGCCGGGAGAAGCCGTGGCCTACTTTGTGGACGGATTGCGCTTGACGCGGGTGTTGACCGAAAACTGCAGCACCCTCCGCTTCTACTTTCGGGGAAGCCCGCGCGAAACGATCGGCTCCATTATCCGCGAACTTGCCCGTGAGGTGCTGGCCGAAACGGACATCGAGGCCTTTCAACGCGCCCTGGACACGCTCGGACCGCCCTTCGCGGATCGCAAGATCGTGATCGAGAATTCCTGGCGGATACAGGATGAATCCTTGCTGCAGCCCGTGCCGAACTACATGAGGCGATTCCCGGAGAACCTGCTGGCCCGGCACATCCTCTGGCGCATGGCCAGGGCCTCGCGCGAAGTGATCGAAAACAAGGCCGAGTACTACGGAATCGCGGAGAAATGCACCTGCGATGTGCTGCGCTGGCTCTCAAAGGAGCAGCGCGACCTGATGCGGAATCCCTGGGAAGGCTGGCTGGTTCCGAGGTGCCGCTCGGCGTTCATGATTGCACGCGCCTGCGGCCAACAAGCGGACTACGAGGCGACCCGGCTCGCCCTGGCCCTCGAACGCTTCCACAAGGCCAAGGGGGCGTATCCGGAAAAGCTGGACGAATTGGTTCCCGCCTTCATCCGGGAATTGCCGCAGGACCCCATTTCCTGCCTTCCGTTTGGCTATCACAAGGAAGGAGAACTGTACGTCCTGTACAGCGCTGGCACCGATGCCCGGGACAACGGCGGCGCCACCCCGGATTTCAGCCATGGCCGCGGTTTCGATTTCACAATGATGACGAATGTGCAGGAAGGCACGGACCAGATCTTTGTCGCGCCCCCGGGCGCGAAAGCACCGCTGGGCACCTCCATGGACGGCGGCTATGGCGGCGGCATGCGGGGCCGGCGGCGACCTCGATAGCCTTTGCGTCAGGAGGTCTTCAGCGGCGCGGAGGCGCCGGAGCGCAAGACTTCGAAGTGCACGCTGTCCGTGGCGCCGTCCGGCGCGAGACAAGTCAGTTTGTGCGTCCCGGCCGCCAGATCGAGAAAAAGCGGCGCATCGTTCTCGCTGCTCCCCAGATAACGCTCATCGAGGTACCAGTGCAGGAGCGCCTGTCCCTCGAGCGAAGCATCCAGCCGGATGCGGTCCCCCTTCGCCTCTCCGGTCAGGATGTACTGGGCCTTGTCCGAAGGCGACTTGATACGCAAGGCCACGTGTTGCGCCGCCGCTATCGGATTCCCGGCATGGGCCACCTGAACCGGGTCCACGATGTTTGCCAAGTCCCAGCCCCGGGACGAACCCGGCCACCGCTCCGCCGCGACTTCGAGTCCGGGCTGCGGGCAATGCACGCCGCACCGCCGATGGGTGTATTGTTCCCGCGGGATCAGGACTTCTTTCTTCGCGGAACACCACTCGGACGCGGGCAGCCCGCTCAGTGCGCAGACCTGGACCGGCTTCAGATCCTCTCCGGCCTCCGGCCAGGCCGGCGCGGAACGCGACGGCAACATGCGGAAAATCGATGCAGCCAGCGGCAGCGCCGCGCGCGCGCCGACCAGCCGTTTGGACGTGCCCGAGCCGCTGTTGCCCACCCAAACGCCCACCACGTACTGTTGGTTGTACACGAAGGTCCAGGCATCGTGATAACCAGCGGAAGTCCCTGTTTTCCAGCACACCCGCGTGCGGATGCCCGAGGTACGCACAAGTTCTGGATCCGTCTCGTGCGGGAAGGGCTGCTCGAGCATGTTGTACATGGCCAGCGCCGTGCCGCGCGAGAGGAGCCGCGCGCCCGGCTCCATGGGCGCGTCTGCAATCAGCCGCAATGGCCGATACACGCCGAGGTCCGCGAGCATCGTGTACGCCGCGGTCAGTTCGTCGAGCCGCGCCTCGCAGTCGCCCACAGTGAGGCCCAGGCCGTAATAGCCCGCCGGCTGCGTCAGCGTGCTCAGTCCCGCCCGGCGCAAGAAGCCGTGCAGCGCT
>CAILVY010000206.1 GCA_903837785.1 Candidatus Hydrogenedentota bacterium
CGCCGCGCGCTGCAGCGCTACCGCGCGATACGGCGCCCAATCAGACATCCCTTCATGCCAGACCAGCGTGTCCGGACCAATCGTGCCGTCCTCCACCCGCGACGCAAACATGTTCTCCGGAATGGGGCCGATCTGTTCCTGTCCGCGCGCATAAAACCAATCCATCCGATGCGCCTCCCGTCCTGCATCACGCACGCCGCCCTGCGGCCGCTGGACGCCTACTATAGCGGCAGAAGCCGCCCTGCTTCCAACAATCACGTGAGACTTCCTGCATCGCGTCCCCAGCAGCTATAATCCCCCCGGTCAGAGAACTAATGGAGAGATCAGGTGAGACTTGCACACAGGGCGTTTGGCCTCTTGCCGGCGGTGTGCATCCTTTGTTTCTCAGGGTGTGACAGGGCTGCTGACGGCCTCCATTCCATTCTCAAAGTGGGCAACGGGGCGGAAGTGCAGAATCTCGATCCGCATCTCGTGTCCGGCGTCACGGAGCACCGGGTCTTGACCGCCCTCTTCGAAGGACTCGCCGATCTCGATCCCAAGACGATGCAGCCCATCCCGGGCGCAGCCGAATCGTGGACCATCTCCGAAGACAAGCGGACCTATACGTTCACCCTGCGGCAAAACGGCCGCTGGTCCAACGGCGACCCGCTGACCGCGCAGGATTTCGTCTACAGTTGGCACCGGATGCTCTCCCCCGGGCTCGCCGCCGAATATGCCTATCTGCTGAACTGCCTCAAGAACGCGAAACCCTTCAACGAGGGAAAGATCACGAATTTCAGCGAGGTGGGCGCAAAAGCGCTGGACGAACGCACGCTCGAAGTCACGCTCGAGAATCCCACGCCGTATTTCCTCGGCATGCAGATTCACTATGCGTGGTTCCCCGTGCACCGGGCCACAATCGAGCGTTTCGGCAAAATGGACGAACGCGACACCGCCTGGCCCCGGCCCGGCAGCTTCGTCGGCAACGGCCCCTTCACCCTCGCCGAGTGGTGGCCCAATGAGGTGATCCGCGTGGTCCGCAATCCCCACTACTGGAACGCCGGCGCCGTCCGCCTGGACGGCATCGAGTTCTACCCCATCGACAACCTGCAAACGGAGGAGCGCAGCTTCCGCGCGGGCGAACTCCAACTGACAAGTGACATCCCCCTCAGCAAGATCGAAGTCTACCGGCGCAAACATCCCGAACTGCTCAACACGCACCCCTACTGCGGGGCGTACTTCTACCGGATGAATGTCACGCGCCCGCCCTTCACTGACAAACGGGTGCGCCAGGCCTTCTCTTTGGCCATCGACCGCGAACAGTTGACGAAGAACGTGCTCAAGGCCGGAGAACCCGCCGCATTCTGTTTCACCCCGCCCAACACGGCCGGCTACAGCAGCACCGCCTCCCTCACGTTCGACATCGAGAAAGCGCGATCCCTCCTCGCGGAAGCCGGATTCCCCGGAGGCAAGAACCTCCCGCCCGTCGAGATCCTCTACAATACCTCCGAAAACCACAAACGCATTGCGGAGGCCCTTCAACGCATGTGGCGCCAAAGCCTGAACGCCGATGTGCGGCTGATGAACCAGGACTGGAAAGTCTATCTCTCGTCCCTGAATTCCCTCGACTACAGCATGGCGCGCTCCTCCTGGATCGCAGACGTGCTCGACCCCGTTAATTTCCTCGAATGCTTCCTCACGAATGGCGGAAACAATCGCACCGGCTGGTCCTCGCCGGACTTCGACCGCCTGATTGGACAATCTTATGCCGAGGTTGACGAGGACGCGCGCAGACGACTCCTTCAAGGGGCGGAGGCCATCCTCCTCGACGAATCCCCGATCATTCCCATTTACTTCTACGTCTGGAAATTCCTGAAAGCGCCGGAAGTCAAAGGGCTGACCCCCAATCCTCTGGGCTATCTGCGCTGGACCGAGATCTATCTGGAGTATGCGGGCTCATGAGCGCGCACCTCCTTTCATCCTCCCCGTGCACACGCGCCCAGGCCCTTGATGCGTCCATATCGCCCGTCTTCCCCACTCCTCCCCGCGTGCGGCGGATCAAGGGGGGGCTCCCATGACACGCTACATCATCAAACGTATCTTCGAATTCATCCCTGTGCTCTTCGCCATTATCACCCTGACGTTCTTCCTTGTGCGTGTCGCCCCGGGCGGACCCTTCGACGCGGACAAACGGGTATCTCCCGAGGCGCAGAAACGCCTCGAACAGTACTACAAGCTCGATCGTCCGCTGTATCGCCAGTACTTTGATTATCTCGGGGGCGTAGTCCGGGGCGACCTCGGACCCTCCTTCAAGAAATCAAGCCGGAGCGTCCGCGAGTGGATCCTCCTGCGGCTGCCCGTCTCACTTGAGTTGGGCGCCTATGGCCTGCTCGTGGCCCTCGCGCTGGGCCTCGGCGCCGGCCTTCTCGCATCCCTGCGCCCCAACAGCGCCCTCGATCACGCCCCCATGAGCCTCGCCATGATCGGCATCTGCGTGCCAAATTTCGTGCTCGGACCCTTGCTCGTGCTCGTCTTTGCATCCTGGCTCGGCTGGCTGCCCGTCGCCGGATGGCGCACGCCCGCCGACCGCATCCTGCCCTCCCTTACGCTCGGCGCCATGTACGCCGCCTACATCGCGCGCCTCACCCGCGCCGGCATGCTTGAAGTGCTCGCCCAGGACTTCATCCGCACCGCCCGCGCCAAGGGCATGCGCGAGGCCCGCGTCGTCCTGCGGCACGCTCTGCGCGGCGGCATTCAGCCCGTCGTGGCCTTTCTCGGACCGGCCATCGCCGGCATACTCACCGGCTCTTTTGTCGTCGAGACCGTCTTCGCGGTCCCGGGGCTCGGCCGGGAATTCGTCGAGGCCGCTTTCAACCGCGACTACACGATGGTGATCGGCACTGTGCTTGTTTACGCGCTCCTCGTTATGACGCTGAATCTGGCCGCGGACCTCGCCAATGCCTGGCTCGATCCAAGGATACGCAACCGATGAACGAAGAGGCCGTCGAGAAAGGCACCTCGCTCTGGCGCGACGCCTGGCACCGGCTCCAGAAGAACCGGATGGCCGTCGCCGGCGTCGGCGTGTTGTTTGTCGTCGTGCTTGCGGCCGTGGCCGGGCCCTGGTTCTGCCGATACGCCTACGACGATCAGGACCTCCTGCTGGGGGCCGCCCCCCCTTCCGCCCAACACTGGCTCGGAACGGATCCCCTCGGCCGCGACCTGCTCACCCGCCTCCTGTACGGCGGGCGCGTCTCGCTCTCCGTCGGCATCTGCGCCACCGCCGTGTCCCTGCTCATCGGCGTGCTCTACGGCGCCGCCGCG